>CAYPHO010000561.1:0-1504 GCA_964410245.1 uncultured Treponemataceae bacterium | reverse complement strand
CACATCATCGATTTCATCGTCCAGGTGGTGGATCCCGGCAAACACGATACCATCCTCGATCCCGCCTGCGGCACCGCCGGCTTTCTCATCTCGGCCATCAAGCATATCTACCGCACCAATACCAAGGACATTGAGGGCGATCTGCTTACCACCAAAGAGATCATGGGGCTCTCGAACAACGTTTTCGGCTACGACATCACTCCGGACATGGTCCGCATCTCCCGCGTGAACATGTTCCTCCACAACATCAACCAGCCCCATATCTACGAATACGACACCCTCTCCTCCCTGGATAAATGGGACGACAACTTTTCCTGTATCCTCGCCAATCCGCCCTTCATGACCCCCAAAGGCGGGGTGGTGCCCCACAACCGCTTCTCGATCAAATCCTCCCGCAGCGAAGTGCTCTTCGTGGATTACATGCTGGAACACCTCACCGTGGATGGCAAGGCGGGGATCATCGTTCCCGAAGGGATCATCTTCAAGAGCGACAAAGCCTGTAAGATGCTGCGTAAAAAGCTGGTCGAGGAAAACTACCTCGCTGGTGTAATCTCCCTTCCCGGTGGGGTCTTCAATCCCTATGCCGGGGTCAAGACCTCCATCCTCTGGATCGACAGGGCCCTCGCCAAAAAGACCAACCAGGTCATCTTCCTCAAGGTCAATGCCGATGGCTTCGACCTGGGCGCACAACGCCGCCCCATCAAGGCAAACGATCTGCCTGCCGCTATCGCCAACGCGGGGGGTTTCAAACAAGCTGTATTTTCCGGGAACGAGTTTCAGGTTCCAGATAAAGATGTGATCCTGGTGGACAAGGCTAAACTAGCGGAAAGTGGGGAGTACAATCTGAGCGGGGAAAGGTATCTTTCATCTGCTTTAATCAGCCATAACTATAGTATTGTTAGGCTTGACGATATTTGCGTAAGAAAAGCACAATACGGATCAGGAGCCTCAAAAATCGCTTTTGATGGAGATACCAGATACATCCGAATCACTGATATCGATGATAATGGAAACTTGAAAGACAGCGATATAGTGTCTCCCTCGGTGATTGAAGAACAGTATTTATTGGAACAGGATGATTTGCTATTTGCACGGTCTGGATCGGTCGGCAGGGTATATTTGCATAGTCAAAAAGGTAGGTATATTTATGCTGGATATCTAATACGTTTTGTTTTGGATAAAAATAAAGCTATACCAAAGTTCATTTTCTACCTAACTAAATCTGAATACTATCAAAAATGGATCCGTAATCAATCCAAAACTGGCACAATATCCAACATTAATGCTCAGCAGTATTCTAGTTTAACCTTCCCTCTCCCACCCCTCTCTGTCCAGGAAGAGATAGTAGCGGACCTGGATTCCTACCAAAAGATCATCGACGGTGCCAAACAAGTGGTAGATAATTGGAAACCATGCTTCGACATTGACCCTAAGTGGGATTTAATTCAATTAGGCCAAGTTGCAACAGTCATTGCAGGACAATCTCCAGAAGGAAAGTATTACA
>CAYPHO010000560.1:648-1505 GCA_964410245.1 uncultured Treponemataceae bacterium | reverse complement strand
GCTACTTTCTCTCTGCTGAAGAAATGAACAATAAAGCCGCCCATTTCATACATGTCCTCTCCCCGGTGGATACCTGCCTTATAATGTGCGTCACCCGTGTGCCGGACCGTATAAACGCAAATTCCTCCCGGCTTCAGAACGCACCGGATTTGCTCTGACAGGAATTGAAGTTGAGCGGTTGTCAACGCCATACAGAACAGCATGTGGGAATAGCAGAAGTCGAACGTCCCATCGGCAAAGGGTAGGGAATTTCGGATATCATGGATTCTGGTTGATATGGATTTTGAAAGTCCAAGCTCTCGAGCTTTCTTGTCAATTGCTTTCAGTCCTTCCCGGCTGTAATCCAGTGCGTGAACATGGAACCCGCTTTGGGCGAAGTAAATCGTGTCTCGGCCTTGACCAGAACCCAATTCAAGAATGGTGGCCTTTCCTTCACGCCTGAAAAGCACTGCCGCCTTGCGTGCCGGTTCACTGGCATTTTCACCGAACATTTCTGGATTCTCAAATAGCGTTTCCTGCCAGTATTGCTGCTGTGCGTCCAGAATATCCCGTCCCATTAGAAATGTTTCCTATTCCAATCGTCTATTATGCCCCATTCTGGACGTATTTGAATCCATGCTTCATCGAGAGTTCGGCTTTCGCGAGTTCTTTGCCTATGTAGGCCGCATGTGACATCTCTGTTACCCATAGATTCCGGGTGATCATTTTGTATATGTCGGATGCTTTCCTGCCTTCGATAATTCGCAGCAGCCGGTTGTCCGGTGAATAATGCTCGACCGAAATGATGCCCTTGTCATTCAAAGGCAGGATTACAAAATATCCGGATTTTCCCGGGTATTGATGGATTAACTCTTCTT
>CAYPHO010000560.1:0-638 GCA_964410245.1 uncultured Treponemataceae bacterium | reverse complement strand
GACTTTTGAATCATTTTTGAAGAAAAGCCTTGGAGCAACCTTCTTTGCTTTTTCAGCCTGAATGGTTTCTACAGATCCGATTTTAACGGGCTGTATGATCTGGGCAAATTTCTTCTTCCCGCATGATGGATGCTGTCTTGCAGCTATTTTTTTAATTCCATCTGAAATATTGTCCACGTCTTCGCATCCGATCAAGTCCACAACTGTGATCTGACTCCTGAAGGCTTCCACCTCTTCTCTGGTCACATTCTTTAATATGGGATGCTTCCCCTGAGATCCGATGACACGCATGGAAGCATCGACACCTTTTTCGCACAATGAAAGAAGGGTTGCCCCGCTGCGATGTCCTTTTGAGTCTTTACCTGCGAGGATCAGGGTGTGAATGGAGGGATTTGTGATCGTATTCTTGATTATCTTTTCGATCCCGATATTTTCCGTTTCCGTTTTCCCGACAATGCATAGGTCTTTTGGTTTTGCTTTAGAGAGTTCTTCGGAAAGGGAAACACTCGCGAGGGTGGAAACGGCAACCGGACAGTTTTGATTATCACTCAAAACAATGTACTCCCCGGCAATGGGGGGCCATGAAGTCGATGATATTTCAATCCCGCAACTTACAGGCCTGGTATCGGTGGTTTCGG
>CAYPHO010000559.1:0-1511 GCA_964410245.1 uncultured Treponemataceae bacterium | reverse complement strand
GCTTCTTCATGACGGCCGTGCGGACCAGGGGCGTCGCGAAGTACTTGATGCGGTGGTCGGTCCGCACCAGGGAGGTGAGGCCCGCGAAGTGGTCGTCGTGCGCGTGGGTATGGAAGATTCCCTCGATCTCGTTGATCGATATTCCCAGGGCGGTCAGCGAGTCCAGCACGTAGGGGCCGGTGTCTATCAGGTAGATCCTGCCCTGGAATACGACGACCGATGCCATGCAGGAGCGGTCCTTGTCCCAGCCGTTGCCCTCGCCGGAGTGGATGACCGAGAAGTAGTCCAGCTCGACCCTGTGGGAGTCAGGCCGGATGGGGCTCTCGTAGGTCTCGCCGGGGGCGAGGTTCAGGTCGACCTCGACCTCCTCGCCCTTGTGCCTGAACGCGTAGACGTTGAGCGACTTCCGGAGCACCTCGACCCCGCCGGGCAGCTCGGCGCGGCCGGAGTCCGTGGGCGCGAAGTCCGCGATCTCCCCCAGGCTCCGCGGCTTGCCGCCTGCGAAGAGGGTCTTGTAGCGCATGATCTCCCGCGCGATGTCCGGCTTGATCCCGGCCGCCTCGATCTCGGCGGCGCTGGCCAGCCCGAAGGTGCCCGAGGAGATGTAGGCCGACTGGGCGGCGATCTGGCCCTGCAGGCCGATGAAGAGGGGCTTGCGGCCCGTGTTGTTGACGTGGCCGGGCACGCTCATGCCCTGGCGGTAGAACATCTGGAGGAGGGGGAACTCGGCCATGTTGCAGAAGGCGCCGCCCTGGACCGCGACGTCGGACAGGAGGATGGCGTTGGGGCCGGTCTCGTACCAGACGCCCTCGCGCGTCTCGTTGCCGATGAGGCCCCGCCGCATCAGGTGCTTGACGACGTCCGGGGGGCATCCGCAGAGCACCCAGATGCCGGCTTCGGGAATGCGGACGTACCAGACGCCCTTCGTTACCTCGATTCGCTCCATGTACCGATCAGATTATACCGGTTAAGGGCCCATAGCAAGGCTGGGCCCCGGCGCCGCCGCGAGATCCTAGAGCGGCCGCTCTCCCAAGAGCGCCTTGAGCTCCTGGATGTCCTTGACGAGCTTCGTGCGCGGGATGCCCTGGAGGCGCTTGGGCAGCATCTCTTTCGAGGTGCACTCGACGACGGCCACGAGGTTCTGCAGCTCGATCTCGTGCGGATAGGCGGGCGGGACGAAGTCGGCCATCGTCTCGTCCATGTCCTCCTTGGTGATGAAGGTCCGCCCCTCCATCGCCGCGCGAAACTTCGCGCGTATCAGGACGGCCTCGAGGTCGGCGCCCGAGAACTCGTGGCTGAAGCGCTTCAAGAGGTCCTGGATCGGGAAGCGCCGGATGGACAGGTCGAGCTTGCGCACCAGGGTCTCGAAGAGGGCCGCCTTCTCCTCCTCGGTCTCGGGGTAGAAGAGGGCGAGGTGCTCCTCGGCCCGGCCCTGGCGCTTGAGGTCGATGGGCAGGAGGTCGGGGCGGCAGGTTATGAGGAACCAGATGATCTTGCCCCGGTACTGGGTG
>CAYPHO010000558.1:0-1513 GCA_964410245.1 uncultured Treponemataceae bacterium | reverse complement strand
GTCCTCGCCGAGGAGGCCGCCGCGAGGACCTCGCTTTGGTACCACATCGGCCTCGACGACTCTACCGAGCGCGTGAGCGTGGCCCGGGCGGCCTATGCGAACCTGAAAGCCCGGCCGGCCAACGCTCGGGCTATCGAGTCGATCGCCGCGGATTCGATGACCGGCCATAACCGTACGACCTCGACCTTGACGTTGGGCGGCATCGAGATCGTCAAGTACAGCGAGTACGAGGGCATGGGCCATACTCCCGGCCCCTGCTACAGGGATCCCGCGCTATTCGACTGGCTTTTCAGCCAATCGCTGGAGCTCCGCTAGCCGCCGACGCTCGCGGCCGCGTCCTCCGGGGACTTATCGGGAACGGCGCTTCGAGACCGCGACGATCGCCGTAGCGATGAATCCCGCGGCCGTCAGCGCCATCGCGGCGCCGATCAGGCTGAACTTGGCGGTCGTGGAAAACGATGCCAGGGCCGCCGTGGAATCGCCTATTTCCCTGCCGGAAGCCGCGAGCCTGAATATGACGTTCTCGGTCTCGTCGCAGAGCGCGCCGAGGGTCCCGATAAGGCCGATGAGGCGCAGGGCCCTCGCCTTGGGGAAGAGCCTCGAGACGATCCATCCCAGGGCGATGAGGTAGAATGCTCCGTACGCGCCGGCGAAGAAGAAGTCGAAGGCATTCATGGACAGGTAGGCCGCCCTGCCCTCTTCGCCGAGGGCGGCGAACATCGACGCCAGATCGGCCGGATCATAGGAGATGCTCATGTCGGGGATCGGGGCGCCTCCCGAGGCCGCGGAGACGGCGGCCGCTCCTATCCAGCCGCCGCTGATGACGAGATAGGCCGCCAGGAAGAGGATCAGGGAGCTGAGGACGTTCTTGCCGGAGAAGAGTCCGACCGCTTTCATATCGACCTCCGCGCGAAGAGCCTGGTATCCGGCGCGCGCCGCGCGCCGGATACGCGCCCATCTCAATAATCGGGTAATTACACTCTCTTATAGTCCTTGATCGCCTTCTTTATGGTCGGCTCGAGCTCGGCGCGGGGAACGCGGATCTGCTCCATCGAATCGCGGAAGCGCACCGTGACGGTCCCGTCCTCCTTGCTCTGGTAGTCGACGGTGACGCAGAAGGGCGTGCCGACCTCGTCCTGGCGGCGGTAGCGGCGGCCGATGGCGCCGCCCTGGTCGTAGTCGGTTGCGAACTCTTCCTTGAGGTCCTTGCGTATGTCCTGGGCGAGCTCGGCGAGCCCGTCCTTCTTCATCAAGGGCAGGACGGCCACGGTGACCGGCGCGAGGGTCGGGTGGAAGTGGAGGACCGTGCGCCAATCGTCGTCGGTGCCCTTGTCGGCGACCTTCTGATCCTCGTAGGCGTCGCAGAGGACCATGAGGAGCTGGCGCGTCAGGCCGGCCGAGGTCTCGATGATGAAGGGCGTGTAGCGCTCGTTGCCGTTGTCCTGGTCGATGTACTGGAGGTCCTTGCCCGAGAACTGCTGGTGCCGCCCCAGGTCGTAGTCCGAGCGGTTGT
>CAYPHO010000557.1:0-1516 GCA_964410245.1 uncultured Treponemataceae bacterium | reverse complement strand
AAATGCCCGGACCATGGACTGATGACAGCGACTTTGAAGATACGGGAGCATTGTTGTTTGACGCGGACGGTGACGGCAGAACTGACATATATGTGGTCAGCGGGGGAAATAATGCTGGTAAACCGGCAGATATTTATCAGGACAGGTTGTACCTGAACACGGGAAAAGGGTTTGAAAAGAATGCAACTGCCCTTCCTTCAAATCTGAACCAAAGCGGAAAATGTGTAAAAGCGGCTGATTATGACCGCGATGGTAATTTGGATCTGTTTGTGGGTGGCCGCATAGTGCCCGGGAATTACCCCTACCCTGCCAGCAGTTATATCTTAAAAAACAATGGCAAAAAAGGTGCTGAACTGAGGTTTGAAAGTGTGACCGACCAGGTGGCACCGGCATTAATCAAAACCGGGCTGGTTACCGATGCGGTATGGATCGATTTTGACGGAGACCAGGATCTCGATCTGATTGTTGTTGGGGAATGGATGAACATCAGTTTTTTTGAAAATTCAGGATCCGGTTTTACGGATGTTACCGATAAAAAAGGCTTTGGTGAAACCGTTGGGTGGTGGTACAGCATTCAACCCATCGACATGGACAAGGATGGTGACATCGACTTTGTTGCAGGCAATTTGGGTCAGAATTACAAATATAAAACAAGCCAGGAAGAGCCTTTTGAGATTTTCAGCAACGATTTCGACGTGAACGGAAAAAATGATATTGTTTTGGCTTACGGGGAGAACGGAAAGCGCTACCCCGTGCATGATTTTGATGCCACCTCAAAACAAATACCTGTTGTCAAACTCCGATATGCCACTTATAAGGATTTTGCCAGTGCCACGCTTGAGGATATATACGGTGAAGCCATGCTGAACGCCTCATTGCACTACAAGGCCAATACCTTTGCACATTACTGGATCGAGAACCAGGGAAACGGCAAATACTCCATGCATCCGTTGCCCAACTGGGCGCAAATCTCTTCGGTGAACGCAACGGCAGAAATCAATGATGACGGCCAGGGAACCGCTTTTGTTGTTGCCGGCAATTTTTACGCATCGGAAAGTGCAACACCCCGGAATGATGCCAGTATAGGACTTGTTTTGAAGGCAGATTCAAAAGGGAACATCAGGGCCATACCGCCTGCCGAAAGCGGTTTGTGCGTGCGGGGAGAAGTTAAGGCCATCGGGAAAATCAAGCTGGCCTCGGGCAAAGAAGGGTTGTTATTCGCCATCAACAATGGTTACCTGAGATTGCTGGAAGTCAATCCCTGACATTTTTGGCTGCCTGCCTGCCGTTAGGCAGGTTGGCTATTAGCTGTTGGCTATTAGCTATTAGCTTTAAAAACTGACCCAACAATTATCCTTTCTTAATCATTTAAATTGTCGTAACTTAACTCATAACCTGCATGCAGGTAAAATGTAAGCTTAAGAGCAATCTGCATGACTGCATGACTGCATGACTTAGAAGACTCAGAAGACTTTTTAAATAACCAGAAACAATAAGCGCCATGCCCAAAGTAACC
>CAYPHO010000556.1:0-1521 GCA_964410245.1 uncultured Treponemataceae bacterium | reverse complement strand
TTGAAATGGTCTCGATGGCTCCGGCTATCGGCTGGTAGGTTACAGGATGACAGAAGATGAAGCCGAGCCGGTCCCAGGGGCCGGGCGCGTGGCGGTCGGAGACTCTGGCGTCGTCCACCTCGACGTAGCGCTTGAGCAATTGCTGGAAGCGGTCGAGCTCGGCCTTGTCGGAGAGGTCCTCCTTGACGACGCCGTTCACGCCGAGGTAGGCGGCCTTGGCCGCCTCCTCGAACGGGAAGTAGTCGCCCTTGAGCAGGATGACCGCGCAGGCCGACTTGGGCCTCGCCGAGCGTAGTCCGACGACGATGGCCTTCCAGTGCCGCGGGAAGTCCCGGGCGCTCATGATCACGGCGTCTGGCATGATCTCGTCGAGGTTGTCCAGGGCCTTGAGGGGATCCCGGTAATGGATGATGTCCAGGCCGAGGGGGTGCAGGTAGAAGCTGACCACCTCCGCCACGGCGTCGTCCTGGACGACGATGAGAGCCTTCATTCGGTACCCTTGTTCCGTACGGTGTACGCCACAATATACCATATATCGTCGCGGCGCTCGAGCTCGTAGGTATATTCCTTTACCATCTTGAAGCCGTCGTAGTCGAACTTCTGCGTTACGCGCACCGTACCGTACGAGGCTCCGTACCGCGTCTCGAGTATATCGAAGGAGCTCGGTACCACGACAATGTCGGCGTCGACGACGCTGGCCATCAAGTCGGCCTTGTACGACTCGATCATGCGCCGCCGCCCGTCGTCGGACTCGCGGTCGTATGACCGGCTCTTGTCGCTATTGGCCTTGAGGAGGCGCTCGACGTCAAGATAGAGGAAGAATTCGTTCCATCTGCCCTTCTGCCTGGCCCGTATGGTCCTGGAGACGACCTCGTCGGGCCCGATGCGCTCGGCCTTGAGGATCTCCGCGGTGCCGGCCACGAAGCGCTCGGCCACGGCGGGGGTCGGCGCTCCGGGCCTGATCGAGAGGGACAGCGCGTTCGAGCGTATCGTCGACGATTCCGCCGTCCTGCCCGAGAGCTCCGGATAGAGGGTGCATACGACGAAGAAGGCGCCCGGTTCCGATAGGGCCACGTAGTCGGCCACATTCTCGACGAAGGAGTATTCCTCGCCGGGCTGGATGGCGAGCTCGCGGTAGTAGACCGGAGCGCTCGACGACATGGCCCGTTTCCAGGAATCGCTCGCCTCGAGCCGGCGATTGGCCAGGGAGCGGACCTCGAAGCCGACCGACAGGCGTTTCTCGTCGGCCAGCTTGAAGCGCCAGGTCGACGGCGAGTCGTTCCTGACGGTCACCTTGACGTAGACGTCCGAGCCAGGCGTATAGACCGCCTTGTCCAAGAAGCTAATGGTTAGTTCGGCTTGGGCGGCCGCGGCGCCCAGGCAGAGGGCGGCGACCAGCGCGGCCAAGACGCCTCGATTCGGATGCACTGCTGCGTCTCCTTGTGCGCGCCGCCGCGATTCGTGTACTATGGTCGGCGCGCTATCCTCCTTCAAATATCGGACGTTTTATATGAACTCCTT
>CAYPHO010000555.1:0-1529 GCA_964410245.1 uncultured Treponemataceae bacterium | reverse complement strand
GGCGAGCTCGAGGATCGCCTCCTCGCCCATGCCGGCCGCGGCGCGGCGCGTCGTCTCGTCGGCGCGAGAGAGCACCGCGGTGCGGAAGGCCGCGAGGGCCTCGGGGAAGCGAGGCCCGAAGGATGCGAAGGCCTCGTCCAGGAATCCGCGCACGGCGAAGAAGGCGCGCTCACGATCCATGAGCTCCACCAGGGGCCCCATCGCGACGATCACGGCCAGGCCGTGCTGCATGCGGAAGCGTGAGGTTATCCCATAGCTCATAGCGTGGGCGGCGGTGGTCGTCGATATGTCGATCGCCTTCCCCGCGAGATTCGCGGCGTAGAGCATGGCTTCCCTGACCTTCATGTCGCCCGGCTCGTCAACGGCGCGGAAGACGTTGGCTAAGAGGGGGGGGAGCGCCCGGGCGGCGTAGTCCCTGGACTCGTCCGTGCGGCCCTTGCTCCAATACGACTCGACGGCCTGGCAGACGGCGTCGCAGCCGCTTGCCAAGGTCAGCATGCGCGGGCAGGTCAGGGTCAGCTCGGGATCGAGTATGACCTCGTCGGGCTTAAGCGCGGGATTCGAGAGGGAGTACTTCTTCCCGTCCTTGTAGTACACCGCGAATCGCGTGGCCTCGCTGCCGGTACCCGCCGAGGTCGGGGCCGCCCAGTATCGCGGCTTGCCGGGCCCCGGCTCGAAGCGGTTGGCCAGCACCTCGGCCTCGGGGACGCCGGAGGTCATCGCGATGAGGATCTTAGCGGTGTCCATGACGCTTCCGCCGCCGATGGCCGCGACCGCGTCGGGATTCATCCTAGAATACGGCGCCAGCGCGCGGGCGACCGCCTCGGAATCGGGATTGGGCGGGACGTCGCCGTAGAACGCGACCTTGATGCCGGCCGCGCCCGCGAATATCTCCTTCGCCCGCTCAGTCTCGACGGCCGAGGGACCGTGCAAAACGAAGGCCCGCTTGACGCCGCGCTCGGCCATCAGCGAGGGCAGCTCGCGCAGGCCTCCCGGCCCGCGATGCTCAATCTGGGGCATGATTTCACGACCCTCCCATGAAAGCCTTCTTATTCTCAACCGGGCTGGTCTTGGGGCGGCCTAGGTCCTTCCGGGCGCCGCCCCGCACCCGCACCTCCAGGAAGGCGGGCCCCTGGACCCCGGCCATCTCGGCGAGCGCCGAGGCGAGGCCCTCCCTGTCGTCCGCGCGGAACGCGGCCTTGTAGCCGAGATCCTCCGCCAAGGCGGTGAAGGGAAGCGAGTAGCCGATCGTGGGCTGCCCGCCCACCGAGTCGTGGGCGCCGTTGTTGATGACCACATGCCTGAACGTGGGCGGCGCGCGCCTCGAGGCGATTCCCAGGCTGCCGAGGTGCATGATCGCGGCTCCGTCGCCGTCGATGCACCAGACACGCTCCTTCGATGAGGCCGCGAGGCCGGTCGCGATCATCAGCGCGTGCCCCATGGACCCCACGGTCAGGAAATCCCTAGAGTGGTCCTGTCCGGCGGCGTCCCGAAGCTCGTAGATCTCCCGCGAAGCCATGCCGGTGGTC
>CAYPHO010000554.1:0-1529 GCA_964410245.1 uncultured Treponemataceae bacterium | reverse complement strand
ATTTCTTCTCCTAGCTGTTTAATGGCCTCTGGTGACTCATCACCGGTCACTCGTCCTGTTCCCCCACCCTATTCAACAAAATGAATTCTGATATGAGCAAGACAAATCCCAACACAAAAACGACAATGCCCGAGAATTCGTGTAAAAAGCTGTCCGTAATTTTTGATCCGTAGAAATGTGCCAGAATCCCTGTACCAGTGATACGAACAATGTTAGTAAATAAAGCCAAAGGAATGGCTGAAGCCAAAAGCACAATTCTTCGACGCCATCCTTTGTCCAGCAGGTAGGCAAAAACAACGCTCAGCACAGTGAAGGCAACCATAGAACGGATACCACTGCAGGCCTCAGCCACTTCCAGCTGAGTTTCAGCAAAATACAACATATTACCTTCTTGATGGACTGGAATTGAGAGCATTTGGATGAGAAGATAAGAAATTTTTGTTGCAAACAGTTGCAATGGGAACGCTAGTGCGCTTTGTAATGCAACTGGAACGGGGATCATGAAAAGAAGAAATAGAAGTGGAAAAGCCAAAACCCTTACCACTTCTTTGCCCAAAGTGAACAACAGAAGCCCGATAAGTGAAAAAACAATCATGCAACGCGAAATGACAGCAGTCCCACTTGCGAAACCTAACAGATACAATGCCATACTGATTACTAAAACAAGGGCTCCCCAATTTGAGCCGGAAATCTTGGCCAACTTGAGCCTGTCCCTCTTCTGCCAAATGAAATATAACGAGATCAACGGCACCAAAATGCCATGAGAGTTATCCCCGTGATTCAGCCAGGTGTCCACAAGGCTCGGATAAACCGGCATAAAACTGACAATCCAAAGACCAATGAGGATAAAGAGTTTTATCGTAAGAGACTCCTTGCCTGAATAATAAAATGATATATGTGATCCATCCATTTCTTGGCCTCAGCAGGTATGTGAATGACTCGGCATCGCAAAATGAGAGTGAGATGAAGATAGGGATTCTTTCTTACGGTGCCAACCTTATGTGATCAAAATAAAATACTGTCTTCTCCTTTGGCCTTGCCATATAAATGAGCAAACGATAAATCCTTTTCAGATTCAGCATCCTCTTCGTTCCGGAGGTGATCAAGGAATCAAAGGGGATAGTCATCGTGTTTGCTCCCGGCTTAACGACAAAACTCCTGTTGAACCGATCAGTATAGTCAGGGTAATCCTCTTTATCATCAATCCTGACCGACAAGAGAATGTCCTCACCTTGTGGATTATAGACATCTAAACGTAACGTCCTATACCGACTCCAGTCCGTATCCTTAATCATGGGTGCCAACCCCGGGTATTCCGAAGGAAACAGGTCCAACTTCAAGGATTTTGTTCCATGAGTTGTGAGCTGACCCGATAGAGCAAACAACGTATGGCACTTCCATTGAAAACGATCCAGTTCTGCATCTTCCTCAAAATCAAACAGAACCTTCTCTCGATCGCTGGCCCCGAACATGTCACCCTCAGCAGGCATGTAAGAACGATTGCAGCAAGACTGAAGCATTTCATTTTT
>CAYPHO010000553.1:918-1531 GCA_964410245.1 uncultured Treponemataceae bacterium | reverse complement strand
CGGCACGCTCAGTCGAAGCCGGCCTCCGATGCAACGACGCGTCATGGCGCGAAAAGCAAAACCAATGAACGAAAAGGCAAACAGGAACCCAAGAGACACGGGACGAAGTGATAGGAAGACAGTAGGTATGCAGACAAGTACAGACGACGCTCAGTTCTGTTTCGAGATTGGTGGGTGTACGATCCACGTGACACCTGTGACTGTCCTCAAGAATGCCCTGGTACGCTGCCAGTCTGTCTGGGGGACCAGGGACGAGGTGTCTGAGTATGAACGGCTGACTCATGGCCTGTTTCCCTACATGATGTCCATCACGAACGATACCGATCCCGTCGTATTCTCACATCTCGTGCAAGAACGTATTGCTTCCGTGATTGAGATGGAGCGATGCACGTCTCGTTTCACCTGCAATCACGCCAAGGCTCTTGCCGCAAGGATTGGTGACAGTCCGACGCTACGCAGGGCTACAGTCGCGGCACGCAGATTCGGCGGCCTCCTTGCAGAATGGCTCGAAGGGGCGCATGGCGTGTTGATTCGCCGCGCAGTGGAATGCGTCCGATCCTATGGAGTTGCCCCACTACTTCCTTCTCTGGGAACTGCTGGCAACCTGGGACCC
>CAYPHO010000553.1:0-908 GCA_964410245.1 uncultured Treponemataceae bacterium | reverse complement strand
ATGAACCGGCCCTGCATTCGGTCGTGATCCAGCTTGACGTTGTTGCGGCCGCAAATGATCCCCCACTGCAGTTGCTGGATGTATTGCTCCACGAGCAGGTCCACGCCTTGATCTATCAGAATCTCGGACACGACCCCGACCGCCGCGAGCTCGAGTGGCTCCATGAGCTTGCGGCAATCACCACCAGCCACCAGGCAATCGTCGACGCCGGAAGATCCCTTGACTGTGATGCGGAAGTGCAGACAAAGTGCCGCATGCTCCGGGAAAGACAACAGTATGGAGATCTCGCGCAGAGTGTCATTGACCACATGCCGGATCCCCTCCTGGCATGGAAGACATGGCAGGATATTATCTCACTGCCTGACGATGCCAAGCGGCAGTATGCCCGCCGGGAGATCATCGAGCCTATTCTCTGGGAAAGAGGTTGGAATGGCAGTTTCCCATTTCACTATGCCAACAAGAGAATCTCGCTGCGGTACTGCCTGCGTCTGGTGGATGAACCTGGGTGTGCGACCATATTGTGATCATCGGTACGCAGACTCAATGGGATGAGAAAGCGTCTGTACGCGGGGCGAAGACCATGATGTACACGAAGATGTCCAGGTTCTGTTCCGACACCGGGAGTATGGATCTATGAGGTCCCAGACAGGTACTCCCATGGGATCCGGAGGTGACGGATGGAAGAAGTCACAGTTACAGGCAACGATAGACCACGACCAGTAGTCGAAGTAGTTGTGTTGACCATTATTGTTGCACTTATGTGGACAATGCTCGCTTTCATGCTGTATTGGGGGCGGGTGATGAAACCTCTCGCCGAGGAAATCTGCACTTGCGAGCTTGCATTATATGAGTGTTTTGCATCTCGCGAATTAATTGATGCCCGAGACGTCGAGAGAATTCGGAGAACA
>CAYPHO010000552.1:1321-1532 GCA_964410245.1 uncultured Treponemataceae bacterium | reverse complement strand
CACATGACGCTGCCGCTCGACGGAAAGGCAATCGGATATACCATTGATTGGATCGGACAGCAGTTCGGCCTGCCCCACACGAGGCCGTTGCTTCGAATGTGGCCTGAAATGCCGGAAATATGCCTTCCCAAGAGCCGGGAAGAACTGGTACGTCACCTTGATGCAGAAGAAGAGATGACGCTCGGCGACTTCGTGGCGCTGCTGACCGTAT
>CAYPHO010000552.1:0-1311 GCA_964410245.1 uncultured Treponemataceae bacterium | reverse complement strand
CTTTGCCGCAGTCGTCCCAACTGCAATACGGGTTTCTCGCTTTCTCCTCGCATTCGAGAAAGAGAGTTCCCGTAATGAGTGCCAGCGTAATTGCTCTCGACTCCTTCATGACCGGAACCTTCCACAGCATGACAACGCACTACTTCCCGAAAGATAACACCCGGTAAAACAGACAGACGCAAAAGGTTTTCACGACTTTCGCAGTTATGAGAGGAACGGCCGCACAGGCAACGAGAAATGTCCTGACGAGAAGCCAGGGGTTCCTGAGTTCCCTGCCGATGTCTCTGAATGTGAGATTCGCGCCGATTGCAAGGACGGCAGAGGTAAAAGCGCTGTGGAGCAACACTCCCATTATTGTTGCAACCACATGATTTTCCAGCGGACCGTGCATATTCCAGGGGAGTATGCGGACGGCAAACAATGCGTGTCAATGAAATAACAGAATCCTCTTGACTTAGCTGCGGCCCGGTTGTAGAAGATTAGGAATTCCGCAGCTTCTTGATTCCGATTTCACAGCGTCCAGGGGGATCATTTGAAACAGGTCATCATCGAAAACCCGGTAATCAACTCGGCCTTCATCGAGCCTGCCCGTCATTTCCGGTTCACTGAAGAAGGCATCACCGAGGAGATCATAGCGTCCCACCGGACGAGCGCCTACTTCATCCCTATTGCGCCGCCCAAAAAAAAAGGCAAGCAGGGCCAACTCGACTTCGGCACCGAGTGGACCCAGGACCGCCTCAAGGAGAACAAGTTCATCAACAGGGTTCGGGAGCGCGTCAAGATGTGGCGGGAAGGCGGATATGTGGACGCCACCAGGACAAGCGCCCGGCTCCTCGAATACTGGGCAGCTCCCGACCGCGAGAAGAAGCTGTTCTTCTGTCAGAGAGAAGCGCTCGAAACGCTCATCTACATTACCGAGACGGCGAAAAAATACGGCGATGCCTGGATAGAGAACGAACTCCGGGAGGCCCACGAGACAGGCAATTCCCCGCTCTTCCGCATGGCCTTCAAGATGGCTACAGGCAGCGGCAAGACAGTAGTGATGGCCATGATCATTGCCTGGCACACGCTCAACAAGCTGGCCAACCCGCAGGATGCCCGTTTTTCCGACGCCTTTCTCATCGTGACGCCGGGCATTACGATCAGAGACCGCCTCAGGGTGCTCCTGCCGAGCGATCCCCACAACTACTACAGGGAGCGGGACGTCGTCCCCGGCAATCTTCTGGAGCAGTTGGGCAAGGCAAAGATTCTGATCACCAATTTCCACTCTTTCAAATCCCGCGAGAGAAACGACGCGGGGAGACTTACGAA
>CAYPHO010000551.1:819-1532 GCA_964410245.1 uncultured Treponemataceae bacterium | reverse complement strand
CCCGAACCCGATGAGGACGCGGCTCAGCCCGAGCCTGCGGCCGAGGCACCCGCGCCTGCGCCCGAGCCCCCGACACCTCCCGAGCACGCTATCCGCGACCTCCGCAACTACATCGACGTCATCCTCGACGAGATCGACTCCGACCAGGGCCGCCACTACGTCGTCAACGAAACCATCAAATACCTGCGCGAGAAATCGATCGCCTTCAATAAGTCCGCTTAGGAGGGGAGCATGAACGAGATAGCCCTTTCGTCTCAGGTTGCGACCATGGACTCGCGAGAGATCGCGCGACTTACGAATAAGAACCATGGACACGTCTGTCGCGACATAAAGGAAATGCTTTCCAGGCTGAGCGGTACCGACCAATCCAGTTTTGGATCGGTCTATATCGCTGGTAATGGCGAACAGCGGAACTGCTACAAGCTCCCCTATCGCGAGACCATGATACTGATCTCGGGATATTCCGTAGAGCTTCGTGCCCGCGTCGTTGACCGCTGGCTCGAGCTGGAGCGCAAAGCCCGGCTTCCGGCTCTGCCCGACTTCTCGGACCCAGTCGCGGCCGCTCGGGCGTGGGCTGACGAGTTCGAAGCGAAGCAAGAAGCGGTGCGAGCCCTGGGAATCGCCGCCCCGAAGATAGAAGCCTTCGATCGCTTCCTCGACGCCTCCGGCAGTATCTGCATCTCCGACGCCGCGAAGCAGTTAGGCCATCAGCC
>CAYPHO010000551.1:0-809 GCA_964410245.1 uncultured Treponemataceae bacterium | reverse complement strand
CGCAAAAGATCGCCCTGGCGCGGGCGCTGTATAAGGACGCGGGCATGATCTTCCGCCGCGGCGGCGATTGGCTTCCTGCCCAGCGCTATCTCGATAAGGGCTACTTCGAGGTCAAGACACGGACCTATGGCGAGCCGCCGCATGAGCACATAACCAGGCAGACCCGCGTTACGCCCATCGGCCTCGATGCGCTTTCGCGCTTATTCCCTCGCGAGGCCACCGCATCATGACCCGCCCCGACCCCGCGACCGCAAGCCTCGCCGACATCTTCACCGCCGTCTTCGACAGCCTCGACGCGATCGAGGCCCGGCTCCGGGGCGACGACGGCCAGCTCCTGGCGCCCGCGGCCGCGGCGCGTGCTCTCGGACTCGGCCGCAACTACTTCGTCTCGCGGCCCTGGCGCATCCCTGCCTTCGGCTCAGGGCTCGGCCGCTACACGCTCTCCGAATACCGTGCCTGGCTCGATCGTCCGGAGGCCGTAAGGCGCGCGGAGTGGGAGGCGATGCCTTCGGAGCGGAAGCGGAACCTGCGAGGCGCAGCATGAGCAAGCGAAGATCCGGCACGGTTGACGGGGAACCCTTCGAATCCATGCGCGAGATCGAGGAATTCCTGAAGATCAGCAAGGGCGGGATGGACCGGCTAGAGGAGGCCCACGGCCCCGATTTCGACTACAAGGGCCACCACATCCTCCTATCACCCGGCCGCGCCTACCGCCCGCGCAGGCAGTGCCCGCTCGCCGTTGCCGTTGCGCCGCCGCCAGTTCGCGATCCCCTGGCTCTCGCCCTGGCCTCGCGCCGGGCCTACGACGC
>CAYPHO010000550.1:0-1533 GCA_964410245.1 uncultured Treponemataceae bacterium | reverse complement strand
TGATCGACTTCGCGTTGATTCGGTCCGATCCCTTCTCGATCCAGATGCTCGAGGCGAATTTGCTCGAGGTCTGGACGATAAGGGCCGCGGGCCTCGCGTGTATCCCCGCTCGGTTCTTGATGGTCACCGTCAGCTCGGTCATCGCTCCCCCATGGATGCTCGCGTATGCGCGCTGCCGCCGGGGCGCCCCGCGCCGGGCCGCCCGGGCCGCCGCGGCCCTTACAGGTAGTCGTCCCTATTGAAGTAGAGGGCCCGGGCGTTCTCGCTCTCGAGCCAGCGCAGCACGTTCTGGTTGAATTCCTTCGCGGAATGGTAGCCCATCTTCTTCAGCCGCTCGTTCATCGCGGCCGTCTCGATGATGATCGGGATGTTGCGCCCCGGCTTGACCGGGATCTCGAGCTTGGCCACGCGGACTCCCAGGATCTCGGTCGTCAGCTCCTCGGTGCCGATGCGGTCGTAGACCTTGTTGGAGTCCCATTCCTCGAGGTTGCACACCAGCTGGATCTGCTTCTTGTCCCTGATCGCGCCGACGCCGAAGAGGTGGGTCACGTTGATGATGCCCAGGCCGCGGATCTCCATGTGGTGGCCGATCACCTTGTTCGCGCCCTGGCCCAGCAGCATGGCGCCGTTCACGCAGCGGATCTCCACGACGTCGTCGGCGACCAGGCGATGCCCGCGCTCGACCAGCTCGAGGGCCGTCTCGCTCTTCCCGACGCCCGAGTCGCCGACGATGAGGATGCCGATCCCGTAGACCTCGACCAGGACGCCGTGGACGGTGGTCTGCGGCGCGAAGATGTCGGATAGGACCCGGATGACGCGGCTGGAGAATTCGCTGGAGGCGAGGTCGGTCTGGAGGACCGGGCAGTCGGCGGCCTCGGCCGTCGCCGTGAAGAGCTTCCCGGGAGGTATGTCGTGGGTGAATATGCAGCAGGGGATCGGATAGGTGAAGAGCTTCTGCATCGACTCGGTGCGGCCTTCCTCCTCGAGCATCCTGAGGTAGGCGTTCTCGCCGCGCCCGAAGAGCTGAAGGCGGTTCCACGCGAAGGACTCGTAGAAGCCTGACAGGGCCAGGCCCGGGCGGTTGAGGTCGGGCGTGGTTATCTCGCGCGGAAGGCCCTTCCGCCCGCATAGGCAGCGTAGGTTAAGGGCGTTCTGCTCCTTGAGGTCGAGGTCCAGGAGATCGAGGACCGTGAATTTCTGATCGTCCGGCGAGGGCACGCTGGGAGTCTACTATGTAAATGCCGCGTACGCAATGACGGGCACCCCGCGAGGGCCCCCGGCCTCGCGGGGGTCCCCCGAGGGCCTCGGGCGGGATTACTTCTTTTCCTGGATCTTTTCCTTTTCCTTGGAAATCTTCTGCTCCAGCTTGTCCATGAGCTTGTCGATCCCCGGATTGACCTCGAAATCCCGCTCCTCGACGTGGGCCTGCAGGCCCCAGCGGAAATTCGCCGTCGCCTCGAGCTTGAACTCCTTCTCCTTCGTGAAGACGAAGATCAGGTCGACGATCATGTCCTTCGCGTAGCCGATCCGCTC
>CAYPHO010000549.1:0-1534 GCA_964410245.1 uncultured Treponemataceae bacterium | reverse complement strand
TCTATTCCCAGTCTTTTTAAACTTGCTTCGCAGGCCTGTTTTACATATCCGGGTTTACAGTTGATCCCCAGAAATTCACCGTTTGGTCCCCGCTGCATGGCAAACTTGGTGGCAAGCGTAATTTTATTGAATCTGCCTCTTAAGGCTTTTCCGAGCAATTCTTCATTGCGTCCGCAACCATACATATCAGCAGTGTCAAAAAAATCAACGCCAAGCTCAAGGGCCTTGTGAATTGTGTTGATCGACTGTTTTTCATCGGCTTCTCCATAGAATTCAGACATTCCCATGGTGCCCAGTCCGATGAAGCCTATGCGCATCTCTCTCCTCCGGTCAGTGGGAATACCTGCAAATCACTGTTTCCTATTTTTCTTTTTTTCATGGGTAATCTCCTTTAGCGATACTATTCCTGACTTCTCATTTCTTTAAGGGTTTTGCCGCTGACTCCGATATTTTCTGCCGGGTGCTCCTGCACATAAACAAAAAAGAATTCAGAAGGATACCCTGTAATTTCAGCAGCTACTTTTGTAAGATTTTCGATCAGTAGTTTCTTTTTTTCTTCACTAGTCTGATCCAGTGCAATTGAGATGGTTGGCATAATGTCCTCCTTGATTAGATATTCAGGACGAAATTGAGGAATAAAGGCATAAATCATGCAACCTCAATCAAACGAAAAATGACCAATTTCAAAGGTTGGTCATTTATTTAGTCGATTTTCGGAATGAGCCTGGCGACAACCGGGTATGCTTTTTAAAAAACCGGCTGAAATGAGTGGGTTCACTAAAGCCTAATTTACTTGCAATTTCCTTGGAGGAAAAAGAGGTGCTCAGCAAAAGATTTTTGGCTGCAACCAGGGTTTGTGCGGATATCCAGTCATTCACTGTTCTGCCTGTTTTGCTTCTGATCACTGAGTTCAGGTAATTGGGATGCAAATTCATTTTTTCGGCTAAATATTGGGCCTGCAATTTACTTCCGTTCTGATCCCTGTCAATAACTTTTCTGAATTCTGATTCCAGAAGTTGCTTGAATAACTTGACAATTTGGGAATTCCTGTTTCCCTCTTCTATCGGATTGTAGTTCAGCCAGAATTTCTCTTTGATTTTAAGCAGCAATACAGTAAAGAGATTTCCCAGAATTTTGTTTTTGTACCCGGATTCCTTTTTAAATTCGCTCAAAATTTGATTGTAGAGCATAGAAAACTCCTCGAAATCATTTTGCGACAGTTTTACAGGAGGGGCCATTTCAGCCAGTAGAAAAGGGAACTCCCTGAAGATTTCCGTATTGACGTATTCCCTCAGAAAGTTGTCAGATAAGGCAATGATATAGGCCTCTTTTGATTCGTGCAATTCGTAAGATTTGACATGTCCCGGATTGGTGAAATAAAGGGTTCCGGAATCAAAAGGAAATTTGCTGTCATCCAGGTAATAAATTCCTGATCCGGCTTTTGTCAGGATGAATGAAAAGTAGTCTGCACGCAGCCTGGGCGATATGAACGGAATTTGCGGATGAATATCAGGGATACTCAGTATGGTAAAAT
>CAYPHO010000548.1:0-1549 GCA_964410245.1 uncultured Treponemataceae bacterium | reverse complement strand
GGGTCCCGGGAGGGAGGAGCCCGAGCCGCAGGACTTCCTTGTAGGCCGTCCTGGGGCCGGGGAAGGCGCGGTAGGCGAAACCGCCCGGCAAGTCGTAGAGCTGCGCGGCCAGGAAGGCCAGGTCGGACCAGCGCATGGCCTCGCCGTCGGCGGCCCGCGGCAGGCGGTAGCCCAGGCGCTCCAGGGCGGCCCTGGCGTCCCGGGCCGGGAGCTCGGGCTCAAGACTCCCCGCGGCGGTAGCGACGAGGAGCAGGCACTCGCCGACCCTCGGGCCCGCGCCGCCGACGGCGGCTTCCGCGACAGCTCCGTACTGCGCCGAGAGGGAGGCCGCGCAGAAGAAGAAGGCTAGCGCGGCGAGGGCTCGCATATTCATAATGGCGGCTAGTATACTCGGGTGTCGAGCGTACTACAACGACAAGCTGCGAGGGGGCCTGAGGACGATGGCAGGAACCGGCATTGATTTCCCCGAGCTCGCGGACGAAGCGGGCGTATCGCCGGCCGAGCGCGACGAGATCCGCGCGAGGATCGAGAAGGTAGTCACCGAGAACCGCATCCCCGTCGAGGCGACGAGCTTCAGGCCGGAAGGCGCGCGGCGCGGCATACTGGTTCCGATCCTGGTCAACGCCGGGATACTCGTCGCGGCGGCCGCCGTCGTGCTGGTCCTCGGCCTCTCCGCAGGCAGGGACGACAGCCGGCTCAGGGCCCAGGAGACCCAGTACTCCAGCGTGGAGGGTAGGCTCATACGCGAGCTCAGGACCGAGGCGCAGAGGCAGATGGGCCTAAAGCAGCGCGAGATCCAGGAAGTGCGCGACCGCCTCAAGGAGCTTGAGTCCAGGCAGGCCGCGCTCGAGCGCGATTTCGACGAGAAGATCAAGTTGAAGGAGGCCGAGTTCAAGGCCCTCCTCGAGCGGGAGATCGAGGCCGAGCGCGCCCGCCTCGCGACCGCGGGCGTCGGCGCAGCCGAGATCGACGCCCGGATCAAGCGCTTCGAGGCCGACAGGCGCGCCTACTACGAGAAGGAGCTCGCGAAGTACCGCGCCCAGCTCGAGGACGAGCGCGCGAGGATGCAGGCCGACATAGACAGGCTCCGCTCGGAGTACCAGACCCGCCTTACCGCCCTCGAGCGCGAGCAGCGCCAGATCGCGGCCGATTACGAACGGCGCGAATCGGCCTTGAAGACCCAGCTTGAGCAGAAGACGCGCATCATGGAGAGGCTGAGCGAGGAGCGCGCCGCCGACCTGGCGGCCGCCCGGGCAGAGCTCGCGTCCCTGGTCAAGGCCGAATCCTCGACGGCGGCTATCGAGAACCAGATCGACGGGCTCGCCTCGAGGATCCGCGACGCGCTCGCTTCGGGCGACGACTCGGCCGCCCTGGCCCGAGTCCGCGAGCTTCGCGCCTTCCTATCCCGGGACGAGGTTCGTTCCTCGTCGAGGCTTTCCGGGCGCATCAGGTCAGAGTCGATCCTCCTCGCCGAGCTCGAGGAGCTCTTGGATCGGAGCCTCGGGGCCGAGGAGCTTTCGCTCGCCGACACCGCCGATGCCGGGGAGGC
>CAYPHO010000547.1:0-1550 GCA_964410245.1 uncultured Treponemataceae bacterium | reverse complement strand
GAACTACTAATTTTCATAACAATACTTCTAATGTTTAGGCTTAAGCAATAAAGACTGCTTCCCCTCCAAAAAGGTGATAAAATAAGTTCCTTTTATATGCTATAAATCTAACATGTATAAAAAAATTAAAAAATTTATGAAAAAAATTTTTATTATTGTCGCAATATTCAGTTTTCTAAATATAGGGTATTTAAAAGCATCTGCTTTTCCTTTTGTGCCTTCAATAAATACTAATGAAGACTATAGATTTGCAAAAGTATATGTAATGCTTGCCGAAACCTATGTTTCTCATGGCGATTACGATACACAGAAGCCCGAACCACAGGGAGGACTGTTCCTTGCGGCGGGATACGAAAAGGCACACCTGATAGATGCCCAGGATGATGAGGGCCCCGAGCAGAAACAGGATGGCATGCGTCGAGCCGCTCCAGACGTTCGAGATGGCTCCCGCCGTTCCCAGCAGGGGAACGCCCCAAATGCCCCCGGTACGGTAATGGAAATTGGAAACCTGGATCATTACCTGAAGAGTCGAAGAGTTCGGCTTGAAGAAAATGGTGCCGGGGCGAAATTCCGGCTTTTCGCCCTTGACGTCCATAGCGGCGATACCGCTGGAGAAGAGCTTTTTCCCGTCGATCCATACGTTTCCGGCAGAGGTCATATCGGAGCAACGGCATCCGAGAACGACGTTATCGGCCACGACGGATTCGGGAAGCAGGATGGTCAGGACATAGGTCGCGAAGGATTGGGCAGGCAGCACGTCGGGCACTTTCCAGTAGCCGGGCAGTTCCTGGATCAGGGGTTCGGGAAGGTTCGTTCCGGCAAGGTCGGCGGGACCGAGAAAGCGTTCGCGATACATGAGCCATTCGCCTTCCAGGGACAGGCATTCCCCTCCCGCGAGATCCCATTCGCGCAGATCAAGAACGCCGGAGCTGGCTTTAGGTAAGGAGTAGACATTCGGGTTAACAAAACAGAACAGAAAAAGAACCAAGATCGCACACTCACGCAGTAACCCGTTTTTTTCACTCGCGCGTCGCATTTTTTATGTACCCCTGGTGTAACTGGTGTCGTATTCCTCCAGTATATCATATATCGGGGAAAATGGATTACAAATTAACTTTACGGCAGGATTGAATTATCCATGAGACTAAAGGAATAAAACACCGAAGATGGCCCCGATGGCGATAAAGGCGACAGGATGCCAGTCGAGCTTCTGACTGAGGGTGAATACTCCGACGAAGAGACCAAGGGCGGGCCAGGAACAGAGATCCGCCAGTGATCCGCTCAGGCGGAATTCAGGCAGGGTCAGTATGGCGATCAAGATTACCTGCCAGGCCGCTACCGCGATCATCCCGGTGGTTCCCGCGCGAAGACCATAGAAGGCGGCCTTGACGAGAGGCTTGTCCTGGAATTTCCCGAAGTACCGGGCGATCAGCAGAATGACGATGAGGGAGGGAAGCACGGTGCCGACGGTCGTGACGAGTCCTCCCCACACCCCGAACATGCGGTAGCCGATGTAAGTCGCCATGTTGATCCCGATGGGCCCCGGGGTC
>CAYPHO010000546.1:222-1568 GCA_964410245.1 uncultured Treponemataceae bacterium | reverse complement strand
TTCCAAATACGGCCGCTTTCCCCCGACGAGCTCTTTGGCCGCGGACATGATCATGGGGAGCGCAGCCTCGAGGACGTCTTCGTCCAGGCAGGGGTAGGGCTTTCCCGCTTTCTTGAGCTCGACGCACTCGGGTCGCATGGGATTCTTCTCGGGCGCCCACCAAGGTCCGCAGGGATAATTCCCGCAAGCGGGATAGGCGCAGGCGAAAGGAACGCCGTTGAGCAGGGTCTCCGCCGTCTCGCCTCCCGAGAGGACGAGCCAGGGGAGGCCGACGCTCTGCAGCGCGAAGGACATGCCGCTGTGGGGCGATATGTGAAGATCGCAGCGCTCGCCGATGGCAAGCTGATTCAAGAGGCCGATGTCGAAGGCGTCGCGGACGCGGGGGAACGCCTTCGTAAGCTCGGCGACCTCATCCTTGGAGATCCCCTGGGTGATCGTCCCTTTCCCCGTTCTCGCGCCCAAGAGGATCACCTCGAGGTCCTCGAATTCTTTGATGAGCCGCCCGATCAGCTTTCTCCAGAACGAGAGCGAAGGGGTCCTAGAGGCCTCGGATCCGGAGCCGAAGAGGAGGGTGATGCGCGTCGCGCGGGGCTCCGCGAGGAAGTCGTCGGCATAGCCGCGTGCTTCGGGAGGAAGGCGAAGGGCCAGCGGGATGGAGCTCGCCTTCAACCCGAGGCTCCCGAATTCCGCCCAGGTATAGGCCGCGCGCTCGGCACGGATATGCTCGCGGAAGGCCAGATCGCAATTATCGAGGGGGGGCCAGCCCATGGGACTCCGATGTCGCTCGTCGACGAAATAGAGGTCCCAGGCTCTCGGCACGCTCTCCAGCGACGCGCGACGCGCGGAGGGCGTATCGAATTCCTCGACATCGATCGGGAATACTCGATGCACCGCGGGTACGCAGCGCGTCAATTCCGCGCCGGCGCGGCTGTTGATCGCCAGCGATATCTCCAGGCCGGGATTCCCGGCTTGGAGATTATTCGCGTACCTGAGGGCTTCGATGGTATGCCCGACGGGAGCGAAGTACACCCAGTTGATCAGCAGCTTTTTTCCGCGCATCGCTCATCATACTCCATCATCGGGCCGCCGGGCGAGGAGGCGCTCGGCCTCGAGGATGCGTCGATCGTTGATGTAGATCTTCTCCTCGCCCATGAGGTACTCGAGCCTGTCGATCAGCTCGGGCGCGAAGACGTAGCAGGGCGGGATCTGGATGCTTTTGAGGGGAAGACCGAGTAGATGATCCGCGTCCGCTCCACCAAGGCGTAGGGCACGATGAGGCTCTCGACGAGTACATGGCGGCGAAGTAGGAGTTCATTCGAGCGCGCAACGCTCTTTCTAGCCGTCCT
>CAYPHO010000546.1:0-211 GCA_964410245.1 uncultured Treponemataceae bacterium | reverse complement strand
CGCGAGGCTCATGTCGTATAGGATGGCTGCACATCGCCGATGGCACCTTGTACAGCTTCAAGAATGGAGCTGAGACCGCAGCCGGTCAAGCTAACGACCTCCTGGCCCTGCTGGGCAAGCTCGTCAAGACAGTGCTGGTCAACGCAGAGAAGTGGTACCGGTCGGCCCATCGATTACGCCGGCGATTTTTCTTGGGTACGATCCTGAAAAT
>CAYPHO010000545.1:0-1571 GCA_964410245.1 uncultured Treponemataceae bacterium | reverse complement strand
CCCGCCCCGCACCTCCGCAAGAGCGTTGAAGATGCCGTCCATCGCCTGGCCTACCGAGCCGACCTCGTCCTTGATGACCTTGAAGCCATCGCTCGCCTGGAGGTAGACCGAGCGGGCCTGCTCGATCTCGGAGGAGATCGCCTTCAGGGTAGTCGTGATCTCGGAAGCGTTCGCGCTGGAGCGCTCGGCCAGGCCCCGGATCTCCTTCGCCACGACGCCGAAGCCCTTGCCGAACTGGCCCGCGTGCGCGGCCTCGATATTGGCGTTCATGGCCAGGAGGTTAGTGCGGCTGGCGATCTCCTCGATGACGCGGCCGATCTGGGTAATCGATTCCGAGGAGCTCGCGATCCTCGCGATCGCTTCCTGGGCGCGGCCCATGTCGGCGGCGCCCTTGTCCGTCAATGCCTGGAGATCCCTCATCCTCTCGCGCTTCTCGTCCGCCCCGGAGGACACAGCGTCGATCGTGGCGTTGATCTGCTCTATCGCCGCGCTCGTCTCCTGCAGGTCGGAGGAGTGGCCGAGGGTCCGGCCGCGGACAGTCTCCACCAGGCCGGCTATCTCCGCGGTGCCCTTCCTCGTCCGCTCCATGCCGTCCGACAGGACGATGAAATCGTGCTTCAGCCCCTCCAGGTCCGATCCCGAGGCCCGGGCGCGGCGCTCGTTCTCGCCCGCGAAGCCGAGGAGCTTGTCGCCGACCGCCATGCCCTCGCGGACCGAGCCGAGGGCCTCTCCCAGGGCGCCGATCCGTTCCCGGTTCTTGCGCATCTCCTCCCGCGCGATCGCCGCGAAGCGCTCGGTCAGGCGCATGACGGCGTAGCCCAGGATACCCGATAGGACGTAGAACACGCCGAGGAAGAAGAGCGACTCCACGGCCTTCGGGGAATCCTCGGGCGGCATGCGGAGCTTCGTCTTGGTGAGATAGAAAAGGATTACCGCGGCGAAGGACGCCGCCGCCATGAGGGGCGGCAGGGCCCTGGAGCGCCCGGCCAGGCAGGCCATGAGGATCGTCGACTCGAGGAGGAAGCCGATCGCGTACAGCTCGTAGAAATGGAAGAAGGGCCGGATGAACAGGAATATCCAGATCAGTACGAGCGTCAGCGGGAGGAGCAGGCCGATGGCGGCCTGGGCCTTGCGGCGCCTGAGCAGCGCGAGCGCCGCGGCCACCGCGGCCACCGCGGCGACGCGGAAGGCGGCCTCGACGGGCTTGAATCCCGCCCCGATCATCGCCAGGAAGGGCGCCAGGTCGATCCCGAGGAGGAGGAAGGCGAGGTAGAGGGTGTACCGCGCCTTGGCCTTGGTCAGGAAATCCGCCCCGTCGTAGGATCCGGTATAGCGCCTGAGCAAGAAAGATTCCCTCGTTCGCTGCGATGCGGCCATGGCGGTGCTTCCTTTTCGAAATCGCCGTATCCTCGAGTATCGGCAGGAGGGGGCCCGGGAACCAGAGCGAGGGGTTACTTTTTATTGGCCGAAGCCCCTCGCCCGGCCGGGTACTGGCATCCCCTAAGAGCGCGGCGGGAAGGACTTCCGCAGGAGCCTGACGATATCGAGGGCCAATCCGATCGAGGGCCCGT
>CAYPHO010000544.1:0-1574 GCA_964410245.1 uncultured Treponemataceae bacterium | reverse complement strand
AAAGTAACCTAAAAGCAGGGGTATGTCCTGTTTTCTCTCGCGCAGAGGCGGAATATGGATGGGCACAACATTCAGCCTGTAATAGAGATCTTCTCTGAATTTTCCATCTTTTACGAGGTCTTCCAGGTTTCTGTTGGTGGCGGCGATTACCCGCAGATCCACTCTTATGGTCTTGCTTCCGCCCACCCTCTCAAAGGTCTTTTCCTGGAGAACTCTCAAGAGCTTAACCTGAAGATTGAAGCTCATGTCGCCTATTTCGTCAAGAAATATGGACCCGCCGCTCGCAAGTTCAAATCTCCCCAGCCTGGTATTTGACGCCCCTGTGAATGCTCCTTTCTCGTAACCGAAAAGCTCGCTTTCGAGCAGGGTCTCCGGTATGGCGCCGCAGTTGACCACGACGAGCGGGTTATCCTTTTTCGATGAGTTGTAATGGATGGCCCTCGCGACAAGCTCTTTTCCTACGCCGCTTTCTCCTGTAACGAGTACCGTTGCATTCGTGTCTGCCACCTTCTCTATCATTTCGAATACTTTTTGAATAGGAAAGCTTATCCCGATGATATTCTCGAATTTGTACTTATCTTTGAGGCAGTTTCTTAAAATAGTATTCTCTCTTATAATCTTGCTCTCTGAAAATTTTCTGAGCAGATTGGCCTTGAGAGTGAGACCCTTCGGAATGTTTTCGCTCCGTATTAAGTTATAATAATAAATGGCGGATTCGACCACAGTCAGTATCTCGTCGAACTTGAAGGGTTTCAGTATATAATCGAAGGCGCCGCTCCGCATGGCGCTTATTGCAGTATCAAGACTGCCGTATCCGGTAATAACAATGCCTAAAGTATCAAGAAACTCCTTCTGGATGAAATTAACCAATTGCAACCCATCGATCCTGGGCATCATCATATCCGTGATGAGGACCTGATATTTGTTGCTCTTGAGCGCTGATAACGCCTTTGTGCCGTCGAGAAAAGAATCTACCTCGTAGCCGTTTGAAATAAGAAACTCCGAAAGCATGGAAAGGATAGCTTCTTCATCTTCAACAATGATTATTTTACCCTTTTCCGCTGGTTCGCTCATGAACTCCTTACCCCTGAGGGTTTATTTGCAACCAGCACATTATACAACTTTTTCGGTTAACGGTGCGCAAAAAAACGCCGAAAGGTCGAAAACCACAGGGGAAGAATTATTGACACAAACAGAACCCTGACGGTTTACGCACAATGCCTGATTGCCTCGGCGGCTATGGCTTGAAGGGGGAGGATACGATGTACCCCTCCCAGTTTTATGGCCTCCCTGGGCATACCGAATACCACACATGAATCCTCATCCTGGGCGATGTTATAGGCGCCCGCTTCTTTCATCTCAAGCATACCTCTCGCTCCGTCGTCACCCATGCCGGTCATTATTACGCCCAAGGCGTTTTTGGCCGCATATCGGGCGGCCGACCGAAAAAGGACATCCACGGAAGGCCGGTGACGGGAGACCAAAGGCCCTTCCTTGATCTCCACGTAGTAACGGGCGTCGCTTCGCTTGAGAAGCGTATGATGGTTACCCGGTGCGATCAACGCACAACCCCT
>CAYPHO010000543.1:0-1575 GCA_964410245.1 uncultured Treponemataceae bacterium | reverse complement strand
CATCGCGCAGGCGAGGGCGGCCCCGCGCGTATCGCCCGGGCCGCCCGAGACGACGATCGCGCGAAGGGCCTTCTCGAAGGACGATGATCCGTAGGCGCCCGAGTAGACCACGGCCATCAGCGCCGGGAAGAGGATGAAGAGGACGGCGATCTGGAACTCGCGGATCGATAGCTTAAGGAAGAGGCTCGACCACAGGGCTGCCGCCGGCCCGGCTCGGCGGCGCGACCCGGCTCGGCGGCGCCCGTCGCTTCGGGGCAGCCCACCGCCAGAGCCCTTCACGGCCTAGCCTCGGGCATGACCGAGCGGCAGATGAAGTCGACCGCCTGCGCGACGCGCTTCTTCGCGCTCGCCTTCGATCCCCCGTCGTAGAGCTGATAGTAGGCGTCGAGGCTGGGCATCATGCGCGCGTCGCCGACCGCGATGAGGAGGACGTTCGCCAGGCGCGCGGCGGCATCGATGTCGATGCCCTTCCGCAGCTCGCCGCGGGCCTTCGCGGCCTCGAACACGCGCTCGACGGTCTCGCGCATCGCGGAGGCGACGGGCTCCACCAGGGCCTCCGTGTACCAGCGCGATGACGCGCCGCCGGCCCGTCCCTCCTCCCCGAAGCCCGAGTCGGCCGGCGCGCTGCCGTAGGCGGCGGCGACGAAGGCCCGGAGCGAGGCGGATTCCTTCTCGCTCCACTCGATCCCGTAGGTCAGGTAGGACGTCAGGGCCTCGCGCAGGCCCATCCGCTCCATGTAGGGGATGTAGGACCTCAGCTCGGCGGAAAGCTTCCCCGCCAGGAGGAGGGCCGCGAAGCGCGCGAGATTCTCGCGCTCGCCGAAGTACTGGTACATCGACCCGACCGGGAGCCCGCAGAGCCGGGCCACTTCCTTGATGTTCAGGCGCTCTGGGCCCGATCGCGCCGACTCTGCGAGCAGGGCCTCGATTATCCGCCCGCGCTTATCCCCGTCCAGCCTGAGGAAGGTGGCGGTCGCCAGCCCCCGGCCCTCCATCTCGCGGAGGAAATCCTCGCCGGCCGTGAAAGATGAACTCATGGTTCATATAATATGAACTTTGAGTTCATACGTCAAGCAGGCCGAGCGATTAAAAAACCGCCGGGCTCGGCGGGGGGCGATGCCCCGTCCGTCCCGGCGGCGCTATGCGGCTCGCGGCGGCCCGGGCGGGGCCGCCGGATCTCTAGCCTACTTGATCGCGACCCACTTGATGATCTCGCCCAGCTTGCGGCGCTTGCCCGTCATCAGGATGCCGACGCGGAAGATCTTCGCCGCCAGCGTCCCGGCCGCGAGGACCGAGGCGAGGAGGATTCCGTAGCTCAAGCCGATCTCCCAGGCCGCGGGCGGCGCGACCAGCACGCGGATGAGCATGACGATGGGGCTCGTGAGCGGGAAGTAGGAGAAGAAGACCGAGATCGACGAGTCCGGCGTCATGACGAAGACGTTGATCATGACCATCGGGATGATGAGGAAGATGATGACCGGCCAGGCCAGCTGTCCCAGGTGCTGCTCGTCCTCGGCCCCGGCTCCCAGGGCGGCGTAGATCGCCGCGTAGAGGAAGTAGGCGGGCACGAAGAAG
>CAYPHO010000542.1:0-1576 GCA_964410245.1 uncultured Treponemataceae bacterium | reverse complement strand
CGATGCTGACCGAGCACTTCAAGATCCACAAGAAAGACACGAATTCCCGCCGAGGCCTCCTGAAGCTCGTCGGGCAGCGCCGCCGCCTGCTGAAATACATGCAGCGGAAGGACCTGAATGGCTACCGCGAGCTTATCGAGAAGCTCAATCTCAGGAAGTAAGGCGCCTAGGCGCCGATACGGGAACCGGCAGGAAAGGCCCGAGCGGGGCGCGGATCAGCGCCGCCGCGACGGGCCTATCTTCGTTTGAACAATCGAGAAGGAAATCATGACGCAAAAGCTAACATACAAGATCGGTAACGAGGAGCTCGTCCTCGAGACGGGGCGCATGGCCAAGCAGGCCAACGGCGCCGTGTTCGCCACCTACGGCGGGAGCGCGGTCATCGCCACCGCCTGCTGCTCGCGCGAGGCC
Organism: uncultured Treponemataceae bacterium; assembly: GCA_964410245.1. Lineage (GTDB taxonomy): Bacteria > Spirochaetota > Spirochaetia > Treponematales > Rectinemataceae > CAZXXZ01. The sequence continues at coordinate 1,165 of CAYPHO010000542.1, read as the reverse complement.
AAGGAGGGGCTCGACTTCGTACCCCTCACGGTCGAGTACAACGAGAAGTTCTACGCCGCGGGCAAGATCCCCGGCGGCTTCATCAAGCGCGAGTCGAGGCCCAAGGACAGGGAGATCCTCGTCTCGAGGATCATCGACCGCCCGATGCGGCCCCTGTTCGACAAGGCCTTCGGCCGCGAGATACAGGTCGTGCCGACCTGCATCTCCTTCGACGGCGTGAACCCGCCCGACATCCTGGGGCTCGTCGCCGGCAGCGCCGCGGTGCACATCTCCGACATCCCCTTCGCGGGCCCCATCGCGGGAGTGCGGGTCTGCCTGGTTAACGGCGAGTACCTCATCAACCCTACCCACGACCAGATGAAGAGCGCCAAGCTCGAGATCGTCGTCGCCGGGACGGCCGAGGGCATCACGATGGTCGAGGGCCACGCCGACGAGGCCTCCGAGGAGGAAATGCTGCAGGCGATCGAGGTCGCCAAGAAGCCCATCGCGGACATCTGCGGCCTCATCGTCAAGCTCCGCGAGCTGGCCGGCAAGGACAAGCTTCCCCTGGCCCCCTCCAAGGACGTCCTCGAGGGCGAGGAGGCCATCCGCGCCTTCGCGCAGCCCCTGCTAGAGAAGGCCCTGTTCACCAAGGTCAAGCACGAGCGCTACGCGGCGGTCGCCGCCGCGATCGCCGAGGTCAAGGCCAAGTTCGCCGCCCAGCTCGAGGACGAGATCCAGGCCCGGCTCTTCTCTGCCCTCATGGAGGACATGCAATACCACATCCTCCGCTCGGGCATCCTCGACAAGAACGTCCGCGTCGACGGCCGCGGCCTGGAGGACATCAGGCCCATCAGCTGCGAGGTCGGCGTCCTCAAGCGCACCCACGGCTCGGCCCTGTTCACCCGCGGCGAGACCCAGGCCCTCGGCGTGACGACGCTCGGCACGGTCTTCGACGAGCAGATCCTCGACGACATCGAGGGCGACCGGCGCGACCGCTTCATGCTCCACTACAACTTCCCGCCCTTCTCGGTCGGCGAGGTCGGCAGGATGGGCACGGGCAGGCGCGAGATCGGCCACGGCAACCTGGCCCGCCGCGCGATCGAGGAAGTGCTGCCTCCCAAGGATAAGTTCCCCTACACGATCCGCGTCGTCTCCGAGGTCCTCGAGTCGAACGGCTCCTCCT
>CAYPHO010000541.1:0-1576 GCA_964410245.1 uncultured Treponemataceae bacterium | reverse complement strand
TCGAGCATCGATCCCTTCGCCCTGGACCTGAAGTACATCGAGGGCTACGCATTGTTCAGGATCTGGCCGCCCTCGAGGGCGGGCTCGCTTAAGTAGCCGCCGCCGCGCCGGGCGGGCCGCGGCTCGAGGCCGGTCGCCGCGGCGCCCGCCCGGTTGACTATTCCGCTCTATAGGTTACGATTTCGCGCATGAACAAGCTCGGCGCCTGCACCGTCCTCATCGATACCGCCGCGACGGCGGACGCCGAATCCCTCCTCCTGGCCCTGGAGGGAGTCGGGCTCCGCGCCCTGCTCTACGAGCGCCCCGAGGAGGAAGTGCTGGCCTCGGCCGAGGGCCCGGGGGATCCCGAGGGCGAGCGGCTCGACGCCGAGCTCAGGCGGACCGGCTCCGATTTCGTCCTGATCGACGCCGAGCGCTGGAGCCTCCTTTCCGACCTCCTGCCCCTGCCCCCGCGGCCCTACGTCGCCGTCCTCCTCCTCCCGCCCGACCGCGAGTCCGGGGCGACCGCCCTCCTGGACACCGGGGCCTTCGACTACGTCATCCGCGGGGGCGAGGGCTGGGAGGCCCGGGTCGCGTCCTACTTCCGCGCCCTGTCCGCCTTGCGGCGCCGCTTCTCCACGGGCCTCTCCGCCCTGGACCGGCGCTACGAGGACCTCGTCCACTCGCTGCCCGACATCGTGTACGAGCTCGACTCGAACGGCCGCTTCACCTTCATCAACAACTCGGTGCGCCTGCTCGGCTACGACCCCGACGAGCTGATCGGCCGGCACTTCTCGGTCCTCCTGAACGAGGAGGACGCCTCGGTCGTCGACCGCGACGAGGTCCTCGACTCCTTCCGGGGCGTCAAGACCGGCGCGGCGCTCAGCCCCAAGCTCTTCAACGAGCGGAGGGGCATCGAGCGCAGGACCGAGAACCTCGAGGTCAGGCTGAAGCGCAAGCCGGGCCGCGGCGGCGGAGAGGGCGATATGATCGTCACGGTCATCTCCTACGGCGAGGTGACCGCCGCCGGCGAGTACGCGCAACGCGCGGCCGGCCCCGACTTCGTCGGCTCGGTCGGCGTTATCAGGGACATCACCCTCAGGCGCAAGTCCGAGGAGATGCTCCGCAAGCTCTACCAGGCGGTCGACCAGCTCTCGGCCGGCGTCCTCATCGCCGACCGCTCCTTCAAGGTCGAGTACGTCAACCCGGGCTTCTTCAGGATGTCGGGGCTCGCGCCCCAGGACGTTATCGGGATCGAGCTGCTCTCGCTGTTCGGCTTCGCGCCCGAGAAGGCCGAGGAGATCCGGTCCCTCGTCCGCGAGGGCTTCGACGCCAGCGCGGAAGCGAGGCTCGCCGCCGCGCCCGCCTCCGGGGAGGCCGGGGGAGGCGACGCGGGGGACGCTCCCGGCGCCGGGCGCTGGACGGCCCTCCACGCCTCCCCGGTCCGCTCGCCGGCCGGCCTCGTGACCCACGCGATACTCATCTGCGAGGACATAAGCCGGCGCAAGGCGATGGAGGAGCTCGTCGCCCTGGCCCGGGACGAGGCCGAGCGCGCCAACAAGGCCAAGAGCGACTTCCTCGCGTCGATGAGCCACGA
>CAYPHO010000540.1:0-1590 GCA_964410245.1 uncultured Treponemataceae bacterium | reverse complement strand
AGACGAAGCAGTACATCAAGAAGGCCTTCGAGGCCCAGGAGCGCGGGATCGGCTTTACCATGGTCGAGATCCTCTCGGCCTGCCCGACGAACTGGCAGAAGTCGCCGGTCGAGGCGAACCAGTGGCTGCGCGATAACATGGTTCCCGCCTTCCCCCTGGGCGAGATCAAGAACGAGCTGGGAGGCGCCGTATGACGGAGAAGACCTTCATGGCCGGCTTCGGCGGGCAGGGCATCATCTCCCTGGGCCAGCTCTGGGTATACAGCGCGATGAAGGAGGGCCTCGAGGTCACCTTCTTCCCCTTCTACGGCGCCGAGAAGCGCGGCGGCATCGCCCGCGCCTCGGTCGTCGTCTCGGACGAGGAGATCGCCAGCCCCATCGTCGCCGTCCCCGATTCCTGCGTCGTCATGAACGCCGACTCGATGCCGATCTGCGAGGGCATGGCCAAGCCGGGCGCGATCTTCATCGTCAATTCCAGCCTCGTCCATGAGAAGCCGGGCCGGTCGGACCTAAAGGTCATCGAGGTGCCCTGTACCGAGATCGCCGAGGGCATCGGCGACGGCAAGATCGCGAACATGGTCATGATGGGCGCCCTGTCCAAGGCCACGGGCGCGGTCGGGCTGGACAAGCTCGAGGCCGTGCTCGAGTCCTTCTTCCCCGAGTCGAAGCGCAAATTCGTGCCGCTCAACGTCAAGGCGATAGAAGCGGGCAGGAAGGCGGTATAGGCGGGTAGGCCGCGATCGCGGCCGCCGGCCTCGGGGCCGAGATAAGGCGAGGGCCGTCCCTCGCGCCGAGAGGCGCGAGGGACGGCCCTCATAATAGGTTAGGCGGCTTTACGCTAAAGATCGCTACGAATCAACCTAAGCCGGTCTTTCGGCGGGTGTACACGTCATAGAAGACGGCCAATAATACGACCGCGCCCTTGACCACGTACTGGTAATGCTGGCCGAGATTCATCAGCGACATGCCGTTGTTGATGGCGCTCATTACGAGGCCGCCGACGATGACGCCGACTACGGTCCCGATGCCGCCGGATGCGGAGACGCCGCCAATGTAGCAGGCCGCGATGGCGTCCATCTCGAAGTTAGCGCCCGCTTGGGGCAGGGCGCTGTTCATATATCCGGTAGAGACGACCGCCGCGAGGCCGGCCAGCATGCCCATGAAGCAGAATACTATGAAGTTGATGAACTCCGAGTTGATTCCCGAAAGCGAGGCAGACCTCGCGTTGCCGCCTACTGCGTAGATGTAGCGACCAAGGACAGTGTTGTTCATGATGAAGTGGAAGACGAATACCGTAATGCCGACGACGAGGGCGACGATCGGGAGCCCTCGGTACTCAGCGAAGCGCTCGGCCAGGGCCAGTACCAGTACGCTGATGATCGCGAGCTTCCCGATGAAGATCGGCGTGGAGCTCACCTCGAAGTCGTTGGCGATCTTCCTGCGCCGGGCCAATACCTCGGTGACTATGAAAAGGAGAACGAGGGTTATCCCGACCACGAGGGCGGCGGGGAAGAGCTTGAAGTCGCCCGTATCGACGATGGGGCCGAACTTGAACACCTCGTCGATCGTGCCCGTCGCCAGGTAAGAATAG
>CAYPHO010000539.1:0-1597 GCA_964410245.1 uncultured Treponemataceae bacterium | reverse complement strand
GCGGCTTTCCTGTCTGAACTGCAGAGTCTCGAGACCGCCAACGAGCGGTTCGTTTACGGCCGCGCAAGCGTCGTCGATCGGCTGCCAGAGGCTGCACTCAGCTCCGCCAGCGTCCGCCTGACTGGGGCGCCTTCGCTCACGTTCGAGGCCGACGACAATACGATCACGCGGTTTGGCGGTAGCTGGGTGTCTGACGGATTCGTGACGGGCGATACTGTCACGATCACGGGAACCAGCTCGAATAACGTCACTCGCGTCGCCACCGTCACGTCGGCAACCGTGCTGACCCTGGCCGGCGATGCTCTTACTGACGAGACCACGGCCGCCGCAACGATCGTTGGCAGCCCGACGGTCACGTTCGCAAATGACGGCGATACCCTGACTCGTAACCGTGGATCGTGGCTCGACGATGGCTTCCGCGACGGCGATACTGTCACGATCGCCGGAACTTCCGGTGGAACCAACGACGGATCATTCGTCGTCGATGCGCTTACCGCTACTGTGATGACGCTCGCGACCGGTGGCGTCGGCGCCGACGAGTCGGCAAAGGCAACGGACCTGACGATCACAGCAGGCCAGACCAAGGCGGCTTGGATGACAGCGGTCGAAGCCGCTTTCGTCAGCGTCGACGGCGACGAGCATCTCTCGCTCGCCGCTGGCCGTGGGCGCGTCGCGTCGCCCTTCGCTGGGTGGGTTTGCCGACGTCCTGTGTCCTGGGCTGAGTCCTGTCGCGAGTATCAGCACGACGTCCACGTGTCGACCATGCGCAAAGAGGATGGCCCAGTCGGGTTCGACCTCTACGACACTGACGGTCAGCTCGTCGAGTGGGACGACCGCGTGGACGGCGGCGGGGCTTCCGCGGCGAAATTCTCGAGCTTCCGCACCTGGGCGAACGGCCCTGGCGGGGCGTTCATCACGCAATCGCTGACCCGCGCGGCAGAGGGCTCCGTGCTATCGCGCACGAACAATGTCGCGGTCACCTACCTGGCTTGCACGATCGTGCAGACTGCGGCGGAGCGAATCATCGGGCGAAGCCTTGTGCTAAACGCCGATGGCACCGCTACGAAGGACGCACTCGCCACGATTGCCGCCGAGGTCAACGCGGACCTGTCCAACAACCTGCTCGCCAGTCTGAAGGGCGAGGGGCCGCGCGCTAGCTCGGCAACCTGGACCCCGAGTGCGGACGACGTGCTCAACGTGGCGGAGCCGGTCCTAACCGGAACCTTGATCCTCAACCTGAACGGCACGATTCACTCGGTCAACACCACGGTGCGCGTGCTTAGCGGAGGGCTGTCGTAATGCCTGCGAATAACGAGTATCCAGTTCTGAACGGCATCGCCCCCAGCTGGGCTGACGTCGTGGTGCGCATCAGTCCCGAAGGCGGGCCGTTGATCGACATGAAGGATATCAAGTCGATCAATACAGGGGTTACCGTCGAGGTCGGCGAGAAGCGCGCCGGCGGGCGCTTGATGAAACGCACCACTGGCAGCGAGTCAAGCGAAGCTAGCATGACGCTCTATCGCGAGGGCTTCCAAACGCTGCTACGTCAGCTAAAGGACCTCGCCCCTCGGCGCGGGTCGCAAGCGCTGGTTTCGCT
>CAYPHO010000538.1:0-1609 GCA_964410245.1 uncultured Treponemataceae bacterium | reverse complement strand
GGGATTCGAGGGCGCCCGCGTCGATGAGATCGCTCAAGCGGCCGGCGTCAATAAAGCCCTTATCTACTACTACTTTAAAAGCAAGGACGAGATCCTCAATGCCCTTTTCCAGGAAGCAATAGAGGATTTTTCGAAGCACGTCGAATGGTCGGTATTCCTCCTTCCGCAGGTGATCGGATCCGATGAAGAGCTCGATAAAGCGCTGGATCTGTTCTTGTCATTCATCGAGGAGCGCCGCGAGCTCTTCACGGTCGCTGTTATGGAGCTGCTAAAGGACTCGGAACGGCGCACTCGGATACTGGAGATCCTGAGGCTGGAGATAGAGAGGCAGTATTTGGCCTTCGAAAGCGATTTCGGCGGACCACCCGGGGCCCAGGAAATGGTAACCGAGTTCTTTACGGGCCTGGTGCCCTTTTTCATGTACGTTATCCTGAAAGAGCCCTGGAAAAGGCTCTACAAGCAGGAAGAGCGCGAGCTCGACAGAATGTTCAAGACAGCTATCCGCCAAACTCACATCCGCTATACCTATGATTTGATCGAATCCAAGCGGAAGAAAAGCGAGGAGTAGGTATTGACTTAAACTAACTAGTTGGTTAGTTTACTCCTAATGGTTGACTAACTGGTTAACCAATAGGAGGCAGCTGTGAAAACCCGAGAGCGAATACTCGGCTCGCTTGGCGATTTTGTCATACGCCACAAAAAATTATTATTGGTAGTCGCAGTAGTGGCCGCGGGCATAGCTGCGTATTTCGCCCTCGGCATAAAGATGAATACACGCATCAATGACATGCTGAGCGAGGATAATCCCCGCGTTCTCGCTTACGAAAAGATGAGTGAGGACTTCGGCGGCGCCTCGATGGTCGTTACCCTGGAGGGCGGATCCAAGGAGCGCTTGGCGAGCGCGGCCGAGGATTTCTCCGCTGCGATCCGGGCGAAGCCTGAGCTAAACCAGTACATAAGGTCCATCACGCTCAAGCTCGATAAGGACTTCGTCCTCGACTGGGGCTTTCTTTTGCAGAAGCCCGAGGACATCAGGAGCATGCGGGAGCTCTTCGCCCAGACCAGCATCCTGCCCTTCGTCGCGGCAATAAACGACAAGCTCGAGTCCTCCTACACGGGGGACGAGGCCGAGGAGGACCTGGAGACGAGCCGCCAGGAGCTGGACGCCGTCGCCAGCATGGCGCAGGTCGGAGCCTTCGCCGAGTCCTTGACCGAGGCCCTGGATGCTCCCGGCGACATCGATGCGTCCGCCTCCGGAAGGGCTCTGGCCGATTCCATGGTCTTCGGCGATCTGTATTCCTTCAGCCATGACGGCCGCATGCTCCTCTTTATGGTCACGATGAACTTCGACATGGTCTCCAACTTGGAAGCCTGTACGGAGATCCTTGAAGATATGCGGGCCCTCGCATCTTCGATCGAGGGCGAGTACCCCGGGATAAAGGTCGGCTTCTCGGGCGACATCGCCATCCAGTCGGACGAGAACGCCGCTATGGAAAGCGACATGCTCCTTCCCTCCATCCTCGCCTTCGCCGCGATCCTCGCCCTCTTCGTCTTTTCTTTCAGGCAGATCCGCTCGATCGTCTTCGCCATGCTCTGCCTGGTGCTGGGC
>CAYPHO010000537.1:0-1610 GCA_964410245.1 uncultured Treponemataceae bacterium | reverse complement strand
TGCAAGTCTTGGCTTTGGCAGAAATGGCCTTTTTCCCATCGGGGGTGATGGCCACGGCACTATGACCAGAGAGTCTATTCAAGGCCTGTGGAAAGGGGTTCCAGGGTGGCCGGGTGGTAGCCTTGCGCCGCAGGAGAAATTTAGCATTTTCGCGGGAAAGCTTTTCTGCTGCCTTGCCTACAAAGCCTTCCAACGTATGATTCCAAGCCTGCTGGTGGGTGAAAAAAGCAAATTCACCAGCATGATGTTGGAGATTAGCCGCTTCCTTCCCAAGAAAATTAATAAAATCATTTAGCTTGTCTGCCTTGTTTGGGTTGGTTTTTATCCTTTCAATCTCTCTGTCAATTTGTTCTTCAGTTCGGGGAGAAATGCTTTCGGGCACTTCCAATTCAAACCGCGAAATTTCGCCTTTGGCGCAGGCAATAAGATCGCGGGTATATTTATCCATCCGGGCCTGGCGTTTGTTTTCTTTTAGTATATTTTCGGCGTTATCGGGGATAACTTGCAAGGTTTCATTAAAATCCTCCACCAGATGGTAGGTAAGCTTTGCGGCGGCTTTTTCCTGGATGAAATCCAAATCACAGATCAGGTTTACCAATTCATCCCACTTCTCCAGTTTCAGCAAATGCCTCGGTAGCCATTTAACGAAATAGGCTTCCATACCTTCAGCTCCCTGGGTGTATTGTTGCCACCCCAGATCACACAGCAATCTGTGCCCTTCAGCTAAATCAACATAGTAAGGACCTGCCTTGTTTTCATTGGTTATCCAGTCGGCAACCGACTTGTGGTATTGCTTGATTACTTTCACTCCTGCATCCTCCATTAAAGGAAATAAGGAACCCAGCAAGCGTGCAAAATCGTTCAGTTTTTCTTTGTTCCAACTGAACAATTGCCCGAGAATTTCCACGGGCAGTGGTTCCATGGCTGCCAGTATGGCCCTTAGGGCAGGCCTGATCTCATTACGGTATGTTTCAATATTGTTGAACTGGCGCCGGAAGAACTGCAGGTAAATGCCTCCCAGTCCTTTCGGAAAGTTCTCGATTTTGTCAAGCGACAGGTTTCCCAGTTTTATGTCGTTACAAACTCTTTCGGCATATAAGAACACGCCTTCGCTTTTTTCGAGAATCTGAGCTACCATTTCTTTTGCATTAACCCTGTCTTTCAATTGGCCGCTTAATTCGGTGTTGAGGTAAAGGGTAATATCTTCCCTGTTGGCGACAGTTTCTGTATCGAGTACAAAGGGGTTGAGCCCCTGCAACGGATCGGTAACATTCTTTTCCGGCCGGCTGGTTACCATAATGCCCAACCACTCGGGCAGCCGGGGCGCCTGTTGTGCCAGCATTTCCACCAGCGGGTTTCGTTCGCCCTCCTTTGCTTCGTCGAGTGCATCGATAATTATGATGTATCGTTCCCTGCCTCCGCTAATTGTCTGGTTCAGGCATGAGGTGAACAAATAATCGAATAATTCATGTGGACCCTTGGAATCCAGTTTGTCAATTTCAGGCAGGGTCAGTAATAATGACCGGTAATCGGGCAACCTTGTGGCCAGTTGAAATGCCAGGCTGCGCAGCACCCGCTTTGCGTCACGGTGGTCGGGTTTATCGTATTCG
>CAYPHO010000536.1:1364-1610 GCA_964410245.1 uncultured Treponemataceae bacterium | reverse complement strand
TTCATGCTGAAAAAAAGAAAACAAACAACAAATATATCAAGATGATAAAACTAAAATACACAAAATTAGCTCTAAGTTTTCTACTGATACTTTTATTAGTTAAGCTTGCTCCATGTCAGGATAGTGTGATAATATTAGGCAATAAACGTGCAAAAGAACAAAATGATAAACAATTTGAAAAAGTGAATAATATGAAATACAGAGGGGTAGTCTATGACGTAGGACTACAATTCAATCCAGGTAGTT
>CAYPHO010000536.1:0-1354 GCA_964410245.1 uncultured Treponemataceae bacterium | reverse complement strand
AACTCCATGCAAATGCTGTGCGGATAGAAGGTGAAGATATTTTGCGATTAATAAGTGCCACGGAAGCTGCGCATTCAGCTGGGTTAAAAATTTTTTTTAACCCATGGAAGATGGGTGCTAATGCTGAAGAAACAATCTTTTATATGACTGAGGCAGCTATTGCTGCTGAGAAGCTCCGAAATCAGGGGATTGAATTAATATTTGTTGCTGGATGTGAATATTCGATTTTTAGCAAAGGTGTTTTCCAGGGTGAGACCTTAAATGATCGAATAAAATATTTAATAGCCAATGCAGCTTCTTCTGAGATGATTACTGCAAATAAGAAACTGAATGAAATTCTCACAGAAATATGTAAAGGAGTACGTACTCACTTTAATGGACCAATAACATATGCTTCGGGCACATGGGAATTTGTTGATTGGAGCCTATTTGATATTATAGGTGTAGATCACTATCGTAATGGTGAGTCTGAACAACAATATATTGACGGACTGAAAAGGTACAAGAGTTCAAAGCCTTTGTTCGTAATGGAAGTTGGTAGCTGCACGTATGAAGGTGCTGCAGCTAGGGGCAGTGGAGGATTTGCAATTTTGCAAGGAGTAAATCCCGATGGAACAGGTATATATGAGGGAGGTAAAATCCCGGTTCGCAGTGAAAAGGAACAGGCTGATTATGTAGAAACCCAAATCGGTTTACTCAATAAAACTGATATTGAAGGAGTATTTATATATGTATTTTCTTTCCCTATTATGCCATTTAGTGAAGAGAAAGGTCGAGATATGGATATGACTTCTTATGCACTGGTAAAATCCTATCCCAAAAGCGATCCTCGTTCACAAAGAATACCCAACTGGGAATCCAAAGAAGCGTTTCACCGATTAGCAGAAGTTTACGGTAAAATAGCCAAATCAAACAAATAAATATCTAATCGATAAAAAGATTATCAGCAAATTTTGCCTATTCTAGAAATTTAGAACTTAAAATTTGATAAATATAGAAAAACGATGGAGTAAGAAACTTTAATAAATTCCAACACCTCATAGTAAGACTAGTTTGCAATTTGCACTTGACCTTGTTAAAAATTACAAATTACAGAAGAGTTAGCCTATCCAGTCGCACAGAATAAAAAAGCACGAAATGGTAACACAGCATATAAGTAATGGCGGGTGTTGTGGGTTGCCAAGCGTAGTACTTCTAATTAAATTTCTGTCTCGGTTGACAACAACTTGCTTCGAAACCCGCCACTACTCATATGCCAACCGTTAGCTGCAAATGCAGAGACAGAAAACAGACACTAAAAAGTGTCTTTAAAGATTGGATAAAGCAATGATTGGCCTCAGTTCTGACAAGATAA
>CAYPHO010000535.1:357-1618 GCA_964410245.1 uncultured Treponemataceae bacterium | reverse complement strand
ATTAACCTAATACTAAAATGAGTGCTGTTGTTCATTTACCCTTTCTTCAAAACTATAGATACAGCCACAATATTGCTGGCGATACAATTGCCTGTCTTTGGTAATGACCCGGCTGTTTGAATAACGGCGGCGCAGATCGGAGTAAAGAAAGACCAGTCCCATACTGCGGGCGATTTCATCACCACTGGCAATGATTGACTGGTGTTCCTGGTGCGGGCTTATCAGCAAGCTGGTGCTAAACACCCCATATCCCTCTTTCAAAGCCTGCGCTGCGGTCATCTGCAATCGTAAATCGAAACAGGCGCAGCATCGGTGTCCTTCTGCTCCCCTGATCGCTGCAAAGTAGCGGCTGGGCTCATAATCCGGCATCACAATCAAAGGGATATGTGATTGTTCCAGCAATTCCCGCGCAGCCTGCAACCGCAAGGCATGTTCATTCTGGGGATGAATATTGGGATTGTACCATAAGGCAGTCACAAGGTAACCCTGCTGCTGCCAGAATTGCAGCGTATAGGCAGCACAGTGCGCACAGCAGATATGTATCAGGGCTCTATGGCTAATCATGCATTGTTTTCAAAAAACCTGGCCTGGGCACTGTTATCACGGTTGTATTCCATACCCAGATGTTCGTATGACCGCCTGGTAGCTATCCTGCCCCTGGGAGTCCTTTCAATAAAACCCAACTGTAAAAGGTACGGCTCATATACATCCATGATGGTATCCGGTTCCTCGCTGATAGAAGCCGCCAGGGTTTCCAGCCCAACTGGACCTCCGTTAAATTTTTCAATTATAGCCAGCAACAAACGGTGATCAATCTCGTCCAGACCAATCACATCTACCTCTAATTTTTGCAAAGATTCCAGAGCGACCTTGCGGGTAACAATACCATCTGCCATCACCTGAGCATAATCCCTTACCCTGCGCAATAACCGGTTGGCGACCCTGGGCGTCCCGCGTGCTCGACAGGCAATGGCTTCCAATCCTTCTTGCTCTATCTCAACTCCGATGATCCGGGCAGAACGCTCTATAATGGTCTGCAATGATTTCTGGTCATAATAATCTAACCGGTATACTACTCCAAATCGGCCTCGCAAGGGAGAACTAAGTTGTGCAAAACGCGTGGTTGCTCCAACCAGTGTAAATTCAGGTAGATTCAGACGCAGGCTCCTGGCTCCGGGACCTTTTCCAATGATAATATCCAGCGCCCTGTCTTCCATAGCCGGATACAAAATCTCCTCAATTGCCCGGCTTAAACGATGAA
>CAYPHO010000535.1:0-295 GCA_964410245.1 uncultured Treponemataceae bacterium | reverse complement strand
TTTTGCAAATTGGTGAGAATGGCTGCCAGGTCTCCCGCCCTTTCAATGGCCGGACCTGAAGTAAGGCGAATATTCACCCCCATTTCAGCAGCTATTATATGAGCCAGGGTAGTTTTCCCCAGCCCCGGCGGCCCATATAGCAAAACGTGATCAAGCGCTTCTCCCCTGCCCTTAGCGGCAGAGATAGCGATCTTAAGATTGTCTTTTATACGCTTCTGGCCCACAAATTCATCCAGTTGACGAGGCCTGAGGCTTAAATCAACAGGAGCGTCCTCTTCGACGGCTTTTCCTGAAA
>CAYPHO010000534.1:0-1626 GCA_964410245.1 uncultured Treponemataceae bacterium | reverse complement strand
TATTGCGCTTGCCCCGGAAATCCGCGGGCACCATGAAGGGCGCCTCGCTCTCGATGAGGACCCGCTCGAGGGGGATCGAGGCGACCGTCTCGTGCAGGTTCCGGGCGTTGCGGTAGGTCAGGTTCCCCGCGAAGGAGAAGTAGAGGTTGAGGTCGAGCTCGAGCACGCGGCGCGCGTACTCCGCGTCCTCGGAGTAGCAGTGGAGGACGCCGCCGGCCGGCGGCAGGCGGTCGCGGAGTATGTCGAGGACGTCCTTGCCCGCCTCGCGATTGTGGATGATGACGGGCATATCCAGGCGGGCCGCCAGCTCCAGCTGGTCGATGAAGAGCTCGATCTGGCTCTTCCGGTCGCCGAATTTGTGGTAGTAATCCAGGCCGATCTCGCCTATGGCGATGACGCGCGGAAGCTTGACCGCCTCCTCGATGGTCTTGCGCCAGTCCTTGCCGGGGCTCTGCACCTCGGATGGGGAAACGCCGGCGGCGTGGAAGACGTGCTCCAGGGTCTTCAGGTTGTCGTAGACCTGCTTGAAGTCCATGAGGCTGTTGCAGATGCTGACGATCCGCATGACGCCGGCCTGCTTCGCCTGCTGGCAAACGAGGAGCTGTTCTATCGGGTCATCGAAAATGAGCCCGATATGGGCGTGAGTGTCGAAATACTGCATCTGTCTTCCGTAAGTGCGTGGTGATGATGTGGAATCCCAAACGGGGCGAGTAGAATGTAGCATAGCCCGAAGGCGCCGTCAACTCGACAAAAAAAACGGCGTCGGGCCGGAGATGGGCCGGGGAGGAGTTCCGTAGAAGATCGCGGGCGGCACTATAGCGCCCGAAGGCGGATCTAGTCAAGATGGACCGGGCCGAGGCCGCGCCGGCTGAGCTTTACATCCGGAATTCCTCGCCCAGGTATATCTCCCTGGCCATCTCGGATTCCAGGACCTCGTCGCGGCCGCCGGACACGACGATATTGCCCAGGTGGATGATATGGGCGCGATGCGTGATATCCAGCGTATCGCGGACATTGTGGTCCGTTATCAGGACGCCGATGCCGGATTCCGAGAGCTTACGGACGATGGTCTTGATCTCGTGCACGGCGATCGGATCGATTCCCGCGAAGGGCTCGTCGAGGAGGAGGAAGCTCGGCTCCAGGGCCAGGGCCCGGGCGATCTCGGTACGCCGCCGCTCGCCGCCGGACAGGGTATAGGCCTTCTGCCTCCGCAGGCGCGCGATGCCGAACTCCTCGAGCAGCTCTTCCAGGAACTCGCGCTTGCGCCGGCCGTCGATGTCGCCCCGCGTCTCGAGCACGGCCTTGATGTTGTCCTCGACCGAGAGCTTGCGGAAGATCGAGGGCTCCTGCGGCAGGTAGGCTATGCCGAGCCTCGCGCGCTTGTACATGGGCATCTGCGTGATGTCGTGATGGTCGAGGAAGACCCGGCCGGAGCTCGGCCGGATGAAGCCGACGATCATGTAGAACACGGTCGTCTTCCCGGCGCCGTTGGGCCCCAGGAGGCCGACGACCTCGCCGGTACTCATCGAGAAGCCCGCCTCGGCGACGGCGACTTTCTTGCGGTAGAGCTTGCGCAAGTCGCGAGCCTCGAGGACGTGGCCCTCCGCCGAGCCCGCGGGCCGGCTG
>CAYPHO010000533.1:0-1630 GCA_964410245.1 uncultured Treponemataceae bacterium | reverse complement strand
TGGTCGGCGAAACGTACTGGATGAAGCCCATGCTCGTCAGCGATATCCTGTTCGCCGCCCGGGCGAAGAGGAGGAGGGGTATCGCCGTGACGATGCCCGCCAGGAAGAGGAGTATCGTCGGCAGGGCGCCGTCCTCAATGAAGGAGCCGGAGCCGGCGGCGTGCCTCGAGGCTAAGAACACGATGGCCAGGGGCGCTACGATAAGCGTCTCGGCGGCGAGCCCGACCATCGGCTCGGCGCCGGCCTTCTTCTTCACGAGGCCGTAGAGCCCGAAAGTCGAGGCGAGGGCGAGCGAGATCCACAGGACCTTCCCCATCAGGATCGCGGCGACGGCGACTCCGGCCGCCGCCGTCGAGACCGCGGCGATCGTCCACCGGTCCAGGCGGTCGCGGAAGAAGAGCGCGCCGAGGGCCACGGACACCAGGGGATTGATGTAATAGCCGAGAGAGGCCTCGGTCACGTGCGATGAGTTGACCGCCCAGATATAGAGTCCCCAGTTCACCGTGATCAAGGCCGAGGCGGCGATGGCGTAGGGCGCGCGCCGCTTATCCTTAAATAGGCCGAGGAGGGAGCCGAGGGAGCCCGTCGCGCCCAATGCGGCGACGGTAAAGGCCGCGGCCCAAACTATTCGATGGCTCAGTATCTGGAGCGATTCGACGGAATCGATCAGCTTCCAATAGACGGGAAAGAGTCCCCAAAGAATATACGCGGCGAAGGCCGAGATAGTCCCGGCCCGCGAGGCCTCGCCCAGGGCGGTCCTAGGCTCTCCTCCCGGGCGCGATTGTCCGCTTTCAGGCATTAGCAATGATACCCGCGCGGAAGCGAGCGCGCCAAGCGGCGGGCGGGAAATGAAGGGCTATTTCGCCTTCGCGTCCGCAAGCATGGATTTTGCGAGCTCGAGGTCCTCGCCCTTGAAGAGCTTCGCGTTGATCGCGGAGCTCAGCAGGGCTTCCGCCTCGGCCGAGGCGCCGGTCTCCAGGCCGAGCTGGGATAGGAGGAGGATCCTCGGGCCTTCCCAGGCGCCCGACGGGGCCATACCCCGCAGGAGCTTGACGGCCTGTCCCGTCTTTTCGTCGGCGGCTAGGGCCCAGGCCTCCGCGTAGCTAGCTTCCGCCTTCTCGTCGCCCTCGGAGGCGAGGACCGCCTCGTCGAATTTCGCGGCCGCGGCGGCGAACTCGCCGAGCCTGACGAGCGCCCGGCCCTCGCTCATGACCGCGTCGAAATCCAGCTCGTCCTCGACCCAGGTTACGCCGTCCTGGCCCTGGCCTATCGCGCTGCCGCGGACCGCCGCGACCGCGGTAGTCGAGGCGCTCGCCTTCGGGTCGACGAGCTTGCCGAGCTTGTCCAGGGCGCCTATCTTCTTGCGGGCCATCGCGGCGCCGCGCTTAAGGATATCGTCCAGCTTATAGATCCCTGCGGCCGTCATGGCGACCTTGCGCTTCCCGTCGGTGATCTCCACGGAGGAGCCCGTCGCCAGCTTTACGGTATCGGCGGAATCGATCTGGTCGCCGATGCCTACCGCGATCCACGTCGATCCCTTTTGCCGCTCGACCTTGCCGTCCGCCCATACGACGCGCAGGGGAACTGCGGATAGCGCCGAGCTGAGAATGAGCGAGGCTAGGGCGGCAAG
>CAYPHO010000532.1:0-1636 GCA_964410245.1 uncultured Treponemataceae bacterium | reverse complement strand
TACAAGCGGTCGTAGCCATGGATACGCCGAAGCCCGGCATGCTCGATTCGGGCGGCGCGGCGAGCCGCTTCCTCGAGGATCCCTCGGTCCTGAAGATAGAGATAGACCACCACCTCGGCACCGACGCGTCCTACTTCGGCGACGAGGGCTATCGCCTCGTGACGACGGCCTCGTCGGCCAGCGAGCTCGTCGGCTACCTCGCGATAAAGATGGACGAGGACCCGCGCTTCTCTTCCGGCGTGACATCCGGCGGCTTCCTGACCAGGAACCTCGTGCTCGCTGTCCTGACGGGCATCATCGCCGATTCGAGGATGGGGAAGTACCTCCAGACCAAGCGGGAGAGGTGGTTCTACGAGCGCTTCAGCTCGATCTTCGACAGGCTCCTCGCCCAGACGACGGAGGCCGGATCGGGCAACTTCGCCTCGAAGGAGGAAGTCTTCGAGGCCATCGTCACCCTCTCCTCCGAGGAGGAGGAGTGCTATCGCGCGATGATGGCATTCCGAGGCTCGCTCGGCCCGCTCGAGCACGTCATCATCCCGGCCGCGCAGATCGAGGCGATGCACGGCCGATACGGCGAGGAGACGACCGCGGCGATGGCCAAGGCGGTCGCGGATTCGCTGGCGGAGGAAGGCGGGGCCCTCGGGCTCGTCGCCTATCCGGATCCGCCCTCGGTATCGGACTTCCTGCAATTCAGGCTGAGGCGAAGCCACGCCTACGCGGGCATCGACCTGCGCGACATGATCGGCGCGTTAGGCGCCACAAACGGCGGCGGCCATCCCGGCGCGGTCGGCTTCCGCTTCGAGAAGTCCGCCGCGGGCGGCTTCGAGGACTTCGCCATGTCGCTCGCGCGGAAGATCGGAGAGATCGCGTCCCTGAGCGCCGAGAGCCGGAAAGATCCGCGCGCCTAGGCGCGCATCAGGTCTTTCCCGACAGCTGGCCGCATCCGGCCATTATCGAGGTCCCCTTCGCCGAGCGCCTTTTCACCAGGCAGCCGCCTTCCTCGAGCCATGACGCGAAGGCCGCGATCTCCTTCTCCGAGGGGGCCCGGGCGAGGGGAGAGCTCCCCGGGTTGTAGGGTATCAGGTTGACGACGCAGCGGCCGACCTTAGCGCAGAAGGCGGCGGCCCTGGCGGCGTCCTCGCGCGAGCCGTTTATTCCCGGCATGAGGCACCAGTTGACGCCAAGGGCGAAGTTGCGGCGCTGAGGATAGGCGGCCAGCGAGGCGGCGAGCGCGCCTAGGCCGTTAAGGCGGTTAACCGGCATGAGGGCGGAGCGGGCCTCGTCGGTCGCCGCGTTGAGGCTGATGGAAAGGCCCAGGCGCTTAAGCCCGAGGCCTCGAAGGCGCTCGACGCCGCCGGGAGGGCCGCAGCTGCAGACCGTCAGCCGCTCCCATGAATAGCCCAGGCCGAGGCTCTCGTTAAGGACGGCCAGGGCCCGGGATAGCTCCTCGAAGTTGTCGAGGGGCTCTCCCATGCCCATGAACACGATGTTGTTGCAGCTCCATCCCAGGCGGGCGCGCGTCGTGACCGCCTGCGAGACGATCTCGGCGGCCGACAGGTTCCGGGAAAAGCCCTTGCCTCCCGTCTCGCAGAAGGCGCATCCCATGCGGCAGCCGGCCTGAGAGGAGAGGCAGAGC
>CAYPHO010000531.1:0-1647 GCA_964410245.1 uncultured Treponemataceae bacterium | reverse complement strand
CGGGCCTGGAAGGCCGCGCTGACCGCGGCGGCGTCCTTGAAGCCGAAGCGGCCGGGCGCCTGCAGGGCGTCGCCGAAGGAATAGAAAGTCTTCGCGGAGAGCCGGGCGGCGAGGAGCGCGATATCGTCCCTGATGGCGTTCATCTCGCGCATGTAGCGTTGGCGCTTGAAGTCCTTGAGGTATTTATAGGCCTCCTCGATCGATGCTCCCGGCTTGGCGAAGCCCGGATCGAGCTTCCGCGCGTCGTCGAATAGGGCCAGGGCCTCGGCGTACTTGCCCTGGTCGAAGAGGGTCAGACCCTGATAATACGCCTTCGCGGCATCTGTGCTGACCGGCTCGGGCGCGCGAGCCAGCTCAAGCCCGAGGGCCGCCGCGAGGCGGGCCGACAGCTCGGCCTGGGCGGCGAAGATATCGGCCACGGTCCCGGAGGCCTGGGCCGCCGCGATCGTCGCGCCCGTCTGGGCGCGCACCGCCTTGGCGTCCAGCCTGAGCGCGTTGCCCGAAACAATGAAGCTGCCGTAGACGAGGAGCTCGGCGGAGAGGAGCTTGCCCAGCTCGGGCGCGCTCTCAGGATCGGCCAAGCCCGAGAGCCCGAGCTCGAGCTCCTTCAGTACCTTCTCGAGCCGCTCGCGCTCGACGATGACAGCGCGGGGCGAGGAGGCGAGGTCGGTCGCCGTCATGTCCGCGATGCCTTTCGAGAGCCACTCGTAGTCGGCGCTTTTCGCCGTGTTCTCGAAGTAGAGGACTGAGATCGAGAGCGCGCCGCCCTCGCCGGTTGCCGGCGCCGTGGCCGATTGGGCGCCGAGGGACGCCGTCGCGAGGGCCAAGGCTAGGGCCGCAAAGATTCCCTTGGCTGATACCGAACGCATATTTGACTCCCGGGTCCGACGATGTCCCCTCATCGTCCTGGAGCGGCCTCATGCCGTCAAGGCGAATTGATCTCGAGTGAATGAGCTTGACTAATATATCCTAGAGATATATCTTGGGGTTATATGGCACGCTCAATCAAATCCTACTTTCCAATCCTCGGGATACTCGGGATGAAGTCCATGTCCGGATATGAAATACGCTCCTGGATCGAGGAATACCTCGGCTATTTCTGGAGCGAGGGCTGGGGCCAGCTCTATCCGGCCCTCAAGTACCTCGAGGAGCGCGGCTTTATACGGCAGGACGAGGAAATGACCGCCGCGAGCGCGAAGGGAAAGCGCAAGAAGAAGGTCTATTCGATCACGGAATCGGGCAGGGCCTACTTCGTCCGCTATCTCCGGGAGGCCCCCGAAGAGCAGGGCTTTCGCGACGAGCTCCTTCTGAAGGTTTTCTTCGGCGCGGCGGCCGAGGAAAAGGTGATCAGGCGTCATCTGGAAGCCGAGCTCGCCAAGCGAAAGGTCGAGGAGTCCTGCCAGGAGCAACTGGATCGAGAGCTCGATGCCTCCGTGGCCGAAGGCTGCTCGCCCCGGGCAGAAGTCCGGTATTGGAAATACGCCCTGCTCTACGGGCGTATGCATAACCGCTTTTTGATCGACTGGTGCGAGGCCGTGCTGAAGAAGATGGATGAGGAGGAGCCGATTGATGTTAAGTAATATTACCATGGGAATCAAGGGCCCCGGCCCAGAGCCGAGGCTGGAGCCGATCGAGGCGCCGGCCCAG
>CAYPHO010000530.1:0-1648 GCA_964410245.1 uncultured Treponemataceae bacterium | reverse complement strand
CCGGTACGACTCCATGTCGATGTTCTGCCGGATCTCGAGGGGGAGGTTCGTCCTCTCGTCCTTGATCTGGCGCCTGAGGAGTCGCGCGTAGACGTAGAGCTTCTCGAGGCCAGCGTCCGCGAAGGGGATGACCTGGGCGAGGAAGGCGTAGAGCCTGACGTAGTCGGTGAGGTCTCCTTTGAACTCGTCTCGGTCTTCGCGCTCCATGACCGTGAATCGCCCGAGCGCCGGAGCCTGGGCCGCATAGAGTCTGTCGAGGCCCGCGTTATCGATGAAGAAGAGCTTGGCGAAGGACTCGATATCGCTCCTGTCGAAAACCGGATGCGCGAATAGATCGGTCTCGAGCTCGTACAGGAGGTTCGGGTCCGTGCCCTCCTTGAGAGTCGTGGCCTCATAGTAAGGCTGGAATGCCTTCTTGATGTCTGCGGCTTCGTTGGCGAAGTCGAGGACCATGGTCCCCGACTTACCGGGGCAGGTCCTGTTGAGGCGGGAAAGGGTCTGGACCGCGCCCACGCCGCCGAGCTTCTTGTCCACGTACATCGTGTGCAGTAGCGGCTGGTCGAAGCCGGTCTGGAACTTGTTGGCGACGATGAGGAAACGGTACTCGGGTCGCTCGAAGGTCTTCGCGGTCTGGGCTTCGGGCAGGCCGTTCATATTGGCCTCGGTGTACTCTTTCCCTCCGTCCTCGACTTTGCCCGAGAAGGCGACCAGGGCCTTGAAGCGATGGCCCGACGCGGCGAGGTACTTGTCCATGAGGAGCTTGTAGCGCACCGCGTGGAGGCGCGAACGGGTGACGATCATGGCCTTGGCCCTGCCTCCGATCTCGGCTTGGGAGCGGGCGGCGAAGTGCTCCACCATGACGCGGATCTTCTCGCTTATCGCGTGCTTCGAGATGTCGACGAAGGCCTTCAGGAGGTACTCGGCCTTCTTCTTGTCGTAGCGGGGATCGTCCTCGATAGTCTTGAGGAGCTTCCAGTAGGCCGTGTAGGTCGTGTAGCTCTCCAAGACGTCGAGGATGAAGCCTTCCTCGATGGCCTGGCGCATGCTGTAAAGGTGGAAGGGCTTGTAGCGCCCGTCAGGCTGCTTTATGCCGAAGAGCTCGAAGGTCTTCGACTTGGGAGTGGCGGTGAAGGCGAAGGTCGAGACGTTGGGCGAGGTAGCGCGCTTGGCCGCGGCCTCCAGGGCACGGTCGCTCGTCTCCTCTTCGATGCTCTTGGCCTCGGCCTCCTCGGCCTCGGCTTCTTCCAGGCTCTTGCCCGCGAGGACCTTCTTCAGGCTGATGGTGCTCTCGCCGGACTGGGAGGAGTGGGCCTCGTCGATGATGAGGGCGAAGCGCTTGCCCGGAAGCTCGCCGATCTGCGAGGCGATCACCGGGAACTTCTGGAGGGTGGAGACGATGATGGTCTTGCCGTCCTCGAGGGCGGTTTTTAGCTGGCGCGAGGTCGTATCGATATTCTCGACCGTTCCCAGGGTCTGCTCGAACTGGCGCACCGTTGATTGGAGTTGCCGGTCCAGCTGGCGGCGGTCGGTGACCACGACGATGGAGTCGAAGACTCGCTTGTCGTCCTGGTCGTGGAGGGTCGAGAGCCGGTGAGCCAACCAGGCTATCGTGTAGCTCTTTCCCGAGCCCGCCGAGTGCTGGACGAGG
>CAYPHO010000529.1:0-1651 GCA_964410245.1 uncultured Treponemataceae bacterium | reverse complement strand
GGATTGGGCCCGCCCTTACGACATCCGATCACGGATGGCCGCGAAGGCCGGATCGGCGATCCCCGGACGGGGGGCCCGGAGCGGGGTGTCCGACGTTTATACACCGGGCGCGGCCCCAGGGTCAATGACGCGCTCGGACGCGGCCGATATACTGCCGCCATGCCGGCCGACGCGCCCTTCCCTCCCCGATCGCTCTTCCTCGCGCCCATGGTCGGGCTCTCGCACCGGGCGCTCCGGGAGCTGATCCTGGGATTCGGCGGCCTCGATTACGCCTATACCGAGATGGCGAGCGCGGGCGCGATGGTCTCGGGCTCGCCCTACGACGAGTGGTACCTCGACGCCAATCCCCTGCCCGAGCGCACGATCTGCCAGTTCTACGCGACCAAGCCCGAGCGCCTGCCCCAGGCCCTCGACCTGCTCGCCCGGACGGCCGAGGCACCCGTCTTCGGAGCCGACATCAACTTCGGCTGCTCCGCCCCTCATATTACGAAGGCCGGCGGGGGCGCGGCCTGGATGCGCGATCCCGAGGGCGCCTTCGCCCTGGTGCGCTCGGCGAGGGCGGCATGGCAGGGCAGGCTCTCGGCAAAGATCCGGCTGGGAGCAGACGAGGACTACGGGCGACTGGCCGCTTTCGCCCGGGGCATCGTCGAGGCGGGTATCGACTTCATCGCGGTTCACCCCCGCCTCGAAGGACAGAAGTTCCGCCGCGAGAGCCATTGGGACTATGTCGCGCGCCTCGCATCGGAGATGAGCGTGCCCATCGTCGGCAACGGCGACGTCAGGGATTGGGAGGGCTATAGCGACAGGGTCGCGCGCTATTCCCCCGCTGGCATCATGATCGGCCGCGAGGCCGCGCGCAGGCCCTGGATCTTCGCCCTACTACGAGGGAGGGAAGGCTCGGCGGATTTCTCGATGGAGATCGACCTGCGAACGACGGCGCTCCGCATGCTCGAGCTCATCGAGGCGAGGCTCCCGCCGGACTTCCGATTGCCCCGGGCCCGGCGCTTCTTCTTCTATTTCGCCGACAATTTCAGCTTCGCCCATCACATCAAATGGAAGCTTCAGAACGCGGCGAGCCTCGACGCCATGCGCAAGGCGATCGACGACTACCTCCTCGAGGTCCCGGGCGACGCGCTCACGATCCAGAGGGGATAGGCTCGGAGCCGAGCGCGCGCGGCCGAGGGCGGGGCCGCCGCCGGCCTCGGAGCCGCCCGAGCGGGGCCGCGGAATCCGCGCCTGCCTTGTAGACATTTGTCTTGCACACTTTTACACCAAGAGTTAATATGTAAGGCCACTGCACGGAGGGCCACATGGAAAATACGGTTCCCCAGATGTTCCTGGCGCGAGCGGCGAGCTACCCGGACATTCCCGCCCAGTTCTCGAAGAACGCGGCCGGCGAATTCGAGCCGATAAGCTATTCCTCGCTCCTGGGCGAGGTGCGGGCCATCGCGGCCGGGCTCCTGGAGATCGGCGTCTCGAGGGGCGACCACGTGGGCCTCATCTCGGACAACCGCAAGGAATGGCTCGCGACCGACTTGGCCGTCATGGGACTGGGCGCGGCGGATGTCCCGCGCGGCTGCGATGCGACCGAGCAGGAGATCCGCTTCATCCTGGACTTCTCGGAATGCCGCCTCGCCGTCCTCGAGAACGA
>CAYPHO010000528.1:0-1652 GCA_964410245.1 uncultured Treponemataceae bacterium | reverse complement strand
ACTCCTCTACCTCGGTAATCGTCGTGTCGCTCTCGGCGCACTCAGCCCACAGCCCGTTGCGAGTGTGCATTTGCGTGACGAACTGATCCGGGAGCACGCCCTCGCGCATTTCCCGCGTGCACCGGATCACGCCCTGATACTCCTCAACGACGGACATGTCCCCATCGAGGTCGTCAGCCGCGAGGACCGCGGCGAACTCGAGAATCAGATCGCGCCCTGGAACGAGCCCGGTCATCTCTAGGTCGATCCACAAGAATTCGTGCTGGCGATTCATATGCATCCTCCGCATCTCCCCCAGGGGACGTTTGCGTTGACGACGTCTAGCGCTTCTGTCTCTGGGAATCCAGGTGGGAGCTTGTCCGCGTTAAAGCTCCAGGGTCCGAGCTCCGTCGTGTAATCTTCCGTGATTAGCCCGCCGGGGCTAAGCGCTCCTGGCGGCAGTGCTATCTCGGCGCCGTCGATTCGCAGCACTAGCGTGCCATAGCAGAGATTGGGGTAGTCTCCGTCGTAGGAAACGAATTCTACTCGGCTCATGACATTGCCTCCTCGATCTCCAGGTACAGCGCGCACAGCGCGTCCACTGCGGCTTGCGCGTCCGTGCTGTTTTCTCCGTTCGTTAGCAGGGGGCCGCAGAAGTCGGCGTGGTGCAGCTCCGCTTGCCAGCAGGAGCCTAGATCCAGCACGTGCAAGTCGATATGGTCAGTCAGCTTGAAAGCATAGCGGCCTTCGCTTACGCGGTACAGCTCTTCGCGGGAGTCAAAGATGCGAACGATCATGGCGCCCCCAGATATGCTGTGACCCAGGCATACGCCAGGGCGATTACCGCGCAAAGCGTGTAGTAGATTGCGATTTCGATTCGGTCTTTCGGGGTCATGACATCACCTTCCCAGGGCTCACGGCTTCAGCCATGAGCCTAGCTATGTAGCGTTCTTGGAGCTCGGCGGTCCGAGCTTCGGCTTCCGCCTTGCGCGCCTCTGCTCGGGCGCGGTCGCGCTCGGCTTCGGTGCGCTCGATGACGAGACGCTGCAGTAGGGCTTCGACTTCCTTCACTTTCGATATCTCCTTCCGACGAACCCCGAGGCCGTGAGCGGGAAGCTCGCGGCCCACTCCGGGGGACGACTCATTATGCCGTGTAGCTCTTCTGCCGCAAGGTCTTTTTGCGCGAAGTCTACCTCGCACACGATTTCGTCATGCACGTGCAGGACGGGAGCCAGGCCAGCGCGCTCAGCTCTAACGAGGGCGTCCGCCATCAAGTCGCGGCAGAGCGCCTGGATTGCGTTTTCGGCTAGCTTCCCGCCGTAAGTGTGCTCGCGAACGATCGTGCCGTTTAAGAGCCCATCGAACGCCAGAGACTCGCGCTTGCCTGGGGAATACGTGGCGTTTCGGTAGACGATCGGGCGCCCGCTGGGGAGCACGATCGCGACGTCCTTGCCGTTGCTTGACGGCCCGACGCTGAAGCACGCAACGTCGCCCCAGCGTCCCTCGCACGCGCCCGCGAAGGCCCGCTGAAGCTCCCCCCAGAACGCCACGCTCGGGGCGTGCAGACGGCGCCAGGCTTGCACGATCGCCTTCGTGTCAACGCCCGCGAGGTCGATGCCGTAGCCCTGAGCCATCCGCTCGAACGCGGCCGGCCCTCCTTGGTAGCCGCACGC
>CAYPHO010000527.1:0-1656 GCA_964410245.1 uncultured Treponemataceae bacterium | reverse complement strand
TGGGCGCTAATGCGCTTTGAGCTAATGAAAATAATATCTCAGGGTATACAGATAATAAAGTGTGCGAACTGCAGCAGGTATTTCATCCTGGACGGAAGAAGCGACATCGAATATTGTTCGCGCCGGTTGGACGACCAGCCGGGAAAGACGTGTCAGGATGTAGGAGCGCTCAACAAGTACATGGATAAGGTTCATGCCGACCCGATCCGTAAGGAGTTTCACAAGGCGTACAAACGTAATCATTCCCGCGTTCGCGTCGGCGCGATGACACAGGCAGAGTTCCTTGAATGGTCGGACGAGGCCAGAGAAAAGCGTGATCAATGTATTTCGGGTACGCTGAGCAAGGATGAGTTTATGGAGTGGGTTAATCAAGATCGAAGATACAAGAAACCAGAATAAGCTTTTATTGTGGGTGTTTCACATAATCCGCAACAGCCCGTTCAACCAGTTGATTTAACGAGATATTGTCCGACATGGCAGTAAGCATTGCGCGTTTATGCAGCTCAGGATCAATGCGTACATTAAAGCTACCTTTGTAGGCTTTCTGCGGTTCTTTACATTGCTGTTTGCAAAGGTCAAAATAATCCTCAACCGCTTCGATAAATGCTTCCTTAAGTTCCGCCGTGCTGTTACCTTCAAAGCTGATCACATCGGTAATACCGGCAATCGTACCAAAAAAGCAGTTATCTTCGTCGCTGTATTCAATATGTGCATAATAGCCTTTGTATTCCATCATATTCTTCATTCAAATCACTCCAATCGACTTCAAGAATTCCAGTACGTTATCGACCTGGTAAGCTTTCAGTTCGTTGCCCGGATGCGGGCGGTGCAATCTCAAAATTGCCTGCGTCGGCTGATGGATAAATGCCACGCGAGAGCCGGACGTTCTGCCACTCGTGTCTTCAATGCATTGCAGACCAGCCAGCAATCGCCTCAGTTCATCATATGTGAAGTCTTTCGGCTTTCTTCTTATCCTCTCCAATAGCTTATCATTTCTACCCATATTATATGCTCCTCATTCGAAGATTGCAACTATTTTTCAGTTGCATTTTATCATTAAATATTAATCATACATCATAAACTCTCTGGTCATTTCACGGATACGATTTCTTCTCTGATTTTCGGTCAATTTGTCTTCGTCAGCAAAAACCATCTTTGTATCCAGATTTCTGTAAATAATCGCCGCTTGCTCAGCAGCATCTTTCCCATATTTCTCGAGATAGTTGTCTAAAGTTCCGTTCTTCTGCATCAGCTTGTACTCAAACGGATTTTCTTCCTGCAGCCTCAATTCTTCGATCCTTGCCCATTCATTCAGCATCCGCTCTCTCCCTCTTTTCATCTATTAGATTTGCCACGGCATCTACCGCTGCCGTGTGTTTATCGTCAAAAAGGTGAGTATATATTTTCTTTGTCGTGCTGACATTGGCATGCCCCATTGCTTTCCCGATATTGAATTCCTGGACGCCAGCTTCGTTGGATATGCTGGCAAAGGTGTGACGCAACTCATGAAGCACGATTTTGGGCAATCCATGTTTCTTTAGAAACCCTGTGAACAGCTCCGAAACATAGTTAGGGCGATAAGGTCTACCGTCTTCCCAGACAATAATATAGCCCGTATCGTGCCATGCTTCACCAAAGTTCTTTTTGTTTTCGAGC
>CAYPHO010000526.1:0-1661 GCA_964410245.1 uncultured Treponemataceae bacterium | reverse complement strand
CAGCATCGCGGCATGTATTCCTGCGAACTGGTAAAGAGCAACCCGTCGCTTTTCGTGACCCGCGTCGATCAGCATCCTCAGGGCAAGAGCCCCTGTGGGGCCGAAGACCTTGTCGGCAACACATGGGAACTGACCGGACAAGTGCTTTGGGATGAGGCGAATGTCCCATACTTCGCCAGAATGGGTGGCAGTGCCGCCGAGGGTGGCGTCAATCTCGCCACGTGCTTCGGCTGTACCCTCAAGCATGCGGTCCGCGGAACATTCGATGGGAGCGGGAACCGCGTCCACATGTCTCCCGGACGGCTGCCGTCGTTGACTGGTTTTCGCGACGTCATTGAATTGGCCCAGGGCCCGCCGTTCCGGCAGGGTTTTGTGAAGCTGGCGAGACCTTCAACCGCATTGAGACTCAACGGGGTGCCGGACGTGTTTGCCGGTTATGATGCATACATTGCGAGGTACCAGGTCTCCAACGCGGAATATGCGGAGTTTGTTCGCGACACCGGGCATAGCCTACCCCGACACTGGTCGAACCGCGATAAATGGTTCTTTCCATTTCACCTGCGTTTTCATCCCGTCGTGTATGTCGAATGGCAGGATGCGCTCGAGTTCTGCCGGTGGAAGAGCGAGAGGCTCGGAGTCCGATGCGAGCCCATGAACGCCACCCTGTGGCGGTTGGCGGTTCACCAACCGCAGCGGGGTGATGGAGATTGTCCCCGGAAGTACCCATGGGGTAACGAATACAGCGAGGGCCTGTGCAATCACCCCGCGTCGGGATATGGCGGAACGATCCCGGTGTTTGAACTGCCCGGAGGGCGGGCGACCTGTGGAGCCTGGAACCTGGTCGGAAACGCCGCGGAATGGGTATCGCCCACGGAAACAGCCGGGGGGAGTTGGCTGCACGGCATCCAGTCACCGGAGCGTTTCATCGTGACGGACGCCACGGCCGGCCCTGCGGTGGGGTTCCGTTATTTCACATGGGATCCTATGGTAGCGGAGAAGAACAAATCCCATGCAACAACGGACGTCATCTCATAGGCGAGGAGAATACGGGGGCGTTAATAACCGACAAGGGAGATTTCGTAGATGCAGATATACATCTTGAGCGTCGGCGTCAACGACTATGGCGGCCAAATACAGGTTCCGAACCTGTCCTGTGCAGTGAACGACGCCAGCAACGTGTATCGTGTGTTTCGGACGGTGTACAATGCCGATGGGAAGCTCCTGGGCTCCAGTCAGGGACCGGCGTTGGTGGGAGCTTCCGAGCCCCAGGAGCGTGGGACGCGGGCCGAGATCCTTCAGGCCATCAACGAAGCGCGACGCCACCTTGAATCAGAAGACTTGTTTGTGTTCTTCTTCTCCGGGCACGGCGTTCCGGATCATCCCGGGTATATCCTGCCGCATTCTGCCGAATACGGCAGGCCCGGGACGTATCTGATGCACCAAACGCTGTTTGGTACGCTGGCCACACTCCCGTGCACGCATATCATGTGTTTCCTAAACTGCTGCTATGCCGGCACGGCCGCGTCCATCCCCGCCGCCATGCCGGGCATTATTGTGTCGAAGAAACGCGCCATCCTGTACGCATCAACAGACGATAAGACTGTTACTCCGGATCGCCTGCCGGGAAGCCGCAACGGTTGCAGCCCCTTTGCTCAGGCGTT
>CAYPHO010000525.1:0-1662 GCA_964410245.1 uncultured Treponemataceae bacterium | reverse complement strand
CCGAGGCCCCCCAGGAGGACCTCCAGGTCCGCCGCCGGCCGAAATAGCGGCCGCGCGCCTAGGGCGATCCGCCGATTTCCCCAACCGGCCCCCGTCGCGCGCCGTATATCCCGCATGGCATCGGCGGAAGCATGACATCGACGCCCGGAATCGAGATCGCGCGCCGCGCCAGGATGGGCGGCGAGGAGCGGGAGCGGCTGTTCCGCGAGCTGTGGTCGGGCTACTGGCCCCGCCTCGCGTCCTTCCTCTCGGCCTTGGGCCTGGACGAGGGCGACGCCGAGGAAGCCGCGCAGGACGCGCTGCTCAAGTCCTTCGAGCGGATACTCGACTACGATCCCGGCCATTCCTTCTCGACCTGGCTCTACGCGATCGGCCGCAATCTCGCGCGGGACCGGCTGAGGTCCGGCCGCCGCCGAGGGGCCCGATCGCGCGGCGCGGGCGAGGCGGCCCTCGGCCCGGATTCGGACGGATCGGGGCGGAGCCGCTACCCAGGCCCCGAGGAACTCGCCATGGACGCGGCGGAGGCCGAGTTCGCCCGACGCTTCCTCGGCGGGCTTCGCCCGCGCGACCGCGCGATAGCCGAGCTCTTCTACGGCCGGGACGCGGCCTGCGGCGAGATAGCGCTTTCGGTAGGCGCGCCCGTCGGCACGGTAAAATGGCGCCTGTCCGAGATTCGCCGCCTCCTGAAGGCGGCATGGGAGGCGGAATATGGGCGATAGGCAGGCGCGCGACGGGCCCGGGCCGGCGGCGGAGCGCGCGCTGGCGGCGGCCTTGAAGGCCCAGGCGGCGGCGAGGCGCCCGCCCGAGCCTCCGGCCGCGTTGCGCGATATAGCATGGAGCGCGACGCTCGACTCGGCGGCCGGGGCGGCGAAGCGCACCCGGCGCGGGGCTCGGAGCGCGGGCGAGGGGCGCGCGGGCCGGCCCTCGGTCGCCGCCGACCTCGCCTGGGCCGCGGCGCTCGCGGCCTGCCTGGCCTGCGCCATGGCCTTCGGGCGGGTCGAGACCGGCCTCGCGAGGAGCCTGGACGACCCGGCGATCGCCGGTACAATCCGAGCCGCCCTATCGCCATCCGCCCTCGGGAGTCTCTTGAAACGAATCGACATCGATACGAGCGCGCCATAACGCGCTCGAGGAGGAACTGATGCGCAGGTCTTCGATCCTGTTCTTCGCCATCGCCCTGGGCTCGATAGCGGCCGCCATGACCGCCTTAGGCGCGACGCTCTTCGGGACGGTACTGCTGCCCCTATCGTTCGCCTTGACCTGGATACCGAGCGCCGCCCTGCTTCTAGCTTCGTTCGGCCCCTCGGGATTCGGCGGGGCCTATCGCGTCGCCGCCGGCGGCGGGACCAAGGCCGAGATCGGCCGCGCGATCGCGTTCTTCCGCTCGGCGAAGCGGCTCCTCGCCTCGACATCCGTAATCGCCGTCCTCCTGGCGACGATGCAGGCGCTCTCGAGGATCGACAGCGTCGAGCGCCTCGGCGTCCCCATAGCCATCGCCCTCTGCTCGATCCTATATTCGGCCATCGGCATCGCGTTCGCGGTCGAGCCCTTCCGCGCGGCGGCGGAGAAGCGGCTGGCCGAGCTCTGATAGGCAAGGCCGCCGGCCTGGGCCGCGCGATAGCCCGCAACCGAATTCCGTTTTCGCTGTCCAATAGGGCATGA
>CAYPHO010000524.1:0-1665 GCA_964410245.1 uncultured Treponemataceae bacterium | reverse complement strand
CCGCACACAAGCGTTGGGCGCTGAACGAGACCGAAAGGACCGTGCTCGATGGAGAAGTGGTCACAGTCGACTGTGAAACTGGAAGCGAAGCCCCGTACTTCGAGGAGTTCCGAAGGGCTTTGGCGCTGGCGAAGCAACCCCACTCGACAATTCACGCACTATACCAGGGTTGGTTGGATACACTGATTGCATTTCAGGTAGCCCGGCTGACGGGAAACTTTCAGCCCGTCGCCAGCGCGGAGCAGTCAACATCCCGGCAGGAAGCGCTGCACGAGTGCGTAATGCTGGAGGCAGAAATAGCACGTCTTCGCACAGCAGCAAATATGGAAAAGCAGATGGCGCGAAAGGTGGAGTTGAATCTGAAACTAAAACGCGTCGAGGCAGCCCACGCATTAGCGCGCGCCAGACTGTAGACCGGAGGGTACTAATGAGGAAATTCACAGCCAACGACCCCGAAACCCAGTCACCCGACCTCGTGGCGGAAAACGTCGGGAGGCTCAAGGCTCTCTTCCCCGAGATCGTCACTGAAGGGCCGGAAGGCTCGTCGGTCAATCTGGACGTACTCAAGCACCTCGTGGGTGATAAAACCGTCACCGATGCCGATGAGAAGTACGGCCTCAACTGGCACGGCAAGCGGCGAGCCCGCCGCCTCGCCCTAACTCCATCAACCGGGACGCTCCGCCCCTGTCCAGGGGAGAGCGTTGACTGGGAGACTACGCAGAACCTGATGATCGAAGGCGACAACCTAGAAGTCTTGAAGCTCCTCCAAAAGAGCTACGCGCGTAAAGTGAAACTCATCTATATCGATCCGCCATACAATACGGGGAAGGACTTCGTGTACCCGGACAACTTCCAGGATAGCATCAGGAACTACTTGGAGGTGACGGGGCAGGTCGAGGGCGGCGCCAAAATCAGCAGCAACACTGAGGCAAGCGGACGTTTTCACACAGACTGGCTGAACATGATGTATCCGCGGCTGAAGGTAGCCAGGAATCTGCTTCGTCAAGATGGGATTATCGCTGTTAGCATTGACCACAATGAAGTTGTGAACCTTCGGAGCATGCTCGCTGGTCTCTTCGGCGAGGAGAACTACGTCAATACCCTTGCATGGGTGAACAACCTCAAGGGTAGACAGATTTCGGCGCATGGAGCTGCACTAACCCACGAGTTCATTGTGGTATGGGCACGGGACCAAGAGATGATTGACGAGTTCAAGGTGCAAGTCGAGTGGGCGAAGTCTTACATGCCGAGCGCCTACAAGGGATTTGAGTATTCGGTGCTGAGTGATGCCAAAGGTGAGTTCGTGCTTAAGAACCAGCTTTATAACACCAACTCAGCTTTCAACGAAGTGACCCGCCCGAACTTGGTGTTCAACATTCACTTCAATGTTGAGACGGCAGAAGTACGAACGACAGACATAGATGATCCTCGGCGGTTCGATGGCTTTCACATTATCAAACCGCACCGATGCAACGACGGCATGCATCAATACCACGCTTGGAGATGGGGAAGGCAAAAGGTCGAGCAGGAAAAGGACGACCTCGCATTCATCGTTGCCGACACCGTGTCCTGGGGCGAGCTGGAAGCCACCGCGACCGCGGCCGCGGGGCCCTACCTGCGCGAACTCCGACTGTTCGATGTCTACGCAGGTAAAGGGGTGGAAAC
>CAYPHO010000523.1:0-1665 GCA_964410245.1 uncultured Treponemataceae bacterium | reverse complement strand
TTCTTGCGGTTGTTATAGTATTCGCTTTGCTTTTCAGAAGGCATCGAAAAACCGCTAACTTGAAGCAATGACCTTTTCCAGCGATGTGGTGTACCCTGCACTCCTTCTAGCTGTTCTATAGAGTAGAACTAAATATAATGAACATGTGTTAGCAGTAGGTGATAAGGTGGGTATTCCGCAAACTACAAAATTCCCGAAAAAAAAGTTGTATATCGGCTTAAGCTTTCTGGTTGTTTTTATTTTATTAACAATAGCACTAGCACCAATGATACTTGCGTCTATATCGGATACACCGGAGGAAACTGCAACAGACAACTATGTTGATATGTACTATTTAGCAACCCACCCAGACGAATTTAGAGGTAAGTCAATTACCACTATAGGAATCGTTAGGTACCATGCACTGGCGCCTATGTTTGAGGATTTCCAACTTGATTGCCAAAGCGAACATAGAGCAGGGCCAAATAACCAATTTATTCTTGTGGTTACAAAACCAGCTGGTTTAACGAACCCCACTTATGGGTCTCTTGTAGAATTATCCGGAAAATGGGAATCTACCGATTTAGAAGGCGGGTATTATTACCTAAACGCTACAAAGCTTTCTACAATAGAGGCAATGCCGAATTTGACCTTTAACGAAAAAGATTTTCCGCTGGAAATGCACTTGCCTAAAACCAGCTATAATGTAGGTGAACAAATCGCTTTCAACGCGACAATAACTAATAAAAGCGGTAAAGATGTCAATATGCTTTCGAACGGACACCAGTTTCAATTTATTTTCTATAATATCAAAGACAATACAACCCTGGTTGAAACATCGGAAGGATACTTGCAAGTTTTTAAGGCAAACGAAAAAATAACTAAAGCATACCAGTTCGAAGCTAATGAGGCAGGCACGTATATTTTATTTGTGCATTACCAGATTAGAGTAAATGAGATTTGGCTTGAGGACGAAATCAACATGACATTAACAGTGAAATAGCTTATTTAGCAATCAAGCGGTAGACCTTTTCCCATAGATATGTGTTTCAGGTTTGTCCTTATATGTTAAGTCTTTTATGCGGTTTATTCCGTAACCTCAGAATTGCTTGAGGTTTAAGGTTTGAGTGAATTTGCGTTACCCGCTTCTGGAAAAGAAACCTTCGGTTTGAATGGTCAAGTTAGCGAGCGCAAAAAGTTGTTTGCCGATAACGTTGCGACTACAGATGCTGAGCAGTTTAGCAGTGTTTTTGATATGCGCCTGTTTTCCAAAGCCGTTTTCCAAGCCATCAACTCAGGAAGCTACCCGGTTAAGTACACGTTTTACGGCGCTATCGACCCCAACATTAAATGGAGTCCATTGCCTAACGGTCAAAACCAAGTTTTGCCAGCTAATTCGGCTCAGTTGCAAGCGCTTAGTGATTCCTACGCGTTTATCCGGGTTGGTTTTCAAAGCAATGTTTCAGGCAGTGCAAGTGTTTTTCAGGTTCTTGTGGAGGCTAAGAACCGTTGAGTATGAACTTGCTGGGTATGGATCAGCCAAAGTTTGGTGATAAATTTACCAAGCATGCGCGTCTTGCCGGTCCATTTGAAACGGTGATTAGTAATTTTCAATCTGGCCACGGATGGGCAAAAGAGACTTCAAGCGGCACTATGACCGATGACACAACCGATTATGTTCGAGGA
>CAYPHO010000522.1:0-1666 GCA_964410245.1 uncultured Treponemataceae bacterium | reverse complement strand
TGGAGCGCAGTTCCTCGTCATCAGCCTTGTCGCGGTCCCCCTTGCCTTGATCGGGGCTTTTTTCGCGGGCTCTTTCCTGCAGCGGGTGCTTTTCGTCTCCGTTAGTCCCGGCGGTACGGTGGAATATCCTTTGGGCTTGGGGATTCTTCTCCTTGTCGTTTTTCCGCTGTTGATTACAGCAATCGCGGTCTTGGTTTCGAGGCGGGCCGGAAGGATCAAGGCGGTGGAAGCGATACGCCTTGGAGAGGCGGAAGGCGCCACGTTTGGCAAGTCGACCATTCGTTTACGAGCCGTGAAGACCCTGCCGCTTACGGCCGTTCTTGCCTTGAAGCAGTTGTCGCGGCGGAAGGGACGAAGCGTCGCCAACGGTATTACGATCATGCTCGCTTCCTTCCTTCTCGTTTTCGGCGTCGACTTCGCGACCTTCTTCGCCAAGGAAGGGATTACGCCGGATTTCTGGGGCTATGGCGCTGGAGAAGTCATCGTCACCAGGCCGAGTGTCAGCCGAATTTCCGTCGAACGCGATCGATTGTGGGCCGAATTAGCTCGCGATGAAAGGGTCGAGGAGATCTTTCCGATAGCTTCGCAAACTGCAAACGTACCGTTCATATCAGGCCATCCGGCCGATCAGGTTAATGGATACGTCATCGACGGCGATATGGATGTAACCGGATTTAGGAACATCGCGGGGCGTAATCCGCGCGATTCGGGCGAGATATCCCTGGCGACCAATAGCATGAAGCGTTACGGAAAGAAAATCGGCGACGCCATCGAAGTGATTATTGCCGGAAAGAGGCTCAGCTTCACCATCGTCGGGTCGTTCCAGTGGATCAATAACATGGGAACGGGATTCCGACTCCTGAGGGAGGGATACGCGCGGGGAGATCCGGGCGTGAAGTTCGATTTCGCTTTCGTCATGTTGCGCGATCCATCCAACCGGAAGGAGTTCATCGAATCCGTGGAAACCGCTTACGGAGAAGCCATCGATGCGAAAGACACCCTCGAGGTCGTTTCCTCGACCCTCCGCCAGTTGATTAGCGCGGCGCTCGCCATCATATCGGCCTTCGTCCTTATTATCCTGGCCGCTAGCTTCGCGGTAATCAACGCCAACGTAGTTATGGAGATAGAAGAGAACCGCCGGGTCTTCGGCATCTACAAGACCCTGGGAATGGCGCCGCGGCAAATCCGGCGGATCGTGTGCCTAAAGAGCATGGCAGTCGGCTTGGCGTCCGGGATCGCCGGATGTATCGCGGCCCTTGCCTTCCAAGGAGCCCTCATGGCCCTGCTCCTTTCCAGCTTAGGGTATCGGAATTTCAATCTGCCCTTCTCGTGGCCCGCCGCGCTCGCAGCTTCCGCCGCCCTCTGCCTCTTCTCGGGCTTCTCGGCCTGGGTACCATCGCGTTCGGTGAAGAAACTCAACGTGCGCGAACTTATCGTGGAGTGATGAATGCGAAAACCAGACTCGTGCCATATGTCGTTCGCCGTTATCTTCCTTCTCGTCGCGATCTCGGCGCCTGCCGCCTCGGCCCAGGCAGGCTTGTCAGGTGAGAGGAAAAAGGCGATCGATTCCTACTTGGGCGCATATCTCGAGAAGACCGGCGGTCCAGGATTCTCCTGTGTGTTGGTCAAGGGCGTCGACATCGCCTACTTGAAGGGCTTCGGTGTC
>CAYPHO010000521.1:0-1668 GCA_964410245.1 uncultured Treponemataceae bacterium | reverse complement strand
CATACACAGGAGCCTTCAATACCGCGAACCTCCCTGGCCGAAGCCTCCGCGCCGGACTCAACTTCTACGCAAACGGCGTGAACCTCAATCCAGGCGGGGCATGGAACCTCGTCCTCGATTCAAACACCGATGACGCGAACGTCGCCTTTGCGGAAATGTACAATATGGCAGTAACCAACTGTACGGCGAGCTATTGGGTGTCGGCCTCCCAGCAGCAGGGCGTGGCCCTCTCCCTGAGCAATACGAACATCGATATCGGTGAAGCGAGGCTCCGAAACGGTACGGCCGGCAATCCTTCTATCGGGACCGTTACCATCTACGATAACGTGATCCGCGTCGAGATCGCCATCGATCCCGTATCGGGAGCGGCTTCCCTTTTCGAGAATTCGCAGAACGAGATATCGGCCGCCGTGGCGTCGATCCACTTTAACGACGGCGCAGGGGAGTTTACCGGGTCATACACCGACCCCGGTTGCACGACGGGAACAAATGGAGCGGGAGATATCCAAGTTTTCTACCTGCAATCTGCGATCACCGATACATGGAACACTGACGCGGACGGAGGCGGATCCGGAACGGCGAACAGCACGGACCGTAGCGGGAACCACCAGACAGCCGTGGCGAATCTGCAGATCCTTAAAGCCGCGGCGGGCGTCTTCCAATCCTTACGCGACGATCATAAGAACCGCGTCTCCCATTATGCCGGCGCCGCCATCTACGCAGGCGTCGCCGACGCCTGTCGCCCCGTCCTGGGCCGCGTCTATGCCGGCCGAGCTTCCTCCGCGGGAGACCCGAACCCCGCAAACGAGTTCGACGGGCACAACTACCTCCAGCTCCGCTACTCGGAGCCGGTGAACATCGGATCGGCGGCGGGATTTATCATCGCCGACTCGACGGCGCGCCGCAGCTACTCCTGGGGGAGAACTGTCGGAATCTGGCGGGAACCAGGTATACCCGGGCTACCTCTCCTTCCCGGGAGCGGTCAGCAAGGGCTCGCGCGACCCTACGGCGCAGGTGAACACCCTCTATCGAGCCCAGGTGGGAACAGAAGCTAATACCTACGGAACCCTCGGGCTCTACATATCCGTGGGCGGAAGGTCGAATGTCGCGGGTATCTATCGCCTCTGGCCGGGCTACTTCATGAACCTGACGGACCCGGTCGGCGAGTTCCCCACTGTTCCGTATAATGACTTGATCGAAGACGCCCACGGCTGCCCCTTGGAGCCGCGCTTTGACACCGCCGCTCCCTTAGGCTACGCGAACGGCTACACGAAAACGATCAACGCGATCGAGGGAGCCGGCTGGGACGTGGAGAAGCCCCAGATCGCCCATCCCACCGGGATCTTCGAGGTGGTGCCCCAGGCTTCCGGCTACCTCATCGATCGCGTGGAATTCCATACCCAGGACGGAAGCGGGGCCGAGGATCCCATCCGCGATTCCTCCTTTAGCCAAGCCCTGACATCCCTGCCCGTCGTGAGAGCAGACGCCTTCACCATGGCGGACTTAAGCACTCTCGTCTTCCAGAACACCGGCTCCTCATTCACTACGGCCGTGAGTTCCAATTATTTTGGACCGCGCGATTTCGTGAACGACCAGTACTGCGCTATCACCCTATCCGGCGCCGAGCAGCACTTGGACTGGACCACCAAGGTCCAGTTCGTCTTCCGC
>CAYPHO010000520.1:738-1671 GCA_964410245.1 uncultured Treponemataceae bacterium | reverse complement strand
GCAGTTCGGCGGCATGATGGGTCGCGCCGGCATGGCGGGCGGCTTCGACGGCGGACGCGGCGGCGCCCAGTCCGGACGCGGCCGCTGGTAAGCGTCCGCTAGCGACCGCACGAGGCGATTGGGGACCCGGGGCCTTTCGAGGCTCCGGGTCCCCGTTTGCATGGGGGGCGCGGCTCGCTCTCGCCTTGACCAAACGCCTGGCCGCGAGTATCCTGAAATAACTCCTCCCCACGAAGGCGCGCGCATGAATTATTCCGACCCAACCAAACTCGGGCTCTTAGCATGCCCCGGCGGCGAGCGTTTCGCCGAACAGGTCCTACGGCGCCTGTCCACCATCTACCGCCACCGCTTCGAGCGCAAGGTCCAGGTGATGTCCGACCGCTACCACATCTCCAAGGAACTGGTGACGCGGAAGATCAACTTCGCAAACGACGTCTACTCGTCGATGCTATGCATCCCGGGCAACGTCAACGAGTACCGCGCCCCCCGCTTCAAGGTCAACGCGCGCTATACCTGGTTCGCGAACGGGGAGATCAAGACCGAGATACTCGACTCCATCCGCGGCAAGGACCTGTACATCTTCCAGGACGTGGAGAATCGCCAGCCCTGCAAGTTCAACGAAGGCCGCGACGAGCGGGAGCTTTCGGTCAACGACCACGTGATGAACACCCTCGTCACGATCGACGCGGCCATCCAGGCCGGCGCCGAGCGCATCACGCTGGTCATGCCCGCCTACCCGTATTCCAGGCAGCACAAGAAGAAGGGCCGCGAGGGCCTGACCGCCGCGAGGCTCGGGCAGATCCTCGAGAACTACGGCGTCCAGCGCATCATCACCCTCGACATACACTCCCGCGAGATAGAGAACTGCTTCAACAAGCTGCGCCTCGAGAACCTGCACGCCTCGTACCAGGTCATCGAGAAGCTGGCCGGCAT
>CAYPHO010000520.1:0-701 GCA_964410245.1 uncultured Treponemataceae bacterium | reverse complement strand
CGCCACGAGCCTCAAGAAGCCGCTCGCCCTGCTCTACAAGGAGCGCGACTACTCGAAGGTCACCAAGGACGCGAACGACTCGAACATCACCGAGATGAAGCTGCTCGGCGACATCCACGGCAAGATCGTGTTCATGGCCGACGACATGCTCGGCACCGGCGGCACCCTGCTCAAGGCGATGCGCTACCTCAAGGACCAGGGCGCCACGAAGGTGATCTGCGCCGTATCGCTACCGCTGTTCTCGGCAAACGCGATCGACGACTTCGACAAGGCCTACCGCGAGGGTCTGTTCTACCGGATAATCGGAACGAACGCCGTGCACCACGGCCAGCTCCTCAAGAAGGAGTGGTACATCGAGGCCGACGTGACCACGCTGTTCGCGCAGATCATATCGCTCCTGCACCATAACCGTAGCCTGTCGCCCATGCTCGACAACCGCGAGATCATCGCCAAGAAGATCAAGAAGGCGATGGCCGCGCAGGCCGCTCACCAGCCGACGCTCCCGCTCTGACTTTGAGGCTCTATCGCGTTCCCGAGCGTATCGACGCGTTCCTCTTCGATATCGACGGCACGCTATATACGGATCGCGAGTACGGCCGCTTTCAGATCGAGGTCCTGGTGCGTGAGCTGGCCCGCATCCGGGGCGAGCCATACGACGAGGTCGCGGCCCTGGTCGAGCGTACGCGGGCCGCTCTGGCCGA
>CAYPHO010000519.1:0-1671 GCA_964410245.1 uncultured Treponemataceae bacterium | reverse complement strand
CTTATAGAGCCCCCGAGTCCCGCGATGTTATAGAAGTAATTCGTCCCGACCGAGATATCGCCGGACGAGTAGACCGTATTCGCGACGCTCGAATTCGCGCTGTTGTAGATCACCGTGTTGTCGGCGTCCGCGACTAGGGTCATGGCGAGATTCGGCACGGATACCGCGCGCACCTGGCTGTAGCCGCTATAGCTTCCGTTGCTTCGGACCCTGGCGCGGAAGTATAGGATCTTGCCGATATCCGACGCGTCCGGAGTGATGTAGACGGGCATGGGATTCGTCCGGACGCCGTTCGCGCCGGTGAAGATCGAGAAGTATCCCGAGGCCTGGGTATAGGATGCCTCGAGCTCGTAGCGATCGTCGGTAGCGCCGAGGCCGGGCCAGGAATAGCCCAGGGTGACCTGGAACTCGGAGGTCGCCGAGGAAGGAGCGGAGATGGTCGGGACGACCGGCGCGGCCGTGAAATTCGCGGTCAAGCTCTTGTTCGAGTTCATGGTCACCGTCGTCGGATTGGCGGAGCCGGTCGCCGCCCCGCTCCAGGAGCTGAAGACATAGCCTGAATTAGGAGTCGCGGTCACGCTTACGACCGTTCCCGAGGCGTAGCTGGAGGCGTTCGGGCTGCGGCTCACGCTGCCCGCCCCGCTGGGACTGACCGAGGTGGCTAGCGTATAGGTCGCGGCCGAGGAGACCGTAAGGCCGACCGCTACCGTCTCGTAGGCCACCCCGGAGACCGAGGAGGAGACCCTGATCGTCGCCGCGTAGCTGCCCGCCGCCAGCGAGGCGGTATTGAAGCCGGCGGTCAAAGTCGCGGGAGCGTTAGTCGAATTAAGCGAGGCCGAGAGCCAGCCGGAGCCGCTCGTATACGTGACGCCGGCGGACAGGCCCGTAAGGCTTCCGGTTCCCGCGTTGCTGACGCCGACCGTCTGCGCCGCCGGGCTGGACCCGCCTGCCGTCGCGCTCGCCGAGAGGCTTGTCGCGGACAGTCCGATGACGGGAGTCGTAGGCGTCGCTTGGGTCGTCGCCGATGCGATGGCCGACATCGGCCCCTCCACGGCGCCCGCGACGGCCGAAACCCTGTAATAGTAGGCAGTCGAGGCGGCTAAGGACGAATCGGAGTACGAGTTCCCCGTTTGGCTCGACGCCCGCACCGAAAAGGGACCCGCGGCGCTGCCGGAGCGGTAGACGATATAGCTCGCCGCCCCGCTGACCGAGGACCACGATACGGTAATCGAGGATGAGGACGCCGCGACGGCCGAAGCGGTCGGAGCGGAAAGGCCCGGCGTCTCCTCGTCCGGGCCCTGCGGATCGTCCCCCGCGGGATTGTCGCAGGCGAAGAGCAGTCCGAGCGCGAAGAGGGCCGCGAGGCCTCGATGGATCCGTGTTCTTTGACGCATAAGCTTCCTCCTATTATTCAATGCGAGGAAGCCGCGCTTCCTCTCGTCCACGGCCCATGCCGGCCGAGCCTAGGCACGACTACTAGCGCGGAGGAAGCGCGAAGGGTATATGCCGTTCTTCACATTCGGGCGGGAATCGGCTGTAGACGCGTAACGAAGGATGAGAGGCGGCCGGATGGCCGCCTCTCAAGCGAAGAGCTGGGATAGCTCGACCCGGTTCTTGACGCCGGTCTTCTCGTAGATATTGTAGACGTGATTCTTTACCGTACCGGGAGAT
>CAYPHO010000518.1:0-1672 GCA_964410245.1 uncultured Treponemataceae bacterium | reverse complement strand
ATTCGCCCCCCGCGGCCCTTCCTCTCGGTGGGGCTGGGCACTTGCGGCATCGGGAACGGGGCGGACGCCCTCTACGAGGCCCTCGGGCAGCGGGCGGCCGGACTCGATATCGCCGTACGCAGGGTCGGCTGCTTCGGCTTCTGCGCCGCGGAGCCCCTGGTCATGGCCTACCGCCCGGGGAAGCCGCTCCTGCTCTTCACCGAGGCCAAGGCCTCGTCGGCCAGGAAGCTCGTAGAGGGCGTCTCGGACGAGGCCGCCTTCGAGCGGCTGGCGCGGATCGCGGCGGCGAAGATCGAATCCTGGGACTTCCGGACTTCCTCCGTCGAGTACGGCTCGGCCTTCCCCTTCCTGCCCTCGTGGAACGAGATTCCCTTCTTCAAGGGCCAGGAAAAGATCGTGCTCCGCGACTCGGGCCTGATCGATCCGGAAAGCATCGAGGAGTACCTCGGCGCGGGCGGCTACTCCGGCCTCGTCAAGGCCCTCACTTCCATGAAGGAGGCCGAGGTCGTCGAGGAGCTCAAGAAATCGAAGCTCCG
The DNA here is from genome assembly GCA_964410245.1 of uncultured Treponemataceae bacterium. Classification (GTDB taxonomy): domain Bacteria; phylum Spirochaetota; class Spirochaetia; order Treponematales; family Rectinemataceae; genus CAZXXZ01. Next base: position 1,136 of record CAYPHO010000518.1, on the reverse strand, counting down.
CGGCCGCGGCGGCGCCGGCTTCCCGACCTATCGCAAGTGGGAGATCATGGCCGCGCAGGCCTCGGAGGGCAAGGTCGTCGTCTGCAACGCCGACGAGGGCGATCCGGGCGCCTACATGAACCGCAACGAGATCGAGTCCGATCCCCACATGCTCGTCGAGGGCATGGCCATCGGGGCCTACGCCATGGGCGCCCGGGAGGGCATCGTCTACGTCAGGGCCGAGTATCCCCTGGCCATCGCCCGCCTCGAGAGGGCGATCGCCGACGCTCGCGCGGCCGGGCTGCTGGGCAGGGACATCCTCGGCACGCGCTTCTCCTTCGATATCGAGGTCGTGACCGGAGCGGGCGCCTTCGTCTGCGGCGAGGAGACGGCCCTCATCGCGAGCGCCGAGGGCAAGGCCGGCCGGCCCATGCCCCGCCCGCCCTTCCCCGCCCAGCGCGGCTACCTCGGCAAGAGCACGAACATCAACAACGTCGAGACCTGGTGCAACGTGCCCGTCATCGTCGCGAGGGGCGGCGAGTGGTTCGCCGGCTTCGGCACCGCCTCGAGCTCGGGCACGAAGGTCTTCTCATTGGTAGGCAAGGTGCGGAACACGGGCCTCGTCGAGCTGCCGCTCGGCTCGAGCCTCGAGTCGATGATCTACGGGATGGGAGGCGGGGCGGGCCCGCGCAAGCGCATCAAGGCCGTCCAGTCGGGCGGGCCCTCGGGCGGCTGCATACCCGCGAAGCTCTTCAAGACGCCCGTCGACTACGAGTCCCTGGCCGCGCTCGGGGCGATCATGGGCTCGGGCGGCATGGTGGTCATGGACCAGGACACCTGCATGGTCGACGTGGCCCGCTACTTCGTCGGCTTCACCGCGGGAGAGTCCTGCGGCAAGTGCGTCCCCTGCCGCGAGGGGCTGTCGCAGATGCTGCGCATCCTGGAGCGCGTCTCCCGGGGAGAGGCCTCCGAGGCCGAGCTCGACTTGCTGGACGAGCTGGGCAGGGCGGTCAAGGACACGGCGCTCTGCGGCCTGGGGCAGACCTCGGCCAATCCCGTGCTGACGACCCTGGGCTATTTCCGCGAGGAGTACGAGCGGCACATCCGCGAGCGCCGTTGCGAGGCCGGCGTCTGCGAGAGCCTATACCTCGCGCTCT
>CAYPHO010000517.1:471-1676 GCA_964410245.1 uncultured Treponemataceae bacterium | reverse complement strand
ATTGTGCATGAACAGATATCAGCTGCGGAAAACGATCCTTTACATCCTGGTTGGCCTTGTTTGCTTTTTTATCTTGTATTCTGCCTTTTTCCGTGAATATTTCAACCCGGACGAATATCTCCAGATCGCATACGATTACACAAACAGAGATCCTCACATCCTGAACTGGCGTGAGCCGGAATTCGAGATTATCCGGCACAAAGGCACGCTCGCCGTCCACATCATCTTTCACACGGACCAGGATGGGACGCTTGGGCCTTACAGCCTGTACATCGACCCATTCAAGAAAAAGGTTTTTGACGAAGATCCCCGTCGCTGACGACCCTTCATGACAGCAAGATCGCTTCCACGGGGCAGGAAGACGCCGCGTCGCGCGTTTTTTCGTCGAGTTCCGGCGGCACGGCTTCCAGGACGACCAATGCAATCGCATCGTCCCCCATGGCAAACACCTCCGGACAAATCTCTTCGCACAGTCCGCAGCCAATGCATAATGCCCTGTCAATACTTGCTTTCATACCCGTCTCCTCCGTGATGATCGTCGATTGTCACCGCTTTTTATATGCGGCATTCATAAGATTTTGTTATTCTCAAGCTTATATGCGTGTGCTATCATTAGCCTGAATCAATTTTACCGCTTTTTGGCATATCATCTCAAGAGCTAGGAGAGTGGACCAATGGATCTGTTTCAGAAGTGCCGCGATTATACACGGCCGGACCAAGCCATGGCGCTGGGCGTCTATCCCTATTTCCACATGCTGACTTCAGGGCAGAACACCGAGGTCATGATGGACGGCCACCGGACCATCATGCTGGGATCGAACAATTACCTGGGACTCACCGCCGATCCCAGGGTCAAGGACGCCGCGATCAAGGCAATCGAAAAATATGGCTCCGGATGCTCCGGGTCCCGATTCCTGAATGGGACACTCGACATTCATGTCGAGCTGGAAAAGGAGCTCGCCGCTTTTTCTCCCCTCCGCCGAGGCGATCGCTATATACGCGCCGCCAAGCTCAAAGGCGGCCTCCAAGCCGTGCGTCACGGCTCGCTTATCCCTTGCCGCCGCATATATTCTATTATGTCGCTCACAAGATGGAGGTTCCACACGTCCCGCGTGGGGATGCTCGTATCGAAGCGTTCCTCAAAAGCGCAGATGATGTTCATCACGTCGAACGAGGTCAGCTCAAGGTCCTTGATGAGGTCCGTA
>CAYPHO010000517.1:0-461 GCA_964410245.1 uncultured Treponemataceae bacterium | reverse complement strand
CGGGGGTGATGTCCTTCTTGCCGGTGATGTTATAGATTATTTCCGAAATAAGCTCAAGCATTTCGCTCGCCTCCTTTTATGCCCTGTCTTTTCAGCTTGCGGTTCGCTGTCTTTTCAAACCCGGCGGAGCTGAGATTCACCATCTGGATCTGGCGGTAGGCCGGCAGACGGGAGTTTACCTTATCGACATATCTTTGTATCTTCTCGAGCACCTCGTATTGGCTCATGCCAGCCACGGCCTCCGGGTCCGGATAGACGGTGAGCGCTATGCGCACATCGTCCTGCGATTCGCCGCTCGGCGCGCCGTGAGCCATGACCTCCTTCGCAAGCGGCATGCCGATAAGGTAGCGCTCGATCTCCTCCGGCGCTATCTTTTTGCCGTTCTTGAGCACGATCAGGTTCTTCTTTCGGCCGGTTATATACAGATACCCTTTTTTATCCATGCGCCCGATGTCGCCGGT
>CAYPHO010000516.1:0-1697 GCA_964410245.1 uncultured Treponemataceae bacterium | reverse complement strand
TCCTGCAGAAAGGCGACATCGCCATCGTATTTCCTCAGGATGCGCATATGCCGCAGAAAAGAGCGCTCGTCGGCGTTCCCGTCAGGAAGGCATGCATCAAGGTCCGCGTGGCGTAAGGACGTCGATATGGCCAAGCGAATCATCATCAACGCCGAAAAGGGCTCCCTCTTTTCTCCGGCAGTCCGCGTTGGGGATCTCGTCTTCACGAGAGGGATCATCGGCGTGGGCGCCGACGGGAAACCCGCGCCGGATATCCGTAGCCAGGCGCGATCATGCATGGAAACCCTCAAGAAGCTTTTGGAAGATGCCGGGACGTCGATAGAAAATTCCGTCAAGGTTTTGGCCTTCGTCCTGGACCTGAAAGACAGGGATGTCTTCAATGGAGTCTATCGCGAATACTTCAAATGCGACGCTCCGGCGCGATCCTGTGTCGCGGTCTCCGATTTAGGCGAGGGCGTGCTCCTTGAACTTGAATGTATAGCGTGCATTCCTGATTGAGCCCTTTTCATCGGTAGCAACGGCTCCCCATTGCACAGGGGGAGCGCATCCATACGAAGCGCCGGGAAGCGCGCAGGGAGCGTCACTGCGCGAGGGCCCGGCCGAGCGATACGCCCCGGGCGGGGCCGGAGTGCATCGTTCGGTCACCCTCGCGCAGTATCGTTTCGGACCGCGCGCTTCCCGCTATTACGTATGGGTGCGTTGCCCATGCCGGCGTATTCGCCGGGCGCGACAGGGATGTCGCATAACAACCTAGTACGCGCAACGCTTTGCGTTCCGCGTCGGCATGGATGCCGCGGCTCCCTACGGATCGGCGCTCATCGAATCGCGCCTCACCCGCCCCGCCGGAGGCGGGCCTTGCCGTGGTCGCGGTCTCAAAGAGCCCGCTCCGGGGATTGCTTCCCGCGGGTTCGGCGATTACGTCGCGCGCAACAGCGCGCAGTCCAACCTTTACTTATCGGAACACGCCCGAAGGGCGTATCCCTCCCTTTCCCCCCGGGTTTTCTAAGGTTCTAGCGGTTTTCTTTGGAAAAGATATGTTCGTTATTACGAATTTCTATGACTCCTTTCCAAGTGGATGGTCCCAATTGATTTATGGTAGTATGATCTTTGTACCAAGGAGGCGTTATGGGTGTAGCCATTGGCGGTCCTCAATACATCACCGACGAAAAGGGCAATAAAACCGCCGTTATTCTCTCACTCGATGCCTATAGTGAACTGATGGAAGATTTATCCGATCTCGCGGCAGTCGCGGAGCGTCGGGACGAAGATACGATATCACATAATGATTTGCTGGCGAGATTGAAAGCCGATGGTCTCTTATAACATCAAATGGAAATCATCGGCTTCTAAAGAATTGCGTAAATTCCCCAAACCGATAATTGCTAAGCTTATGTCCGCCGTCGATGACTTAGCCAAAGAACCTCGACCTGACGGAGTTAGGAAGCTCACCGCTTCTCAGAATACCTATCGAATTCGTGTCGGCGACTACCGAATCATCTACAACATTTTCGAAGAACGGCTTGTCATCGAAATTATCAAGGTACGAGACCGAAAAGACGCCTACAAATAAGATCACTTCGCCCCGCTGATCCCCCGCTCCGGGAATTGATCCGAACGGGTTCGGCGTTTCTGTCGCGCTCGATAGCGCGCAGTCCACGCTCTACCTAGTGGAACGCGCCCGAAGTGCGTACCCCGCC
>CAYPHO010000515.1:0-1697 GCA_964410245.1 uncultured Treponemataceae bacterium | reverse complement strand
TTCACCATGCAAGAATAGTAATAAAAGAAAGAAAAGAAAACATTGGCTAGCATACATAAAAATGCATGTCCTAGGTGTGGTAGATATTATATGTCACATACTACCGCTCTTAGTAGAGTTGATAATAAAACAAAGATATGCTCTGAATGCGGACGGCTAGAAGCCATAGAACAAATGCTAGGATTCTGGCCACCAGCTGTTGGTCAAAAATATTGGGAAGAGAACAATGAAAGTAGTAATTAATACTTGCTATGGTGGTTTTTCTCTATCACCAAAAGCTTATAAAAGATATTTAGAGTTGCAAGGAAGAAAGTGTTACTTTTTTGGTCTTGATCTATATCTAAAAGAAAAGAGTATATATCGCTCAGTCACCTTAGAGGCAGCATCTAAAGAGTTTTGCCTTTATGTATTTGATGTTCCAAACCCCAATGATTATGAAAAAAACGAGCTATATAAAGACCATTATATTTATTCAGGAGATTTTGATAGAGATGACCCAATTTTAGTACAGGTTGTAGAAGAGCTTGGAAAAGAATCTTCTGGAAGTTATGCAAAACTTAAGATAGTAGAAATTCCTGATGGTATTGAGTATACAATAGAAGAGTATGATGGAACTGAGTGGGTTGCCGAAGAACACAGAACCTGGAGTTAAAGTGATCAATTCAATAGATGCTAGATTCAAGAATAACTACGAAGAAGTATTCAAACATGTTTTACCATGGAGAATGCCAGTAATAGTTAGGCTTGATGGTAAGTGTTTCCATAACTTTACAAGTAAAATGGAAAAACCATTCTCTTATGCATTTGCATATGATATGAATTTAGTTGCAAAATATCTTATAGAAGAAGTTGATACAGCCAGGTTAGCATATGTACAATCAGATGAAATTTCATTACTACTTATTCCGTATAATAAACTTGCATCTCAACCATGGTTTGGCAATGAGATACAGAAGATTTGCTCGGTAACAGCAGGCATAGCTTCATCTTATATGACTCTTAGAAATGATAGAATAGCTGTATTTGACTCTAGATGTTTTGTTATTCCTGAGACTGAGGTTGTTAACTATTTTATTAGCCGACAACAAGACTGCACTAGAAATTCTATAAATGCTCTTGGCCAATCGGTATTTTCCCACTCAGAATTACAACATAAATCTCAGTATGAGATACTAGATATGTTATATGACAAAGGTTATAAATGGGAAAGTATAGAAACCAGATTTAAAAGAGGCTCAGCAGTATATAGAGATGACACTGGTATAACTATTGATACAGAGATACCAATCTTCTCAAAAGAGAGAGAATACATATCAAGATTCCTAGAAACAGAGGAATAACATGAAGCCAGTTACAAACTACAAGTGTGATATCTGCGGCTCAGTTTTTACAACACAGAAACAAGCATTAGATTGTGAATATAAACATAAGGTAATCAAAAGAATAGTACCTCTATTCCAAGCAAATCATGTAATGCCATCTGCTGTTAGAATATATTATCTAGATGATCCATCTAGCGTAAAAGAAAAACAGCGCACATATAATATAAGTGCAGTATCTTCTAGTTATTACCAGTACGATTGAAAGGTTAAACAATGCAAATGGAAAAACCAGACAAGAAAAAGAAAATAGTAGAAAAGCTCATGTATATTGAAAACTATCTTGAAGGTTCTCTAGATGAAGTAATAAAAAACATA
>CAYPHO010000514.1:402-1699 GCA_964410245.1 uncultured Treponemataceae bacterium | reverse complement strand
AGATCAACGAACTTCAATACTTCATGCTTTTCGATCAGGTCTTCATACTGTCGCTGCTGATCCTTACGGCCAATCTTGCCGTAAAGGGCCTTGCTTCCATATCGAAAAATTACTCGCGGGTCGGCGTAATCGGCCGGTTCAAGGGTGTTTACGCATATCTGAAAAGAAACCAACCGGACTCAAGGGAGAGAAAAGCATGAGGAGAACAGTTCTTGGACTATTGGCGGTCGTTACCGTCGTTTCCAGCCTGTTTACGCTTGGCTGCGCGAAGCCGGGGAACAGGCAGGTGGTTCTGTACACCAACGCGGACGAAGAGGCGGTAACCGCCATACGGCAGGCGCTTGACAACGCCGGGTACCAGGACAAATACATCCTGCAATCCTACGGCACCGGCGAGCTGGGCGGGAAGCTATTGGCCGAGGGAACGGCGATCGAGGCGGACCTGATCACGATGAGCTCGTACCTTATCGAAAGCGCGCAGGCGAAACACGCCATGTTCGCCGATCTTGCCGAAACCCCCGCGCCGCTCAAGCCGGTATCCTCGTATCAGGCCCCCATCCTGGCGATCACCGGGGCGTTGTTCGTGAACACCGAGATGCTCAAGGAAAAGAATCTTCCGGCGCCTGTCTCTATCGCGGACCTGACCAAACCCGCGTACAAGGATTCGGTCGCGATCCCGAACATCGCGAGTTCATCGACGGCATGGTTGATGCTTCAGGCCGTATTGTCCGCGTATCCGGAAGCGGAGGCGAAAACGCTTCTGGCGAATCTGGCGGCGAATTGCGGGCCGCATATCGAGAAGTCCGGTTCCGGCCCGATCAAAAAGGTCCGCGCCGGGGAGGTCGCCGTGGGTTTCGGGTTACGCCATCAGGCCATAGCCGATCAGCAGGCGGGGAAACCCATCGGCTGCGTCGACCCCGTCGAGGGTAATTTTACGCTGACTGAATCGGTGGCCGTCGTAAAGAAAGACGGGCCCGTCGCCGACCTGGCGCAGAAGATGGCCGCCGTCATCGTCAGGGATGCCCGAAAGGACCTGCTCGCCACCTATCCCGTCGTTTTGTACACCGGGGAACAGGTCGCGGCGGAGAACGTGCCGGCGTATCCGAAGGAGTTCGCGGAACCGTTGACCATCGATCTTCTGAACAAGCATATCGAGTTCTTTAACGGCTGCAGGCCGTAAGTGCCCGCGAAGCGGTCGAAGAACTCGCGCGCGAGGGCGTAAGCGGCGTCCTGCGCGGCCTTGTCCTCGCCGGGGTTGCGGCCCCTCAGTAGAGAGATGACGAAGAGCGCGCCCGAG
>CAYPHO010000514.1:0-392 GCA_964410245.1 uncultured Treponemataceae bacterium | reverse complement strand
CTCCCGGCCCGGCCTAGCGGCGCGCCAGGCGGCGGCGCGCCTGCTCGCCGCCATCGCCGGCCGCCGCGTTCCCGCCGATGGGCTTACCGATGATTCCGGCGGCCATCCGCAATATCTCGCGCTGTCGCGCCGCGCAGCCCTCGGCGCGCCTCGTTGGCGCCCGGGGTCCTTCAATGTTTTTATTTCTTCGCGAGACTGTTCGAGAAAATCCAGCCGATCTCGCCGGTCTCGAGCTTTACCTCGACCCAACAGCCCTCGACTCCGTCGATAGTGGTCATCTCGGGATCTACCGACTGAATCTCCACGCGATCGCCGCCGGAAAGAAGCTTCATGGTCTTCGCCTTTGTCGACGGGCGCTGTCTGAAGTTCGTCGAGCCCGCGACGAGGGTATA
>CAYPHO010000513.1:0-1704 GCA_964410245.1 uncultured Treponemataceae bacterium | reverse complement strand
AAGGAGTGGGTCAAGGCCGATTCCACCCGCCTCGCCAACAACGGCGGAGACGACACCGTTGCCGCTGTCACCGCCATGGGCTATGACGCTTACTACTTCGCCCTCGAGGCCCTGAAGAAGGGACGCATCCTGAACGTCATGCCCGAGGGCACGCGGAGCCACGACGGCGAGCTGGGCAAGGGCCACGCCGGCATCGTCACGATGGCCCTGCGCTCCGGCGCCCCGATCATGCCCGTCGCCCAATTCGGCGGCGAGTCCTTCTGGCGCAACCTGAAGCGGGGGAAGCGGACCGAGGTCGCGTTCCGCGTCGGTTCCCTCTTCAAGCTGCGCCGGCCGAGCGCGGGAGAAGCGAAGGCGATGCGCGCCGAGGCGGCCGACGAGATCATGCGCGAGCTGGCCGCCCTCCTGCCCGAGCGTTATCGCGGAGCCTACGCCGGGCCCGGTCCCGCGCCCAAGTACCTTTACAGGATCGAAGCGTGAGCGCGCGCTTCGCCCTCCACTTCTTCGACGTCGACCACACGATCACCTCGGGATCGACGGGCCGGAGATACGCCATCGCGGCCGCGAGGCACGGGATTCTCAAGCTAAGGCACCTGGCCCTTATCCCGCTGAACTACGTACAGTACCGCCTGGGCGGCGGCGGCGCCTCGCTCTTCGAGGGCGAGTTCCCCGCGATCCGCGGCCTCGAGCTCGCCGAGCTCGAGAAGATCGCGGAGGAAGTCTTCGAGGAGCGGACGAAGGCGGCGATCAGGCCGGACCTCGTCAGGCTCATCGAATCGCTCAAGGCCGAGGGCGGGCGCATCGTCCTGGCCACCTCCTCCCTCGATTTCATAATCGAGCCCCTCGCCCGCTTCATCGGCGTCGACGAGGTCCTCGCCAGCAGCCTCGAGTTCGAGGAGGGGCGCTGCACCGGCGCTCTCGCGCGGGCCACCTTCGCCGGAGCCAAGCGCGACGCGGCGCGCTCCTACGCGGCGTCGAAGGGCGTCGCGCTCAGGGACTGCTCCTTCTACTCGGACTCGATCCACGACCTGCCCCTCCTCCTCGAGGTCGGCCTTCCCGTAGCGGTCGATCCGGACGCGCGCCTCCGCCGCGAGGCGCAGAGGCGAGGCTGGCGGATCCTGCGGTCAGAAAGATAGCGCCGCGTGTTATATCATACATGAGCATGAGCGCGCGCCTCGGCGCGGCCGCCAAGGCCGCCGCCCTTTCGATCGCCGCCGCCGCGATCCTCCTATCCTCCTGCGCCACCTCCTCGGGAAGCGCCTATTCCCGCGCTTCCTCCGCCGAGTCGGCGGCCGCTCGCGCGGGGAAGGGGGACAGCCACGAGCCCTCCAGGCCCCGGGACGACGACGGCGGCGGATCCGCCTTCGCCTGGATCCAGGCCGAGGAGGACTACGAGCCGACGGGAACCCTGATCCTCCGCGGCCTCGTCCCGGGATCGAGCGTCAACGTCGACGGCTCCTATCATTCCGGATGGAAGCTTCGGCTCGACGTCGGCGGCCACGAGCTCAGGATCGAGCTCTACGGCTACGAGGACTTCACGGCGAGCTTCGAGATACGCGAGGATCGCGATACCATCCTCGAGGTCAGGCAATACCCCGCTGCCTTCCGGATACTGAGCCTAAGCGTTACGCCCTCTTCATTCGACCCCGGCGATCCCGGGCACCTCGGCGCCTGCAGGATAGTCGTCGAGACATCCGCCCCGGG
>CAYPHO010000512.1:0-1707 GCA_964410245.1 uncultured Treponemataceae bacterium | reverse complement strand
GAGGCGGGAATAACCATAATCGGTTTGGTGCGGGAAGACTATATGGTTATATACTCTCATCCGGAGAGGGTAGATTGACGTGTATAGAGAATCAAAAACGTTCAGCATAAAAAGACTGGCGAACGGATTATTCGAAGACTCCGAAGCAAGGCTGGCAGTAGAAAGGGAACTGCCCATCTATGTGAATGGTGAGTGTATCGCCGTAGCTTCCGTGACTCCTTCGATGGAAAAGGAATTTGTCGCAGGATATCTTTTCGGACAGGGTTTTATAAGGAGCAAAGAGGACATTGCATCGTTGGAGATAACCGATGGCGGCGCCGCTGTCGATTTATCCGGGATCAACATTTTTCGGAGCGGGAGGAAGAAGATGAGCTATCGCATTGTCTCGGGAGGAGGCAGTACGGTATACGCCGACCCCCCCCTGCCTTGCCGACGGATATCTTCTCATTTTCGAATAGCAGAAAGAGATATCTTTAATGCGATGAACATGCTCTTCGATAAAGCGGTTCTTTACCGTGAGACCGGCGGGGTGCATACTGCCGCACTTTTCGATGAGGGGAATAAGCCGGTGTGTGTTTCCGCGGATATCGGCAGACACAACACGGTGGATAAAATAGTCGGTTATACACTGCTTCACAACATTGAGTGCGCCGGTACGTTCATTGTTTCCACCGGCCGTATGACTTCGGAAATGGTCTTGAAGATTGGTCGGGCAGGAATCCCGCTGGCGGCAACAAAGACCGCAGTTACCGATGTGGGGATAAGGATAGCGGGAGAATATGGGCTGACGCTCATCGGGTTCGTACGGGATGCGGGCTCGAAGATGTACACGGATATGACATTGAAGGTTTTTAATAAGGCGGAAATGAGAATATATACCGGGGCTGAAAGGGTACTCTAAAATAAGGGAGGTTTATTCCACTCCATTAAGCAAACAGTTCAGCGTGATTTTTTGACACTGACCGCCTTTTCCTATTCGTCCCGAATGCATCCCCCTGTTCCATGTAAAAAGAAACGGTTCAAATAGAACTTCGCAGTAATCTTTTCAGGGTTATTTGAATTTCTTTGTACAGCTGCTGTATACGAGTTTTCCGCAACAAACCCCTACCCATCCTTCGCCGAAGTCGATGAGAGATACCTCTTTTTTGCAGAGAGGACAAAATATTTTATCTCTGTCCTCCGTACATGCTTCGCTCTTGGTGAGGCGATTGTTCGTCTCCTGTTCAAGGATCTGCAAATTTTCCATGCATGTCCCCTCCAAATGATGTGATGTATATAAATTGTCAGGTTATTGTGTAGGGGTTATTATACACCGAGCCGATCGTGATATGTATTTGAATTAATATGGATAAAATGTGGAGGAAAGCTCCATATTCATTTTTCCGATCTACAATAGAGATAATGTATTTGGAGAAAAAGCATCGTCCGGGTATCGGGCAGTCAGAGCAGAGATAGAGACGGTGAGCCGGCGGGCTGTATGGAGGCGCCGCAATGTGTGCAGTCTTGCATTATCCTTTGAATATAAACAGTTGAGTGAATTTCATGTTACGATGTGCTGCCCTAAGGTATCGTTACTAAATCAATACTTAAGAAATAATAACAAGAACCGATACTATCATTGATGAAAATATTACTCATAAGTCCACACAGAATCCACAGAGGAGGATCAACATGACTTTAAAGAACATCTCCATCGGTAAACGGCTC
>CAYPHO010000511.1:0-1707 GCA_964410245.1 uncultured Treponemataceae bacterium | reverse complement strand
CCTTCCCGTCGTCGGCGATCTCTATGATGATCATGTTGCCTTCGTTCGAGGCCTTGAGGAGGACGGTACCGTCCTCGCCCTTGCCGGCGGCCGCCCGCTCCTCGGGGCTCTCGATGCCGTGGTCGATGGCGTTGCGGACCGAGTGCATGATCGGGTCGAGGAGGTCCTCGATGACCGACTTGTCCAGCTCGGTATCCTCGCCCTCGATCACCAGGTCGACCTTCTTGCTGAGGGTCTTGGTCAGGTCGCGCACGAGGCGGGGGAAGCGGCTGAATATCTGGCTGATCGGGACCATGCGGATGCGCATGACCCCCTCTTGCAGCTCGCCCGTTATGCGGCCGAGGTTCTGCGCGGTCGAGCGGAACTGGGCGACGTCGCCCTTGAGGTCGGCCTCGAAGCCGTCGAATACCTGGTAGAGGTAGCCGTACTTCTCCAGGATCTCCTTCTTGATGTCCTTCGCCGAGCGGCCTTCCTGTATCTCCTGCAGGTAGTCCGGCAGGGCGTCGAAGAGCTCCTTGATCCCGTCGCGGAACTTCGCCTGCGAGGACTGCATGGATCCCATGAGCTCGCCGAAGCGCGTCGATATCTGGTTGAAGGTCGCCTTGTTGATGACCGTCTCGGACACGAGATTCAGGAGATCGTCGATGCGCCTCGAATCGACCCGGAGGATCGAGCCTCCCTGGTACGCCTTCCTGGCCTCGCCCTCGCGGCGCGCCGCCTCGGGCGGCTCGTCGTCGGCGGCCGGTGCCGCCTCGGCCGCGATCTCGGGGGCTTCGGCCTTCGGGGCCGCCGGGCGCTGGGCGCCGCGGGCCGGGGCAGGCGGCGCGGCGGGGGCCTCGGGGGCGCGGGGCGCGGGGGCGGCCCGGGCGGCCGGCCGGGGCGCGGCCTTCGCGGGGCCCTCCCCGCCCAGCTCCTCGACGCTCGCTTCAAGGACGACGTCGGGGATCATCGCCTTCCTTCGGATCTCCTCGGCGTCCAGCTCCGATGCCAGGTAGTACTCGACTACCGGGAAGAACGCGTCCTCGTAGAGCCTCTCGAAGTCGGGCACGGTCTTGAGCACCGTACCGACGTCGCGGAGGGCCGCGAAGGCGTGGATCGCGGAAACCGTCTTCATGACGTTATCGGGGTTGAACTCCAGGACGAGCCTGACGATCGCGCGGCCCGGCCCGGCGGCCTCGCGGAGCTCGAGGAGCTCGTACTCGCTGACCTCGCCGCCGGCGGGCTCGGGCGCGACGGCCTTCCCCTCCGAGGGGGCGGCGGCAGGGGCGGGGGCCGGCCGGGCCGCGGCGCGGCCCTTCGACCCCGACTTGGCCGGCAGGAAGGAGGCGAGCGACTCCTTGATCGCCGAGGTGTCGCCCCCGTAGGCGCCCCCGTCCATCCTAGCCTGGAGCATGGCCTTTATTATGTCGATCGAGCCGAGCAGGGCGTCGATGAGCCTCTCGTCGACAGCCGCCTTGCCGGAGCGTATGCCGTCGAGGACGTCCTCGACCAAGTGGGTGAATTCGGCGAGCTCGCCCATCTCGACCGTGGCGGCGCCGCCCTTCAGGGTATGGGCGGCGCGGAATATCTCGTCGACGGCGTCGTGGTTGCCGCTCTCGTTCTCGAGGACGAGGACGTTCTGCTCGAGGGTCTCGACCTGGGCCTGGGCCTCGGCGAAGAAGTCCTTGAGCAGCTCTTCGTTGTTCGGATCGAGATAGTCGCTCATCG
>CAYPHO010000510.1:1452-1720 GCA_964410245.1 uncultured Treponemataceae bacterium | reverse complement strand
TCGTGACGGTCGATTCGGCCGCCTACGTGCGCTATGCCGAGACCTGCCGATGGTTCGTGAACGACGCCTCGTACAAGCCCTATCTCGTTAAAAGGCCGGGGCAGGAATACATCTATACCTGGCACAGCACCCTGCTGAAGAAGCTCGCCTCGGACAAGGGCGCGCCCTGGGAGGCGCGCAACGTGACCCGGACCCTCGCGGAGGCGGACTGGTTCATCAGCCCCAACCGCTTCACGACGGAGCTGCTCCTGTCGAGCCACGGCGCCGC
>CAYPHO010000510.1:0-1442 GCA_964410245.1 uncultured Treponemataceae bacterium | reverse complement strand
CGCGGAACGATCTCGTCGTCAATGCCGACAAGTCCGCCTTGCGCGCGCGGCTGGGCGTAGGCAAGGGGGAGAAGCTCGTCCTCTTCGCCCCGACCTGGCGCGGCGAACAGAACGCCGTCGACAACGTAGCCCAGACCCTCGGCTACTACCGCCGCCTCAGCGAGCGGCTTCCTCCCGGCTGGCGCGTCGTCATCAAGTTCCATACCATGGTGTACCGCTTCATAGACCGCCGGACGCGGCGGCTATGCGCGCCCCTCGACATCGACGCCAATGAGCTCCTCGCCGCGGCCGACGTCCTGGTGACGGATTACTCGGGGATATTCTTCGACTTCCTCCTCACCGATAATCCCGTGATCTTCTTCGCTCCCGATCGAGAGGAATACTCCCGGGCCAAGAACGGCTTCTACCTCGATCTCGAATCCCTGCCTGGCCCGATGTACGGGGATATCGAGCAGGTCGCATCGGCGGTGGCCCGGGCTGACGAGGTCATGGCCGAGTACGCGGCGCGCTGCGCCGAGTTCAAGGCGCGCTTCGTCGGGGACGACGACGGCGATGCTTGCCGCAGGACCGTGGACCTCTGCTTCGGGGCGATATCCGATCCGAGGGCTTACCGCCTGCCCCGGGGCAAGAAGCGGATCCTGCTCTATCCCGGCCCTCTTAATCCCAACGGCATCACCACGAGCTTCCTGGCCCTCGCCGCGGCCCTCGACTATTCGCGCTACGAGGTCGCCGTGGCGATTCCCGACGATGAGCGCAACCGCGTCTTCCAGGCTCGCATAGACCGGCGCGCCTGCCTATTGTACAGGCTCGCGCCCGACGCATTCACGGCCGCCGAGTACGCCGCGCACTCGCGCTTCGTCAAGCGCGGATCTCGATCGGCCTCCGACCTGCCGCTGGCGGCCTACCGCCGGTCCATGGACCGGCTCGCAGCCGGCAGGCGCTTCGACGCGATCGTGAATTTCCACGGTTATCAGCCGGGCGACGCCGCGGCTTTCGCCTTCGCCCTCGAGGCCGGCCGGAGGGCGATCTTCCTCCACAACGACCTCGAGCGGGACCGCAGGATCAAGCAGCCGCAGCTCCGCTCGGTCTTCTCGACCTACAAGTACTACGACGCGCTGTTCTGCGTCAGCGCCGATTCCCTGGCCGCGAACGCGGCGGGGATGGCCGCGTACGTCAAGGAGAACTTCGGGGATGACGTGGTCCCGAAAATGGACTACGCCTTCAACCTCATCGACCCCGCCCAGATTCGGAGGCTCTCGGGAGAGGCCCTGCCCGATTCCCTTCCCGCTCCCGATCCCTCGGCCGTCAACTACATCACGATCGGCAGGCTTTCCCCGGAGAAGAACCAGGCGCGGCTCCTCGAGGCCTTCGCGGCCGCGCGGGCGAGCCAGCCCGCGTCGCGGCTCTACGTCGTCGGAGACGGGAAGGAGTCGGCCGCGCTC
>CAYPHO010000509.1:255-1723 GCA_964410245.1 uncultured Treponemataceae bacterium | reverse complement strand
TTCCTGCCTCCTCAAGCAGGGTTTCAGCTAGTTTGGTAGTGTGGAAGGCGTCTAAGTGGGCGTCTATTTCGTCGAGTATGTAGAAGGATACTGGAGAGAATTCTTTTAGCGCAAATATGAAGGCGACTGCTGAAATAGACCGTTCGCCACCACTGGCCCCGCTGACGATGATCGAGGGTTTATTCGGAAACTGGACAAGCATGTCTATGCCGCCTACGAAGGGGTCTTCGGGGTTTTCGAGCTTTAGCGAGGCGCTTCCTCCACCCGTCAGCTTTGCAAAGTAAACTGTTAAGCTGGCGTTGATTTTGTCAAACGCTGTCATGAACACTTTGCGTTTCTTGGCTTCAATCTCATCCATAAACGCCACGATCGCCTGCTTTTCCCGTTCCAATTCGTTGAGGCGCACTGAGAGTTCACGGTAGCGGGAGATTTGGTCGGCGTAGTGCACTGAAGCTAGCTGGTTGATGGCTCCTATGCGGTCCATTTCGAACTGCATCATACGGATCGTAGTTTCAGCTTGTTGCACCTGCCGCTCATTAGTAGCTAACGGTTGCTCGTAACCATACTGCTTAAGCTGAGCTTGCAACTGCTGAAGACGCAACTGAGCAGACTCCATGCCATAGTGGAGCTGGTTAAGAAGCCTATCAGCCTGCTCATACTCGACATCGAGCAAACGTAGCTCAGAGTCGATAGAATCAATTTGTGAAGTAAACTTCTTAGATTCCTCACGTGCAGACAATACCGCGTTGGAAAGCTCCACACGGGTCTTTTCTAACGCATCAATTTCCTTCTTGATCAGATCTCGTTCGACCGTGCCGTCAGCGACTTCCTTTTGCAGCTTCGTTTGCTGCTGCTCAACCTTGGTGACCTGAATTTTTGTATTCTTATAACCAGTTCGAAGTACATGGTCAAATTGGGATTGATTAGTAGAAATCTCGGTCTGCAAAGAACCTATTCGCTGGCGCAGAGTATTAGCTTCTTCCCCAAACTTCTCCCGCTGCACCTCAAGCTCTTGAATATGAGCCACATCAGTCTTCAACCTCAAAGCGGCAATTTCAGTGTGGATTTTCTTGAGGTGGACCTTAATCGAGTTGCGTTCATTGCGGTACATAGCCATGCGACCTTTAAACGCCGCAGCTTCACGCTCAAGCTTACCACCCATCTTATCGATATGGCGAATGTTTAGTTGAGTCCTCTTTACACCACGCTTAACCCTGATAATTTCGCGTTCTAAGGTAGCTATGCCCTCAGATAGGCGAGTCATATCAATTTTGGCACGTTCAAGTTCTTCTTCGATACTTATGATGTCAGTGCTACGCTGAGACAGGTGAGTTTGGAGGGCTTTGACTGCTTCATCGAGACTTTTGAGGGCGTTCTCGCTTGGAATTATTGCTGAGAAGTCAATTGGTGCACGGTAGTAGCCGCTTTCAAAAGCGCCTGGTTCGTAGAGGTCGCCGTTTACTGTAAC
>CAYPHO010000509.1:0-245 GCA_964410245.1 uncultured Treponemataceae bacterium | reverse complement strand
GCGCAAACCCGAGTTTGTCATTCGAGACAACCACTGTATCTCCGAAGACGTAGTTTACGGCTAGCTCAACGCTGCTCTCATACTTCAAAAAACTCGACAACGGACCCAACACGCCTTCACGTTTGGGCACAGGCTTGTTTTTGACACTTATAGCTCCTTGCAATGGAATAAGTTTGATTCTACCAAGCTTCATACGTCTAAGCGTCTCGGTGCAGGTGAATGCTGTGTCAATATCTTTTACGACC
>CAYPHO010000508.1:1279-1723 GCA_964410245.1 uncultured Treponemataceae bacterium | reverse complement strand
GACCGCGGGCTCTTCGTCCTGGCGCTGCTCGTCCTCTCGGCGGCCGTCGGCGTCGTCGAGTCCATCATGGCGCGGCTGCGCATGAGCCGCGTTCCCTATCTCCTGACCGGCGCCCTCCTGCTCTGCGGCTCCGGATTCGTGCTCCTGGTGAGGTGAGGCGATGAACGACTTAGCGAACGCACTGCTCGTGCTCGTCCTGATACTGAACCTCTTCGCCCTGGGGACCTCGCGGATCCAATCGGTCATCCGCATCGTGGCCGCGCAGGGAGCCCTGCTGGGAGCCATTACGCTCTGCGTGCACGAGAGCCCGGGGGCCGCGGTCGTCGCCTCGGCGATCGCCGCGGCGGTCATCAAGTGCGTCCTCATTCCCTGGATCATGACGAGGTCGCTCCGGGCCGCCGACATCAAGAGGGAGGTCGAGCCCCTGATCGGCTTCCTGCCGTC
>CAYPHO010000508.1:827-1269 GCA_964410245.1 uncultured Treponemataceae bacterium | reverse complement strand
GCGCGGCGATCACCGCCGCGGCCCTGCTCTTCTCGCCCGCGCTGGCCGCCCAGGGCGGCGCGGCCCCGGCCGGCGAGCCTCCCTCGCTCATCATCCCGGCCTCCTTCGCGACCGTCCTCGTCGGCTTCCTGATCCTGGTCAGCCGCTACAAGGCTGTGACGCAGTCCCTGGGCTACCTCGTGCTCGAGAACGGGATCTTCATATTCGGGATGCTCCTCGTCGAGGCCGTTCCCCTCGTCGTCGAGATGGGCATGCTGCTCGACCTCTTCGTCGCCGTGTTCGTCATCTCGATCATCGGCATGGCATCGCTCTCCGGTAGCTGCGTCGCTCGTTAAAGCGTTTTGGCCTTTTCGCGGGCCTCGTCGATCGTGCCGACCATGTAGAAGGCCTGTTCGGGCACATCGTCGCACTCGCCGTTGACAATCTGCTCAAAGCCGTCGAT
>CAYPHO010000508.1:0-817 GCA_964410245.1 uncultured Treponemataceae bacterium | reverse complement strand
GTGTTCGTCATCTCGATCATCACCAACCATATCAACCGGGCCTTCTCCTCCATGGACACGAGGCGCCTGGTTTCGCTGAAGGAGTGACGCATGGCGCTCGGAATGATCCTTCTGCCCATCGCCGCCGCCCTCGTCGCCTTCGCGATACCCTCGAACAGGATGCGGCCCTGGATCCTGCCTGTCGCCGCGGCCGCCCACCTCGCCCTGGTGATACTCGAGGCGGCGAATCCCGGGATCGCGGCCGAGGGCTCGTGGCTCGCCCTCGACGCGCCGGGCAGGCTCGTCCTCCTCGTCGTATCGGCCCTCTTCCTCTTCTGCTCCGTCTACTGCGTCGGCTACCTGAAGCATAGGCGGGAGCGCTCGAACCGCGTCTTCGTATCCTGCCTCCTCGTCTTCCTCGGCGTGGCGAGCCTCGCGGCCTGGGCGAGGCACCTGGGGCTCATGTGGGTCGCGATCGAGGCCTCGACCCTGTCGACCGCGCCCCTCATCTACTTCAACCGCTCGAAGCGCAGCATCGAGGCGACCTGGAAGTACCTCCTCGTCGGCTCGGTCGGCATCGCCCTCGCCCTCTTGGGGACCTTCTTCGTCGCCTACTCGGCGATACCCGCGGGACTCCACCCCAGCCTCGACGCGGATTCGGTGTCGCTCATCGCGCCATACCTCTCCAAGGGCTGGCTCCGAGCGGCCTTCGTCCTCCTCCTGGTCGGCTACGGCACCAAGATGGGGCTCGCGCCCATGCACACCTGGAAGCCCGACGCCTACGGGGAGGCCCCGGGCGTCGCCGGCGCCATCTTCGCGGGCGGCGTCACGAGCTGCG
>CAYPHO010000507.1:0-1725 GCA_964410245.1 uncultured Treponemataceae bacterium | reverse complement strand
GCACCGACGTGGTTCCTACGGTCTTGATTTCGGCGTCTCTGCCGAGGTTTCCGACAACTGTTGCTGCGATCATGGATTCGATTCCTCCGTGGTTCGCGCCTCAGCTTCTAGGCACTGCCTGCAACGCATGACACGTACTCCTGGAAGCTCGCGCAAACGCCCCGGATACCCGTGCTCGTCGCAAAACAGGTGGCAACGGAACACTGTGCGGTCCGGTCCAGTTACAGAGTCCATCAAGACGCTGGTCGTCGACGCGAACCGGCACAGTCTACCGTTCGACGCTTCGCAGCTGAGTCCGTCTCCGCTCCCGCAGTCGACGTCGATTGTAAGCATTGTCACCGTGCACCTCCGCTCCAGACTTCGATCACGCAGAACCCTTCTCCTTGCT
The DNA here is from genome assembly GCA_964410245.1 of uncultured Treponemataceae bacterium. Taxonomy (GTDB): domain Bacteria; phylum Spirochaetota; class Spirochaetia; order Treponematales; family Rectinemataceae; genus CAZXXZ01. The sequence continues at coordinate 1,337 of CAYPHO010000507.1, read as the reverse complement.
TCGCTGGCTCCCACCACTCGTGCACCTCTGAGTGAGCCGGGCTGTCCGACTCGAGCAGGCCGAGGCCGTGGTACTGCACGGTACGCTTGATCACGTGTTTCTCTCCGCGCGGGCTGGTGACCGTCTTCGTCGAAGTCCGCGTGCCGCCAGGCTGCAGGCAGTCGACAGGGACCTTTCCCCATCCAGACGTCGCGTCCGGCTCATGTGACGAGTACCGGATGCAGCAGACGATAGGGCGGCTTCCGGCGGCTGGCTTAGGGCTGCCCTGCAGTCTCCACTGCGCCGATAGTGCAGCGAGAACCTTGCTGCGCTCCTCCGCCCACTGCCACGCCTGGCGGTTCCCGCGGGTGCGGTTGCGCGGCTTCGCGAGTTCTAGCGGAAGGAAGAAGCGCGCCACGAGCACGCCGCGCTTCAGAAGCGGCACCCGAATCGGTAGCGCTCGCGACCCCTCGAGAGGATGTGGACGCAACTGGGCATCGGCGTGCCGCTCGCGCGCCGTGGCCAGGTCGAATGGACGTCTATTCGAAGTCATCACCAAGCCCCAGGTCCTTCTGACGATCGGCGTCGGCCATCTTGCGGCTGTTGATTACCTCACCGGTATCGGTCCGCGTCTCGATAACGAGTCCAGCCGCGTAGTCGAACACACGCTCACACTCGACTGGACGCACCGTCGACTTGCTGCGCACCTCGGAGCTGACAATCCGGTGCTCGACGTCGAGCTGGCTGATCTCGTTCTTCCACCGCTTCGCCTGTTCCTTGAAGTCGGCCTCCTTTTGGTCTCGGCGCTCAACCAGCGCCGCCGCTTCCTGCGCGCGTTCCTCGACCTCTTCTCGGGTCAGGGCGCACGTCAGGTCCCGCGAGAACGTGACCCGCTTCTTGTTCTCGTCGGAGCCCTCAGTTGAGGCTTGCTGATTCGTTGCTTCCGCAATCTTCCTTCGTCCCATTGTCAATTTCCTCCATTGCGCGAATCTCGCGCATCACTTGTTTCCTCGCCTCGCGCAGTACGCGCTTGGTGACTTCGTCGAAGTTCGAGCACTCGCCGACGTCGATTGGCTGCACCCCGTGCCGCTCGCACAGTTTCTCTGCCAGTTTCGCCTTCTGCTCACCAGTAGGGGCAGGAACCAGGATCGATTCGTCGAATCGGCGGAGCAGCGCCGGATCTAGGATGTCGAGACGGTTCGTGGTCGCAACGATGATCCCGGACTGGACGCGGTCAAGCAGTGTCAGCAGCACGTTCACCGTTGAGTTTCGCTCGGCTGATGCCCCGTCGGAAACGTCGACTCGCGACGAACCAATCGCGTCCACCTCGTCGAGAACGACCACGGTTTCATCGCGCA
>CAYPHO010000506.1:0-1732 GCA_964410245.1 uncultured Treponemataceae bacterium | reverse complement strand
GACCTGAAGATCGACCGCAAGGGCCACATCCTCGTCGACGAGAAGCAGAAGACGAGCATCGACCGCGTCTACGCCGGCGGCGATATCGTCCTGGGAGCCGCGACCGTGATACTCGCCATGGGAGAGGGAAGGCGCGCGGCGGCCGCGATCAACGAGCTGCTGGATTAGGCTATAGGAGGCGCGCGGCCCCGGGCCGCGGCCTTACGGATCAGGGGCGCCCCGCCGCGAGATATGCGACGGGGCGCCCCTTTCCTATAGATGGGCGCCGATGACGAGCAGGGGCTCGAGCTTCAGCTTCGATACGAGATTCTCGGTCCCGTCGCGCGAGAGGCCGGGCAGGTAGGCGTCGACCGCGCAGCCGAGGATCATGCCCGGTCCCTTCGCGCGCAGGCCGGCGACGACGCGGAAGCGCGGCAGCGAGTAGAAGTCAGCGCTCCCGACGTCGACGAAGCGCCACGAGAGATCCGTGTCGATGTAGTTTCCCCCGACGGGAATCCGGCCCCCGATCCCGATGCCGAGCGAGATCGGCGAGTCCGAGGAATTCGTGTCCCATCCGGCCGAGGCGATGGTGTAGGTATACCGAGTGCCGGCGAGGAAGGCGGCGTTCGCGTAAGAGTCGGAGGACCACCAGGCTTCCGCGTCGACGATGCCGCCCTTCTCGATGCTGATGAGGCCGATCGCGACGCCGCTGACATGGTCGGCGATGTTTATCAGGCCGATCTGGACGCCGCGTATCTCGTAGCAGGCGTTGACCAGCCCCACCTGGGCGCCGACGCCCTCCTCGAAGACGTTGACCAGGCCGACCTGGGGGCCGCCGATCGTCTTCGCGAAGTTCACGAGGCCGCTCTGGCCGCCGACGAGCCTTCCGGTCGCGATGTTCGCGACGGCCAGCTGGACGCCGGAGAAGTCGCCCGTCGAGAGGGAGAGCAGGGCGCCGATCTGCGCGCCGCCGCCGCCCTCGAGGGCGATGTTCGCGAGCGAGGAGAGCTGGAGGCCCGCGAGGCGCTCCTTGGCCGCGTTGGCGAAGGCCGACAGCTGGACGCCCGAGACCTTGCCGGAAGCCGAGTTGAAGAGGGTAGAGATCTCGACTCCGCGCAGGTTCCGCGTCATGCCGGCGAGGGCGTTGAGGCCGACGACCTTGTCCTCCTCCGACGAGAAGAAGCCCCTCGAGAAGTCGAGGGGAGGCAGGATGCTGAACGAGACGGGGAAGGCGGCGGCGCCCGAGGCGGCGCTTTCCGGGGCCGCCGCGGGAGCGTCAGCGGCCGGGACGTCCTCGACCGGGGCGGGGACGGCGACGGCCGCCGAGGCCTCGATCGCGTAATCCCGCTCGCCTTCCGCGGGCGCCGCCTCAGGCGGCGTATCGGGCGCGGCGTCGGGCTCGGCGCCGCGGGCCACCGCGGCTACCGTCGCGGCCCGCCTGAAGTCGCCCGCGTACATCGCCTGGCGCCCGCCCTGGACGACCGAGGTCCTGGCCTCGTAGCGCTGGTCGCGGTCCATATACGACAGGACGTAGGAGCCGGGCGGCAAGCCGATCTCCATGCGCTTCCCGAAGCTCTTGTCGAGCTCGACGACCAGGGCGCCCCGCTGGTCGCGGACGTAGAAGCGGCCCGCGAGGTCCTCTGCCAGGGCCAGGCCCGCCGACGAGGAGCGGAGGTCCGTGAAGACGAGGTCGCCCGAGCCGGTGAGGCTGATCTCGTAGGCCGGGTGCTGGGGCCCGTACTGAGTGTTCTCG
>CAYPHO010000505.1:0-1738 GCA_964410245.1 uncultured Treponemataceae bacterium | reverse complement strand
GTGCTGTTCCCGGGACCGCCGACGGTTATGAGCCAGGGGATGTCGAAGAGGCGGATGCTCCCGACCACGGCGAGGAGCGCCTGTATGCGCACCGCGTAACCGGCCTGCGGCAGGACGATATACCGCGCCATCTGCCACTTGTTCGCCCCGTCGATCATGGCGGCTTCCGTGACCTCCGCCGGAATCTGGTCGATGCTCGACATGAGATACACGATGCCGAAGCCGATATACGCCCAGGTCGCGACGCCGAATAACGTCGGGAAGGCGTGCTTGGCGCTTCCGGTAAAATCGATCTCCGCGAGCCATTTCCACCCGAACTTGTCGGCGAGCGTCACGAGGGCCCCGGTGTTCGGCCCGAGGATGAAAATCGCGATCATGCAGACGATCGCGACGGGGACGACGTTGCCGAGGTAGTAGACGCTTCTCAGCCAGCGGACGAGCGGGGTCTTGAGCGATACGCACGCGTACGCGATTAAGAACGCGAGCGGCACCTGGATGACGACGCTGAAAAACGCCCACTGTATCGCGTGCGCGAGCCCCGCGAGGAAGTCGGCGTTGGCGAAGAGGTACGCGTAGTTCTTGAGCCCGACGTACCGCACCGCGCCGAGGGCGCTCGAATTGGTGAACGAAAGGCGGAACGTCTCGAAGATCGGGTAGAACATGAACACGCCGAGCATCAACAGGGCCGGCGATATCATGAGGGCCCTGAAGAGGTTTTCCGACGAATGTCGCGAACGCGCCGACGGGCTGGACTGCTGTCTGTTCTTCATACTGTTTCCTTCCGTATTGTTGGCGGGACGGCCCCGCCCCCGGTTTTCCGCGGCGACGCGTCAAACCGTAAAGCGGGGCCCCGACCTTATTTCAGGGCGCCGAGGTTCTCCGTCACCAGGCGGTCAAGCTTCCCGAGCTCCGCTTTCACGTCGACTCCGGGGAGCATGAAGTTCTGGATGGTATCGTTGACCGGGCCCGACACGGCCGGCGGAAGGTCCTGGTCCCACCAGGCCTGTACCGACTTGGCCTTCGTGAACACGGCGCTCGCCATGCCGGTGATCCTGGTAGGCGGCTCGACGCCGGGCACGGAAGCCGTCCTTCCCTTCTCGCTCTTGAGCGCCTCGGCGCTCATCGCGTACTTCATGAAGCGCACGATCGCGTCCTTCTTGCCGGCGGAGGCGCTGGACGCCGCGTAACCGATGTCCGTCATGCCCATCAGGTCCTCGGCCGTGCCCATGCCGTTAGCCGCTACGGGAACCGCGTAGAAGCCGATTGTCTGATCGGTAGAGGAGGTATCGCTGAAGAGTCCGGCGAGCCAGGAACCCGAAAGGATCATGGCGGCCTTGCCGGTCTGCATCAGAAGCTGCGCGTCGGAGTAGCTCTCGGCGAGCGGCTTGGACCCGTAGTACCCCTTCTCGGTCCACTCCTTGATCTTGTTCGCGGCCTTGACGTACGGGTCCTCGGTGAATCCGGCCTCGCGCCGGACCGTCTTGCCGAATATGTCGCCGCCGAAGCGGTTAACAAGGTACATGTAGGTATGAAGGAGCGGCCACTTGTCGCGCGATCCGCACGCGAGGGGCTGGATGCCGGCGGCGAGGAGCTTGTCGCAGACGCCCTCGAACTCCTCTATCGTCTTCGGGACCTGGAGCCCGTGCTGCTTGAACAAGCCCTCGTTCACGTAAAGGCCGGCCACACCGAAGAAGGGCGCGATGCCGTAGATCTTGCCGTTCCAGCAGACCTCGCGGTC
>CAYPHO010000504.1:0-1740 GCA_964410245.1 uncultured Treponemataceae bacterium | reverse complement strand
ACCGTCGCTACCCAAAAATAACCCGGCACAAGCACCTCGTCACCCGGACCAACGCCCAGCGTACCCAAGGCCACCTGTAAAGCACCCGTACCACTGCTGACGGCGAGCACATGCCGGACGCCAAGATAGACGGCGAATTCCCGCTCAAGCTCGGTAATGTCCTGTTCTTTCCAAAAATAAAGGCGCTCATGTCGTTCGGCCTCACCTAGCCCGCTGAGTTGAAGGAACAGTACTGCAATGAGCAGGACAGTCAAGGCTATACCTGCCACCAAGCCGCGATTCTAGGAGGCGTTCCGCGAATCGGAGCCGCTCTTGGGGCAGGCCGCGCGAAACGACTCGGACTCGAAAACGCGCGAAGCGCGGGACAGGAGGAGCTCGCAGGCGAGCATCGCGAGGCGCGGCCTCTTCCCCGCCTCGCCTCGTCGGGCGGAGGCGCCCTCCCAGGACTCGAGGCTCGCCCGGGCGTTCCGCATCGCCCGGGCGGGCAGGGCCAAGCCGGCGTCCTCGAGCGCGAGGGCCGAGGCGCCGAGCTCGGATCTCGCCTCTTCGAGGCCGCAGGGAAGGACGCCCATCTCGGCGGCGGATTCGAGGATCAAGCGCGCCTCGGCCGTCAATCGCGATATCGGATCGGCTTTCGCGCAGAGCCTCAGGGAAGCGAGCTTCCTCGCGGCGAGGAGCTCGCGGATCGATCGGCCCTTCGCGGGCGGCCGCTCGAAGTCGAGGCTGAGCGGACGGCAGAGGCCGCCCTCCTCGACGAGGACGCTTACCGGAGAGAGCCGAGCTCTCGGGCCGAGGATCGAGCGCGAGACGAGTATGCCGCGCGGCTCCCTTCCCGATTCCAAGAAGGAGATCAGGCGCTCGCAGCGGGCGGCGCTCGGCCCGGCGTAGGGCAGCTCGAGGAGGAGCTCGGAGCCTCCCTCGTCCCGCGGCAGCCACAGGAGGCTCTGCGCGATCTCGTCGAAGCCGAATCGGCCCTTCGCCGCCGGCCGGATCAAGTACAGCTCCTCGGGATCCCCGCGCTCGGCCTCCGATCCCGCCGTCTCGGCGTGAAGCGAAGCCCAGCTCGAATATCCGGCATCGCCTAACGCGTCGAATGAGGGGAGCGAGCGGATCTCGACGCGGGTCGAGCCGCCCGAGGCGATGCGCCCCTCCTCCGAGAGCCGCGCCCCCTCGAGGGCGATCGTCCCGGAGCAGAGCCGCTCGGCGCTCGTCCCGCCCGCCCAGAAGGGAAGCGCCGACCAGGCCCGGAAACGGTCGAAGGAGGGATCGTGCGCGTTCGGCCTGGCTTGAGCGGCGCGGAGGAGGCGGCCCCGATCCATCTCCCACAAGGCGAGCGTCAGCCCCCGCGCTCCGCCCTTCGATTCCCACCAGAAGGCGCCGAGGGGACAGGCGCGCAGGGACTCGGGCTCCTCGTACTCGCGGGAGCGCCGAGACGCGGGACCGGCCCTCCTCGCCGATTCGATCGAAGCGAGGAGCCTCGACATCGCGCCGAGCAATACGGCGCAATCGGCCTCCGCGCTCCGCTCGGCAATGGCCGAGGCCTCGCCCGAGGCCTCGCGCAGGCTCGAGGCGACGCGGTACAGGCCGAGATCGTCGGCAGTCATGGCGAGGCTCGCGAAGCGGTCGGCGACGCGCGAGCCGGCGTGGGCGAGTCCCGAGGCCAGGGTCTCGTCGAGGGCTACCTCGACGCGGTCGAGGAAGGTAAGGAAATCCTCGGCGGCTTCGGGCGGGGCGGAGCGC
>CAYPHO010000503.1:0-1741 GCA_964410245.1 uncultured Treponemataceae bacterium | reverse complement strand
CCATCCCCGAGCTTCAAGGCGCTCTCGAGCTCGTGGCTCCCCGCGTCCAGTTCGGCGTCATCCTCTCGTCAGAGGCGGGGAACAAGACCGCGCTCGGCTTGGGCGGCGATCCGGAGAAGGAGCGCGATCTCTTGATGCTTGACGAGGCCATACTTCCGGGCGGGAACTACCTGGAGCTGCCGGGCGACGCGATAGTGGGCTGGGAGCTCGCCAAGGACCTCGGCCTCGGGGTCGGCGATTATCTAAAGGTCGTCGCCGAGAAGGCCGACTACGGCATGGGCTTCAAGAAGTTCCGCATCGCGGGACTCTTCAAGACCAATATCGAGAGCTACGACGGCGCAGGCTTCCAGGTAAGCATCGATGACGCGCGCGATCTCCTGGGCTTGGGCAAGGGCGCGTCGCGGATACTCGTGATGCTCGACGACTACGCTAAAGCCGACAAGGCCGCCCCGATCATCGCCGCGGCGCTCTCGGGAACGGAGGGCCTCTCGGTCAGGAGCTGGACTGAGCTGAGCGACATGGCGTCGATGATCGTCATGTCGCAGGGCATCTTTATGGTCATGGAGCTCTTCATCGCCTTCCTGGGCGCCTTCATCATCGCGAACATCATGATGATGGTCGTGCTCGAGCGTCGGCGCGAGATCGGCATCCTAAAATCCATGGGAATGGAAAAGCCGCGGCTGCTCCGGCTCTTCCTGGCCGAGGGAACCATGCTCGGGGTCATCGGCTCGGTCGCCGGCGCCCTGGCGGGGACGCTATTGACGCTCTGGCTGTCCAAGGCCGGAGTCGACCTGACGGGGCTGTCCGCGGGCACCGATTTCCAGATGGACAGCGTGGTCTACCCGAGCGCGCATCCGGCCCGCATCGCCGCCTTCGTGGCCATGGGCGCGCTGGTCTCGGCAGTCATCGCCTACCTGCCCTCCAGGAGCGCGGCGAGGATGGATCCGATCGAGGCGATCCGCTCAGCCTAGCGCGTGTCGGGAAGCGGGCGGAGAAGGAAGGAGACGAGAATGAAGCGTTGTGCGATATCGATAGCGATGGCGATCCTGGCCGCGGCCCTCGCGGCCCAGGCTCCCTCGGCGCAGGCCATACTGGAGCGGGTCGACCGCAACCAGTCCTTCAAGAGCATCGGCTACTCGGGCCGCATGGAGATCACCGTCGGCGGGGAGACCAGGTACAAGACCATGGACGCCTCGGCGATGGGATCGGACAAGGCCTTCGTCGAGTTCACCAATCCCGAGGACCGCGGGATCCGCTACCTCAAGCTCGGCAAGGACCTGTGGATCTACTTCCCGAAGGAGCAGGACACGGTCAAGATCTCGGGCCACCTCCTGAAGGACGGGATGATGGGATCTGACGTCTCATACGAGGACGCCCTGGAGTCCCAGGACTTCGCCGAGAAGTACTCGGCCTCCTTCAAGGGAGAGGAGAGCTTTGACGGCAGGAACTGCTACGTCCTCGAGCTCGTCGCGAAGACGCCCAAGGCGGCCTATGACCGGCGGGTTATCTGGATCGACGCCGAGCGCTATGTGAGCCTTAAAGAAGAGATGTACGCGAAGTCGGGCCGCATGCTCAAGGAATCGAGGACGTTGGAAGTCTCGAAGATCGGCGATCGCTGGTTTATAGCGAAGTCCGAGGTCGTATCGAAGCTGCGCGCGAACACGAAGACAGTCTTCGCCTTGACGGAAATTTCGCTGGACGCGAAGGTCGATCCGAAGAAGTTCACTATGTCCGCGCTGAC
>CAYPHO010000502.1:1297-1743 GCA_964410245.1 uncultured Treponemataceae bacterium | reverse complement strand
CCCGCATCGAGCGGGGGACGCCCGTTGGGGAAGAGGTCCTCGATGACGAGATACTCCTTTTCCTCGGCGTTGACGAAGGAGGCGGTATAGGTCTTCTTCGCCGTGACGATGATGTCGGCGCTCTCGTAGCCGTCGTTGATCAGCTGCGCTCGTACCGTGTCGTCCGGCCTGGGTGTGATCTTGTCGATCATGCTCCAGGGGAAGGAAAGCTTCGCGGGATTCTCGACGTAGCCGAGGAAGCCAGGCTCCGCGAGACCCGAGTCGACCCACTGTTTCGCGATCGTATGCACGGCCTCGTAGAGGCGGGTGCCGTTGTGCGAGCAGTTGTCCATGCTCACTAGGGCGAGCGGCGCGGCCCCGGCCTTGAAGCGCGCGAGGCAAAGCGCGGCGACCTTGCCCATGATGCTCTTGGGCGCGGCCGGTCCCGCGGCGAGGTCGGCCTCGAC
>CAYPHO010000502.1:0-1287 GCA_964410245.1 uncultured Treponemataceae bacterium | reverse complement strand
CTCGACGTCGGGTATGTACGACCCTTGCGCGTTCACGAGGCTGTAGCCCTTCTCGGTAATGGTAAAGCTGGCCATCTTGAGCGAGGCCGAGGTGAAGACTTGGGCGAGGCGCTTCCAGTCCGCGCCCGAGGAGTCGGCTACCAGGGACTCTACGACGGAGCCGATCACTTTCTTCTCGATCGTGCCATCGGACTTGAGAACGATGAGGACCGAGAGATCGTCGAAGGGCTTGTAGGCCTTCTCGATGATCTCGTAGTCGAAGCCCTCGGCGACGATGATCCCCGTCGCGCTCTTGCCCTGGTCCAGCAGGCTCTGCTGGACGGCGGCGGGGAAGGCGCGGAAGATGTTGCCCGCGCCGAAGTGCAGCCACTCGGGCGCGGCCTTGGTCGCGGCCGCTATTGCCGCGCGGTCGTATCTCGGGAGCTCGAAGCCGGCGGCCTTCCACGCGGCCGCGTCGGCGATGCTTTTCGCGTTAAGCTTCATGGCTCTACCTCTGGATGCGGGCCGAGCCGCCCTTGGCGAAAGCTTCGACCTGCTCGAGCGTAGCCATGGTCGTGTCGCCGGGGAAGGTCGTTAAGAGGGCGCCGTGGGCCCAGCCCAGGCGCAGGGATTCCTCGGGGGACTTGCCCGCCATGAGGCCGTACATGAGGCCCGCCGCGAAGCCGTCGCCGCCGCCCACGCGATCGTAGACGTCGAGCTCGCAGGTCGGGGCCACGTAGCTTTGCCCGTCCAGCCAGAGCACCGCGCTCCAGCTGTGCCGGTCGGTCGAGTGGACCTCGCGCAGGGTGGTGGCCACGGCCTTCACGTTGGGGAAGCGCTTCTTCACCTCGTCCATCATGCCGAGGAAGGCGGCCGGGTCGAGCTTGGAGGTCGATTTGCGGGCGGCCGCGCCCGGCGCGCCGGCGCCGATCTCGGGCCCCTTCAGGCCGAGGCCCAGTTGGAGGTCCTCCTCGTTGCCGACGAGGACGTCGGTAAGCTCGACGATGCGCGCGAGCAGGGGCGGGGCCTCGACGCCGGCCGCGTTCCAGAGCTTGGCGCGGTAGTTCAAGTCGAAGGAAGTGACGCAGCCCGCGGCCTTGGCGGCCTTCATCGCCTCGATCACGAGCTCGGGCGTGGTCTGCGACAGGGCCGAGAAGATACCGCCCGAGTGGAGCCACCGTACCTTGGCGTCCGCGGGGCTTCCGCCCAGGATGGCCTTCCAGTCGAAGCTGCCCGGCTTAAGGAGCCCCGCCGCCTCGTTCGAGCGGTTGTAGAAGACGACGGGGGCGCGTACGCCCTTGCCGCGGT
>CAYPHO010000501.1:0-1752 GCA_964410245.1 uncultured Treponemataceae bacterium | reverse complement strand
GGCCAGGAGCCTCGTCCGTTCGTCGTTACCGGCCTCGGCGGCTAGGCTGAGCGGCGTCCTGCCGACCGAGTCCCTGGCGTCGATAGGCGCGCCCAGGTCGACGAGCGCCATGACGGCCGCGTCGGCCGCGGCCCCGCCATTCCGGGGACGCAGTATCAACGCCTCGCCGTTCCGGCCCTGGCCGCCGGGTTCGGCGCCCAGGGCGACGAGGGCCGCGACGAAGGCCTTAACGGACCCGGCGTCGTCGCCCGACAGGTATTCGAGGAATCCGTACAGTATCTCCTGCGCGTACGCGGCCCGCTCCTCCGCCTTCGCGGAGGGGCCGAGGGCCGGGTCGCCGAAGCGCTCGAGGACGTAGAGCGCAGCCGCCGCGTCGGAGGTCCTGGCCGCGTGGTAGAACAGGCTCCGGCCCTCGTCGTCGACGCCTGCGGTAGCCCCGGCGTCGACGAGCAGGCGCATGGTCGGGAGGACGGGCCATTCGCCCTTGGACCGGTAGACCATGTACATGAGCGGAGTGACGCCCGAGTCGTTGGCGCGAGAGGGAGACGCGCCGCGTGCCAGCAGGAACCCGACGGCCCAGTCGGCCCTGGAACCGGCGGCCCGGGCCAGGAGGCTCGAGCCCTCCCCGTCGACCGGCTCGTCGACGGCAAAGCCTGCGGCTAATAGCAGGTCCAGGCATTCCAGCACGGCCGGCCGTAGCTCTGCCTTATGGGTATAGAAGGGCGCGAATCCGGCGACGCGCTTGCCCTCGTAGTTGCTAGCCCGGGGATCCGCGCCCAGGTCCAGGAGGGCGCGTACCATGTCGGGCTTGGCCTTCTCGACGGCCATCATGAGCGCGGTATGCTCGCCGCCGTCCCGGGCGTCCGGGTCTACGCCGCCGCGGACGAGCTCGGCTAGCCGGGCCGCGTCGTCCGCTCGGACGGCGGCCTTGAGCGCCCCATGGTGATCCATATCCTTGTCCTCTCCGTGTAGCGTCGCCGCCGGAGCTACAATAAAGGCCGCAAGAGCCAGGAAGGCTCGGCGACGCGCGCGGGCTCGTGCCGACGGCCCCGCAAACCTTCGGGCATGCATAATCGGTACCCTCGTATAGACAGTAGTCATGACAATAGCCTTATCTTACGGTACATTCGACGTACTTTCATGCCGAGGAGAGAAAAATGGCAGAACACGGAAACGGCGGCGCCTTCCTGGAGTCGCTCAGGCGGAACAACGCCAAGATACGCGAGGATCGCGCCGCCGCCATAGTAGAGGACGCCGAGCTCATCTACAAGCGCGAGGTCGAGGACCTGGCGCTCCAGCTCAAGCGCCTCAAGCGCGAGCAGGAGAGCATGCTCGACTTGAGCCCGACCGACGCGGACAGCCTCGTGCTGGCCTCGGACTTCGACGCCAAGGACTACGTCGCGCGCGACATAGACCTGGCCGTCAAGATACGCAACCTGGAGATAAAGCGCGACCTCGCGGCCGCGCGCTACGCCTATCTCTTCGGCGCCGGGGAGAGCGTCTAGCATGGGTTCCGGACGATTCACCGAGGAAGCCTTCATAGCGCTCAAGCGCACCAAGAGCTACGACAGCAAGAGCCGCGAGCAGATATTCACCTCGAGCCGCATGGACCCGGAGATGGACCCGCGATCGGTAACGTTCAGGGAGTCGCGCGACTCGGCCGAACACCCCGAGTCGGTGCCGGTCATCGTCGGGCTGGACGTCACGGGCAGCATGGGCTTCGTGCCCGAGGAGATAGTCAAGCGTAGCCTG
>CAYPHO010000500.1:0-1752 GCA_964410245.1 uncultured Treponemataceae bacterium | reverse complement strand
GACGTCGAGGAGGCGCAGCAGAAGATCGTCTCGATCATCCGCCACCTCGAGGACACTGGCGAGATCATCATATCCCGCGGAGAGGGCGACGAGCTTGTACAGTAATCAGGCGAGGAGATAGGCGATGGCGAAGACCGTATTCAGGCCCTACGAGGTCGTGGCGCTCCGCTCGACCATGGTCCTCAAGCACGAGGGCCGGGAAACCCTGGCCGAGGCCGAGGAAGTCGAGGACGCCGCGCCCGCCGCGCCCTACGCCGGCCCCTCGGTCGACGAGCTCAAGCGCGAGGCCGACGCCTTCATGGATGAGTGGTCCAAGGAGAAGGACGCCATGATCGCCGCCGCCAAGGCCGAGGCGGAGCGCATCGTCGCCGAGGCCGAGGCCGCCGCCTTCGAGGAAGTCAGGCGGAAGACGAACCAGGCGCAGAAGTCCAGGCAGGAGGCCGACGAGGCCGCCGCCAAGACGATCGCCGAGGCCGAGGCCAAGGTCGCCCAGCTCGAATCGACGGCCCAGGCCCGCGTCGAGGCCGCAGAGCGCGAGGCTGCGAAGAAGGGCCGCGAGGAGGGCCGCGAGGAAGGCTACCGCGAGGGCGTCGCCGAGGCCGAGAGGCTCGTGGGCAGGCTGCATACCATCCTCGACCGGGCCATGGAGAAGCGGGGCGAGATCCTCGCCGAGACCGAGGCCCAAGTCGTCGAGCTCGTCCTCCTCGTCGCGCGGAAGGTCGTGAAGGTCATCTCCGAGAACCAGAAGAGCGTCGTCGTGCAGAACATCGCCCAGGCCCTGCGGAAGCTCAAGACCAAGAGCGACGTCATCGTGCGCGTGAACCTCGCGGACCTCCAGCTGGCGACCGAGCACGTCAAGGACTTCGTCCAGATGGCGGAGAACGCGAAGAAGCTGCAGATCGTCGAGGACTCCTCGGTGGACCGCGGCGGCTGCGTGATCGAGACGGACTTCGGCGAGATCGACGCCCGTATCTCGAGCCAGCTGCACGAGCTGGAGGAGCGCATCCTCGACGTCGCCCCGATCAAGGCGCGCGGAAAGGCGCAGGGCTGATATGGAAGGAATGGCGAAGTACCTCGCGGCCGTCGAGCGGGCGGACCCGATCAAGTACGTCGGCCGCGTGACCAAGGTCCTCGGCCTCCTGGTAGAGAGCCGCGGGCCCCAGGCCGTCATCGGCGAGGTCTGCCAGATACTCGTGCCCAGGCTGGGGAAGGCCGCCTACGCCGAGGTCGTCGGCCTGCGCGAGGACTCGGTACAGCTCATGGCCTACGAGGGGCTGGAGGGCATCGAGGTCGGCTGCCAGGTCATCGCGACCGGCGAGCTCCTCCAGGTGCCCGTCTCGGACCGCCTCCTGGGGCGCGTGCTCGACTGCATGGGCCGCCCGGCCGACGGGAAGGGCGACATCGCCTCCGAGACCCTCTACCCTGCGGTATCGCGGCCGCCGGACGCGCTGACCAGGAAGCGCATAACGCGGCGCGTCGTCACGGGCGTCAGGTCCATCGACGGCCTCACGCCCCTGGGCCGCGGCCAGCGCATCGGCATCTTCGCGGGCTCGGGCGTCGGCAAGTCGACCCTCCTGGGGATGATCGCCCGCAACACGGACGCCGACGTGAACGTCATCGCCCTGATCGGCGAGCGCGGCCGCGAGGTGCGCGAGTTCATCGAGAACGACCTGGGCGAGGAGGGCCTCAAGCGCTCCGTCGTCATCGTCTCGACCTCCGATACCTCGCCGCTCGCGCGCCTGCGCGGGGCCT
>CAYPHO010000499.1:0-1759 GCA_964410245.1 uncultured Treponemataceae bacterium | reverse complement strand
ACAATCGGGACGGAGGGATTCGAACCCTCGATCTTCAGCTCCCAAAGCTGACGCCCTAGCCGCTGGGCTACGTCCCGCGATGGTTCTCAGGATGCGTCGGCATTCGGGAATACGCATCCGCGCGTGAATCTCGACGGTAGTCCCGGGGGCTCGTCCTTGTCAAGATCGGGGGACTTTTCGGTTGACACCCCGGATGCCCAGTTTATAATACTCGCGTTTACCTAACCAAAACAGGTATACACCGCACAACCCAGCTGCAAGGAGCGATCATGGCGTATTCCACCGACCACATCCGGAACGTGGCCATTGCGGGCCACGGCAGCACCGGCAAGACGACTCTGCTTGAGCACCTCTTGTTCCAGGCCGGGGCGATTTCCAGGCCGGAGACGATCGAGTCGGGGAGGACCGTCAGCGATTACGGCGAGGACGAGATCGCCCGCAAGGTATCCGTCCGCGCGGCCCTATGCCACGCCTCGTACAAGGACGTCAAGATCAATTTCCTGGATACTCCCGGCTCCTCGGACTTCGTCGGCGAGGTCATCCTCGCCCTTAGGTCCTGCGAGAACGCCCTCCTCCTCATCGACGGCAAGACAGGCGTCCAGATCGAGACCATCAAGACCTGGCGCAGCCTCGACGCGCGCAAGAAGCCGCGCATGATCTTCGTGTCGAAGCTCGACGAGGAGCGGGCCTCCTTCCAGAAGGCGCTGGACGACGTGAAGGAGAAGTTCAAGATCGCGCCGGTCGCGATCACCATCCCAATGGGCGAGGGGCCGTCTTTCGCGGGCGTCGTCGACGTGTTGAGCGGCAAGGCCTATGCCCTGCCCTCCTCCCACGACCAGAAGGAAGCCGAGTCCGCGCCGCCCGCGGGCATGGCCGACGCGATAGCCGAGTACCGGGCGAAGCTCTTCGAGGCGGCGGCCGAGGGCGACGACGAGCTCATGGAGAAGTACCTGGGGGAGGGCCAGCTTTCTCAGGAGGAGACCGTCAAGGGACTCCGCGAGGCCTTGGCCGAGGGCCGCATCGTCCCGGCCTTCGCCGGTTCGGGCCTGCGCAACTCGGGCTGCGCCGCCCTGCTCGAATTCCTCGCCGCCATCGCCCCCGATCCGAGCCACCTCGCCCCCGAGCCGGTCAAGGACCACGAGGGCAAGGACGTCGAAGTGGGCGTCGATCCGTCGAAGAGCGCATCCGCCTTCGTGCTCAAGACGCAGATCGATCAGTTCTCCGGCCGCCTCTCCTACGTCAAGGTCGTCACCGGCAAGCTCGCGCCCGACCTCGAGGTCGTCAACACGCGCGACGGCCGCAAGGAGAAGCTAGGCAAGCTCTATACGATGCAGGGCAAGAAGCTCGAGGAAACGGGCGAGCTGGCGGCGGGCGACATCGGCGTCATCGCCAAGGCCGCCGACCTGAAGACCAACGACACGATCTCGGCCTTCGACAAGCCCTTCTCCTTCCACAAGCTCAGGCTCCCGACTCCCGTCCACATGATCGCCCTCTCCGCCGCGAACAAGAAGGAAGAGGACAAGCTTAACGAGAACCTCTACAAGGCCGCCGAGGAGGACCTCACCTTCCAGGTCAAGTTCAACGCCGAGACGAAGGAGACCGTGGTCTCCGGCATGGGCGAGCTCCAGATCAACATGGTGCTCGACAAGATCAAGAACGGCGCGAAGATCCAGGCCGAGACCCGGGTGCCCCGCGTCGCCTACCGCGAGACGATCGGGAAGAAGGCGGGGGCCGAGTACACGCACAAGAAGCAGACGGG
>CAYPHO010000498.1:0-1762 GCA_964410245.1 uncultured Treponemataceae bacterium | reverse complement strand
GTCTATTACCTGACCATGGATTTCGCGGACTGGAATCTGCAGATGCACATCCGCGTCGGCACCTTCCTTACCTTCATGCTCAGGCCCCTCTCGCACCGCTACTACGCCCTGTCGCAGAAGGCCGGGCACCGCGTCCTCGGTTTTCTCTTCGAGTTCCTCCCGGTGTGGCTCATCCTGGCCCTGGCCTTCCGCCTGCCGCTCCTGCCCGCTTCATGGCCCTGGGCCCTCATCTCGATAGGCCTCGGCTTCCTCATGGTCTTCTTCCTGAATTACTCGATCGGCATCGCCGCTTTCTGGATGACGAGGACCGACGGCATCCGCTCGATCTTCGCGCTGTTCCGCGACATCATGGCGGGCAGCTTCCTTCCGTTGAGCCTCTTCCCGCTCGCGTTCAGAAAGTCCTCTTCTTCCTTCCCTTCCAGTACGCGACCTACGTGCCGGCAAAGGTATTCCTGGGCAGCTACGAGCTGGGCGGCATCAATATGAGCCTGCCCCAGATCGTAGGCTGCCAAGCCGTCGCGGTGCTCTGCATGTGGCTGGTCACGGAAATCCTGTGGCGAGCCGGCGCGCGGAAGTACACGGGGGTGGGCGCATGAGCGCGGCCGCCCGCGACCGCGCGGCCGCTAGAGCGCCGGGCCTCGGCCAGGTCTGGCTCCGCTCGATCCGCGCCAGCCTCGCCCGACGCATGGCCTATCGAACGGACCTCGTCCTGGACATCGCAGTCACCCTCCTGTCCGAGCTGATCGCTCCCGCGATAACCCTCCTCATCTACGGAAGCACGGGCGGAACGGGCTTCCCCGGCTGGGCAATGTACGAAGTCCTCCTCATCCAATCGGTCTTCCTCATGTCCAGGGGCGTCGCCTTTCCCCTTTTCATGGGACTGATGTACGGCGTCCTCGATCAAGTGCGCTCGGGAAGGTTCGAGCTGACGCTCTTAAGGCCCCGCGCGCCCCTCTTAATCCTCGTCTGCCAGGGCATCGACCCCATCGGCTTCACGCGCCTCGCTGGCGGCGTCGGCCTCTTCGCGATCTGCCTGTCTCGCCTGCCGCCTCCGGGCGCCCTGGGCATCGCGGCCTTCATTCTGTTCTTCGCCGCCGCCCTCCTCGTGCTGTTCAGCCTCGCCCTCTTCCTTTCGGCGACCTTGTTCGTCTGGGTGGGCAACGGGCGCGTCTACGAGCTCCTCGAGCTCGTCCTCAACTTCGCCCAGTATCCCCTGTCCATCTTCCCCCGAGCCTTCGCCCTGGCCCTGAGCGTCGCCGTGCCGGTCGCCATGGTGTCCTTTATTCCCGCGAGCGCCCTCCTGGGACGCATCGATATCACCGGCCTCGTCGCCGTCCCGGCGAGCGCGGCCTTTTTCCTTCTCTCGCTCCTCTTGTGGGAGAGAATGCGCGCGAAATACACGGGAGCCGACGGATGAGCGAGAAGCGCCAGATCGAGGTCCGGGGACTTCGGAAGAACTACACCACCTACCAGCGCGGGGGCAGCTTCGCCGAGATCGCGAAGAGCGTCTTCGTGCGCAAGAGCATCGTGGTCGAAGCCCTGAAGGACATCGACTTCTCGGTAGGGGAGGGCGAGCTCCTGGGCTTCCTAGGGCCGAACGGCGCGGGCAAGTCCACTTGCCTGAAGATCCTGACGGGCGTCCTCTACCCGACCTCGGGCAGTGTCGAGGTCATGGGCTTCTGCCCCTGGAAGCAGCGCAAGAAATATGTCGGCCACATCGGCGCGGTCTTCGGGCAGAAGTCCCAGCTGATATTCGACATTC
>CAYPHO010000497.1:0-1765 GCA_964410245.1 uncultured Treponemataceae bacterium | reverse complement strand
GGGTCTACATCATCCCGGGCATGATCAGCGCCTTCAACTTCATCGTCATCAGGACCTTCATTAGGACGATCCCGGAGAGCCTCTTCGAGTCGGCGCGCATCGACGGGACGGGAGACTTCAGGATCTTCCTGAGCTTCGTCATTCCCCTATCGAAGCCCGTACTGGCCACCGTAGCCCTCTTCGTCTCGGTCGGCGCCTGGAACGCCTGGTTCGACACGCTGCTGTATTGCTCGGCGAAGCCCGAGCTCTTCACGCTGCAGTACCAGCTGATGGCATTGCTCCAGCAATCGATGAATCAATCGAGGAGCGCGGCCGACATCAACTCGGCGGGCATGGCGGCGAATATCATCGCGAGCACGGTGACGCCGATGTCCATCAGGGCCGCCGGCACGATCATCGCCACGGTGCCTATCCTTATCGTCTATCCCTTCCTCCAGAAATACTTCGTAGTCGGTATGAACGTAGGATCGATCAAGGAGTAATCACGCTATCGGGGGTCCGGCCGCGATCTCGCGACCGGGCCCCCTCGTCTTTTCGCCGCGACGTATTGCGCCCTGCGGGCGTCGGCTGTATGGAAGCTTATTGCATGAGTCGCCTTCGGCGACGTGAGTATAGGTAAAATGTCCGGTATTCGTTATAGATTGACCTCCGATGAGCAAAGCCGCGCCTTGATGGTATGTTGATTTCGCCCTCTAACTCTCCGGATAAAGGGCGAAGAGGATTGTCCCATGGCCGTACGCGTACCCGAAGTCGACTACTACTCGCTTCACGGAATATGGGGCGCGTACGCATCCCTCGTCCTGGGAAGGATCGGTAAGGGCTCGGGCATCGCGATAGGAGACGTTCGGCCGCCCGAAGCCGGCATCTTCGCCGGATATCGAATCGGGCATAAGGAGCCGCGGCTCTTCCCCTTCGCGACGGGCCGGCCGGCCGGCGCCGGGGCCGAAGCCTTCCGCGAGGATCTCCTCGACCCCGCCGTCCAGCGCCTGCTTCACGAGATATTCCTCCGGGAATCGGATATAGAGCGCTATGTCTCCTTCTCCGGCGAGGAGTGGCGCTCGGGCCCGATGAGCATGCGCGTCTACTCCTTCTTCGGCGAGGTCCCGGATCCCCGCACGGCGACGCGCAGCGAAGCCCGCTCTTCCCTTCGGCCTTCGATCCTCATCAAGCTGTCCTTCGACAACGGCTCGGGCTCCGAGGAGATGACCGGCGTCTTCGGCATGCAGGGGATACGGCGGCCCCTCTCCGACGCGACGCACGGAGGCCTGCTCGGCATGGCCCAGGGCACGCGATGGGGCTTCGCCGCCCTGCCCGCCGAGGGCGTCTTCGAGGTGATGGACTGGTCCTTCATCGAGGCCGCCTTCAACGGCGGCCCCGACGGCGCGCCGAGGCCCTTGCGGCGCTTGGCCGGCGAGGGAGGGCTCCGGTTCAAGATAGGGGCCGGCGAGTCGAAGTCCTACGTCATCGCCCTAGGCGCCTTCCGGGACGGCATCGTCACCTCAGGGATTAGCGCCCACGCCTACTACACTTGCCTATTCAAGAACCTCGAGGAAGTCCTGGAATCCGCCCTCGAGGAATCCGGCATGGCCATAAGCAAGGCCGAGGAGCTCGACGCCGAGCTCGACGCCTCGCCGGTAAGCGATGATCGAAAATTCCTCATCGCCCACGCGGCCCACGGCTACGTCGCTAATACCGAGCTCCTATTAACCGAGGACGGCGAGAGCCTCTTCGCGGTCAACGAGGGCGAGTACCAGATGATCAACAC
>CAYPHO010000496.1:0-1780 GCA_964410245.1 uncultured Treponemataceae bacterium | reverse complement strand
AGGACATGAAGTACAGGATCGAGGAGCTGCCCGCCTTCGAGGCGACGGGGCTGGTCATCAGGACCACGTCGAAGGACGGGGCGAACAACCGCGAGATCCCCGCGTTCTGGAAGAAGTGCTACGACGAGGGACTCACGGCCGCGCTCGAGGACAGGTGCGGGAAGCTCGGGATGCTGGGGATCTGCCTCCCCTACGAGAAGGACGGGGAAAGCTTCGAGTACATGATCGGTATCGAGTCGCCCTCGTACCGGGGCGCCCTTCCCGCGGGCTGCCGCGAGGCGACGATCCCGGCGGCCACCTACGGCGTCTTCGAGAGCCGCGGGCCCATGCCGCTCGCGATACAGGACACGTGGAAGGGCGCCTTCGGCGAATGGTTCCCCGCCTCGGGCTACGAGCACGCGGGGAGCCCGGACTTCGAGGCTTATCCCGCCTTCGCCAAGGACGATCCCCGCGGGGATCCCGAGTCGCCCCAGTGCTACGCCGAGGTCTGGATACCGCTTAGGAAGAAGGGCTAAGGGCGGGATCGATTCCCGCCGCCCCGAGGCCGCGAAAAAAGGGACTGCCCGGCCGGGCAGTCCCTTTCCCATAGCGGGAAGCCTCGGCTATTACGCGAGCTCGACCAAGACGTCGCCCGTGTTGACCGCCGCTCCGGCGCTCGAGCGGAGCGCGGCCACGACGCCGGCGCGGGGCGCGACGATCTCGTTCTCCATCTTCATGGCCTCGAGTATGAGGAGGACCTGGCCGGCGGCGACCGACTGGCCCGCCGCTACCTTGTAGGAGACGAGGGTGCCGGGCATGGGCGACTTCACCTGGAGGGAGCCGGCCGCGGCGGCGGCCTGCGGCGCGGGAGCGGCGGCGGCCGGGGCGGCCTGCGGCGCGGGGGCCGCGGGAGCGGGAGCGGGGGCGGCGGCGGCCGCGGGAGCCGATACCGGAGCCGGAGCGCTCGTTCCGCCTAACTCCTCGACCGTGACATCGTAGCTCTGGCCGTTGACGCTGATCTTGTATCGCTTCATGTTTCGACTCTCCCTTACTCGGTTAGTTGCGAGCCTGCCGGCTCATGCGATCGACGAAGCCCCAGGGGGGCGTATTGAATCCGCCGACGGAGGAGGATCCCCCGGCGGGACTGATCCCCGCGACGCGGAAGGAGCCGGGCGCCATGCCGCTTTCCGCGGCTATGGCGGCGGCGATGACCGCGACGAGGTCCGCGCCGCCGGCGGCGCCGGCCGGCGGCGCCGCGGGCGCGGGCGCGGGATCCGCCTCGGCGGCCGCGCGGCCGCGCGAGGCCATCCGCGAGGCGATGCCTATCGCGACGAGGGCCGCGAGCGCGATGATGGCGATATCGAGGGTGCTCACGTCGCCCCCTACGCCGGCATGTTGCCGTGCTTGCGGCTCGGGCGCGACTCGCGCTTCCCGAGGAGCATGGACAGGGCCTCGGCGAGGCGCCTGCGCGTCTGGGCGGGATCGATGACGTCGTCGACGTAGCCGCGGACCGCCGCCTTGTAGGGATTGGCGAAGCTCTTCTTGTACTCCTCGATCTTCTCCTTGCGCAGGGCGGCCGGGTCGGCGGCCTCGTCGATCTCGCGCTTGAAGATGATGTTGGCCGCGCCCTCGGGGCCCATGACCGCGATCTCGGCCGAGGGCCAGGCGAAGACCTGGTCCGCGCCGAGGTGCTTCGAGCACATCGCGATGTAGGCGCCGCCGTAGGCCTTGCGGACGATGACCGTCAGCTTCGGGACCGTGGCCTCGGAATAGGCGTAGAGGATCTTCGCTCCGTGGCGGA
>CAYPHO010000495.1:0-1786 GCA_964410245.1 uncultured Treponemataceae bacterium | reverse complement strand
ACACCTGCGCATTACGAGTGCGCCGCTCTGCCAAATGAGCTATCTCGGCGTGCGGTACGAATATAGCAGGAGTCGGGGAGCTTGTTCAAGGAGAACGACCGGCTCTCGGCGGTCATCGGCGGCGCTTAGGGCCTGCCGCTCGGAGCGCCCGCTTGGGCGGCTATCAGCGCTCGGCCAGCGCGGCATCGATGGTATCGGCCATGCGCTCAAGGCCCTCGGCCAGGATGGAACGGGGACAGGCCAGGTTTATTCGGAAGTGGCCGGCGCCGCCCGGGCCGAAGATGCCGCCCGCCGAGACCTTGACGCGTCCCTCGTCCTCGAGCCTCTTGGCCAGATTCCTCTCGTCCTGCATGCCCAGCCTCGCCAGCAAGGCCCGCGCGTCGAGCCATGCGAGGTAGGTGCCCTCGAGCTCCGGGGCCGAGGCGCCGGCCAGGCGCTCGGCCATGAAGGAGCGGAGGAGCGCGTCGTTGCCGCGCAGGTAGGCCAGGAGCTCGTCGAGCCAGCTCGCCCCTTCCGAATATGCGGCGCGGGCCGCGACGATAGAGAAGACGTTGGGCGAATCCGAGCCGAGGGCCGCTAGGGCGCGCCTCATGACGGCGCGTTCCCTTTCCCGGGGCGCGATGACGTGGCCGATATGCAGGCCCGCGATATTGAATGTCTTGTTAGGGCTGCCGAAGGCGACGATCGGGCCCTCGCTCGCCGCGAGGCTGCGGAAGGGGCGGCCGCCCGGGATGATGTCCGCGTGGATCTCGTCGCATAGGAGCGTCAGGTCGCGCCGGTTGCAGAAATCCAGCATCGCCGCGAGCTCGGGCTCCGACCAGACGCGGCCGACCGGATTGTGCGGGCTCGATACGAGGAGGGCGGCGGGGCGATGGCCGGCCGCGGCCGCGGCCTCGGCCGCCTCGTCGAGGGCGGCGGCCTCGAGCGCCCAGGAGCCGTCGGCGGCCCGGGCCAAGGGGGCTTCCGCGACGCGGCGGCCGTTGTCCCGCGCGATGCTGAAGAAGGGGTAGTAGACGGGCGGCATGACGATGACCGCCTCGCCCGGCTCGGAGAAGGCGCGGATCGCCGCGCCGATCGCGACCATTACCGAGGGCGCCATCAGGATCCCGCCCGGGTCGACCTTCGCGCCCAGGCGAAAGCCGTACCACCGCGCTACCGCCTCGAGGTAGTCGTCGGGCGTACTCGAGTAGCCGTAGATCGGATGGGCGGCCCTTCGCGCGACGGCTTCGACGACCGCGGGCGGCGGCGGGAAGTCCATGTCGGCGACCCAGAGCGGGAGTATATCCCTCTTGCCCGGCCCGTTGCCGGGATTGTCCCACTTGGCCGAGAGCGTGCCCCTCCGGTCGACGACGCGATCGAAGTCCATGGGGCTCGGCTTCTACTTCTTCCGCCGCGAGTTGACCAGCCGCGTAAAATCGCTGATGTTCTTCACGACGATCATGTCGGGATAGAGCTCGAGCTTGCTCTGCCTGGAGAAGTGGCCGATGAGGTCCTGGGCCTCGTTAGGGCTCATGCCCGCCCAGTGCGCGACGTCGTCGATCGTGACCTTGAACTCGCGCCGCTCGCCCAGGGCCTCGCCCCCGCGGACGGCCGCGTTCGTCTCGTCCAGCATGAGGAAGACGTCGGCGATCTTCGCCTGGGGATCGTCGAGGGTCAGGATCATGAAGCGGCGCTTCTGGTCCCAGATCCGCTTCGTGAACATCTTGAGGAGGCGCAGGGCGATCTGCGGATTGCCCATCATCAGTATCTCGAAGTTGGCGCGATTGAACTCGAGGACCTTGACGGT
>CAYPHO010000494.1:0-1799 GCA_964410245.1 uncultured Treponemataceae bacterium | reverse complement strand
CGGTTTCACGACCTACGTGGGCGACAACTTCGCCGTGCACGAGCTCCTCTTCCTTATCCGCGGCATGCTCAAGATCGAGATCCGGATAGCCGAGCTCAAGGGGCAGCAGAAGGAGCAGGCCCTCCTGGCCGCCCTCGAGAAGAAAGTGTCGACCGCGCTCGGCAACGACAAGATCAAATCGGGACCGGCAGAGATCATAGAGGGCTTCAAGGCCTACCTGCCCAAGGGCTTCTTCGATTCGCCCATGGCACAGCTGGAGTCGGCCCTGGTGCGCATATCGGAGATGCTCGAGCTCGATGAGCAGAACGACGACGATACCGCCCTGATCGTGCAGCCGATGGTCTACGGGAACTACGGGAAGGAATCAGCCTCCGGCGCGTTCTTCACCCGGAATATCGTGACCGGCGAGAAGGTCATCCAGGGCGAATTCTACCAGGACAAGTTTAACGAGATCGGGTCGGAGGGCAAGGACATCACAAAGATCGATCCGGCGCACCTGAAGACCCTGGTCAAGATAGCCGGAGCGCTGGAGGACCACCTCAAGGAAATCCGGCAGATCCGCTTTACCATCCAGAACGGGAAGCTCTGGCTCATCGAGCAGCGGGCCGTCGACCAAAAATCCACCCAGTCCGACATCAGGCTCCTCCTGGACCTGAACGCGCGGAAGATCGTGGACGACGAATACGTGATAAAGCGCATCAAGCCCGGCCAGCTCAACGAGATCCTCCATCCGATCGTGGACGGAAAGAGCGTCAAGAAGCTGAACGGGGTTTCGGGAGGCATACCCGGAGCGCCCGGCGCCGCCATCGGGCGCGCCTTCTTTTCCACGGAGAAGCTGATCGAAGCGGTCCGGATGGCGCACCAGAAGGGCGAGGACGGGCGATGCATCCTGGTCATGCCGGCCACCTTCGCAGAGGACGTCAAGGCCATCGAGGTGGCCAAGGGAGTCCTTTCCTCTGAGGGCGGATACTCGGCCCACGCTTCGGTCGTGGCCAGGCAATACGGAAAGGTGTCGCTGGTCAAGACCGACATGCGCATCCAGGGCAGCAAGGCGACCATAGGCGGAATCAGTTTTTCCGAGGGCGATTTCATTACCCTGAACATTCCCTACTACGGGGAGCCCTGGGTCTACCTCGGAAAGGCGGACTTGATCGAGCCCGAACCCGAGGGTTCCGGCCTCCTCGACTTCGTGAAGATCGTGAAGCGCTCGCTCAAGGATTTCCATGTGCGCACCAACGCCGATACCCCGCGCGACGCCGCCTTGGCCCTTTCCTTCGGGGCCGAGGGCGTGGGACTTTGCCGGACCGAGCATATGTTCTTCAACGAGAAGCGAATCAACGTCTTCCGGGAGATGATCATGGCCGACGGCAAGGCCGACAGGCAGAAGGCCCTGAATAAGCTGGAAGCCATGCAACGGGATGATTTCTACGGCATCTTCAAGGCGATGGCCGGCAGGGAAGTGACCATACGCCTCCTCGACGCGCCGCTGCACGAGTTCCTGCCCCACAACGACGAGGAAATGGGCGAGTTCGTTAAGTACCTGGCCGGGGTAAGGGGAGAGAAGAACGCCCTGCCCAAGTCGGAGATCGTGGCGCGCTGCGACGGGATCTCGGAATTCAACCCGATGCTCGGGCATCGCGGTTGCCGCATCGCTGTGTCCTATCCGGAGATCTACGAGATGCAGGTGCGGGCGATCTTCAAGGCCGTCTACCAGCTCCAATCGGAGAAAGTGGCGGTGCGGCCCGAGATCATGATACCGATCGTCATGAACTCCTCGGAGCTCAAGCTCATCGTCTACG
>CAYPHO010000493.1:0-1813 GCA_964410245.1 uncultured Treponemataceae bacterium | reverse complement strand
TTCCGACGCCCGCGTCGTAGATGATCCTGAGCATCCCCGAGTGCTCGGCGTACATCCCGCCGCCGGGTATGTTCACGAATACGGTACCGAACCCGATCGGGATGAGCAGAAGGGGCTCGAAGCCCTTCGCCGCGCCGAGATAGATGATGAGGAACCCGACCGCCATCATGAGGAGGCGCTGCCATCCGGTTACAATATCGGTCTTAGTGGGATCGACCAGATCCGACACTTCCTCCGACTTGTTGATAATAGCGTTGATACCGGTATTCTCGACGGTGTTCTGGAGAAACTCGGAGATCGATACGTTCGGCACGGCCTCAGATCCCGCTATGGGGACGTCGAGATTGAAGAGCGATGGCCTGGCGCCTTCGGAGTCAGAGGCGAATACGGTTCCCGCGACCGAATACACGAGGGCGAGGGCCAGGATGGCGACGGTCACGTTCAGTACGTGCCGTCCGTTTGCTTTATTGCCTAACATAGTCTCCCTTCCTTATTTTATCTCTGCCAGGATCTGACCAGCCGAAATCTGGGTTCCGGGAGCCACGAGGAAATGGACGGTGCCCGCGGCGGTCGCCTTGATCTCGAGCTCCATCTTCATGGACTCGATTATGACGATCGTCTGTCCCACGGATACGCTGGACCCTGCCGCGGCGACGTGCTTGAGAAGCGTGCCGGCGACGGGCGCGGGAATCGCGATTCCCCCAGTGGGCGCGGCCGCAACAGGTGCCGCGGCGGCTGGAGCGGGAGCTACGGGAGCTACGGGAGCGGTCACGGACGCGCCGCCGCCGATGGTGGCGATCGTCTGTCCGGCGCTGATCTGTGTTCCCGGCTGGACGGCGAACTGCACGGGGCCGTCGGCGGTCGCCTTTACCTCGAGCTCCATCTTCATCGATTCGATGATGATGATCGTCTGACCGGCCTTGACCTGCGAACCCGCTGCGACGGCGTGCTTGAGGAGCGTGCCGGCGACGGGCGCGTTGATCGTAGCGCCGCCAGAAGAGACGGGAGCGGCGGCGGGAGCCGCGACGGCTGAGCCGGCGGCCTTGAAACCGATGTTGTAAGCGGTACCGTTGACGTTGACGCTCATGGCATCGCCGGCGGGACCGGCGACGACGTTATAGTCGACGCCGTTGACGTTGACGACGTAGGAACCGCCAGCGGAAGAGCTCGCGCCGCCAGCGGCGGGGGCCTCGAACTTCACGGGACCGTTCGCGCGCTCCTTGAAGAACTTGGGAGCGACCTTCGGGAACATCGCGTAGGTCAGGACGTCCTCGACGTTGTCGCCGGCCCCGTTTGAGCGGGCCTCGGCGGCCATCTTCTCGAACTCGTTCGTGATGAGATCCGCGGGGCGTTGGGTAACGACGGCGTCCATCTTGTTCTCGGCGAGGGCCTTCTTGACGAGGTCGGCGTTGCAATCGGCCGGGGTCTTTCCGTAACGGCCCGTGACGAGGTCGCGGGTCTCGGCGGTGAGCTTGGCGTACCGGCCGAAGAGGACGTTGAAGACGGCCTGCGTTCCGACGATCTGGCTCGTGGGGGTGACGAGGGGAATATACCCGCAGTCCTTCTGGACGATCGGGATCTCCTTGAGCACCTCGTCGATCTTGTCCGCGGCCCCCTGCTCCTTGAGCTGGCTTTCGAGGTTCGAAAGCATGCCTCCGGGAACCTGCGAGACGAGGATGCGCGTGTCGGCGCCGAGGAAGCTCGACTCGAACTTGGCGTAGTTCTTTCGGACGTCGCGGAAGTACGCGGCGATCTCGAGAAGGGCCTTGATGTCGAGCCCGGTGTCCATCTCGGTGCCGTGGAGCATCTCGAC
>CAYPHO010000492.1:0-1815 GCA_964410245.1 uncultured Treponemataceae bacterium | reverse complement strand
CGCCGTCGCCGAGTACTTCATGGACCAGGGCAAGGACGTCCTGATCGTCTACGACGACCTGTCCAAGCACGCGGCCGCCTACCGCGCCCTGTCCCTCCTCCTGCGCAGGCCGCCGGGACGCGAGGCCTACCCCGGCGACGTCTTCTACCTGCACTCGCGCCTGCTGGAGCGCGCGGCCCGGCTCTCGCCCGAGAAGGGCGGCGGCTCCATCACCGCCCTGCCCATCGTCGAGACCCAGGGAGGCGACATCTCGGCCTATATCCCGACCAACGTCATATCGATCACCGACGGCC
The DNA here is from genome assembly GCA_964410245.1 of uncultured Treponemataceae bacterium. Classification (GTDB taxonomy): domain Bacteria; phylum Spirochaetota; class Spirochaetia; order Treponematales; family Rectinemataceae; genus CAZXXZ01. Next base: position 1,522 of record CAYPHO010000492.1, on the reverse strand, counting down.
AGATCTTCCTCCTGGGCGAGCTCTTCTTCTCGGGACAGAGGCCCGCGGTGGACGTCGGCCTCTCGGTCTCGCGCGTCGGCGGGGCGGCGCAGTCCAAGGCCGTCCGCAAGATCGCCGGCCGCGTGCGGCTCGACCTCGCACAGTACCGCGAGCTCGCCGTCTTCGCGCAGTTCGGCTCGGACCTGGACAAGGCTACCAGCTGGCCCACGGCAAGCGCCTGGTCGAGGTGCTCAAGCAGCCCCAGTACGCGCCCATGCCCCTGTCCGAGGAGATCGTCACCCTCTTCGCGGCGGTCAACGGCTACCTCTCCGAGGTCAAGGTCGAGGACGTCAGGAATTGGCTCGAGCAGGCCTTGAAGTACATGCGCTACAAGCAGGCGCCGCTCATGGCCGAGCTCCAGTCCAAGGGCGAGCTGTCCGCCGACGCCGAGGCCTCGCTGCGCGCGGCCCTGGACGACTACAAGGGACACACGAAGGCCGGCTGAGCATGGAGACGATGCGCGACATCCGAAATCGGATGAAGTCGGTCCGCCAGACCCTCCAGGTCACGGGGGCCATGAAGCTCATATCCACCTCGAAGCTCCGCAAGGCCAGGAGGAGGCTCGAGGAGACGATGCCGTACTTCCAAGGCATCGCGGACGCGATGCGCGACATCATTTCCCATTCCGAGGAGAGCGCCCGCAAGTGGTTCGACGACCGCCCGGAGAAGAAGGCCAGGCGCTCGGCGACCGTCGTCGTCACCTCGGACAAGGGCCTCGCGGGCGGCTACAACCACAACGTGATCCGCTTCGTCGAGGAATCATGCCCGCCGGGCTCGGTCCTCCTGCCGATCGGGAACGTCGGCAAGCGCTACTTCATGGAGAAGGACTACGTCCTCTTCGAGGACTTCGCGACCTCGAAGGAGCCCTCGGTCTACGAGGCGAAGGACGTCTCGGCCTTCGCCGTATCGCAGTTCCTGTCCGAGAAGATCGACGAATTCAGCATCGTCTACACCGACATGAAATCGGTAGTCCAGCTCGAGCCCGCGATGGAGAAGCTCCTGCCCCTGGACCGCTCGATCCTCGACGCTCCCGGGAGGGCAAGGCCCGACAACGAGGAGTACCGCTACCTTCCGGACGTCGAGGGCCTCTTCGACGCCCTGGTCCCGCAGTACCTGAAGGGAATCATCTACGGCGCCCTGGTGGACGCCTTCGCCAGCGAGCAGGCGGCGCGCATGACGGCCATGGACGCCGCGACGAAGAACGCCGAGGAGATGCTCGGCCGCCTGGGGCTGCGCTACAACCGGGCAAGGCAGGCGGCGATAACCAGCGAAGTATCCGAGATCGTAGCCGGCGCGGCGGCATTGGAAGATTAAGGCAGGCAAAGAATGAGCGAATGCGTTGGAACGGTGGTACGCGTCACGGGACCCATCCTCGATCTCCGCTTCGAGAGCGGCAGCCTTCCCGCGATACTCGACGCCGTCGAGATCGAGAAGCGCGGCGGCGGCTCGGTCCTGGCCGAGTGCGTCCTGCACATGGGCGACG
>CAYPHO010000491.1:504-1831 GCA_964410245.1 uncultured Treponemataceae bacterium | reverse complement strand
CTTTGATGCCCTGATTCTTCATGGCGCCGTAGGTAACCATGAAAGGTATCGGGCTGGTAATGTAAACGTCTTCACAGAGATACAGGTAGTCATAGATGCGGTCAATCACCTTGAGAGGATCGATGTCAAGAAAGACGGCTTCAATGCCGAGATGATCGGTCATGGCCCGGGCATAGGATGTTTCGTCGAGGGGAGTGCCCGGAAACGCGGCTACAAACGCGTGCTGCCAATCATGGCTCACTCTGAGACTACGGTCAGTCCCGCCGATGTGCGCAATTGCCGCAATCACGGAACTGGAATCAAGTCCCCCGCTCAATGCCGTACCTATAGGCACGTCGCTTCGCATCCTCAGCCGACAGGCGTCCAGAAAAAGACCGCGTAATGCCTCGACCTGGCCTTCATAGCTCCCGGGAACTTCAACAAGATGATCGAGGGTGCACCACCATCGACGCATGACAAGCTTTGCATCCTTCAAGACAGCACAATGACCTGCGGGAAATCTCCTGATATCCTTGATCAGACATTCGTTTGTGCTTTCATAGCCCATGAGCCCCTTGGCATCGGCCTTAATCAGGGACAGATTGTACCGGATTTCGGGAAGCAACGGCATGATCGCCTTCATTTCCGAGGCAAAAACAAAACCGTCGGCAAGAAAAGCATAGAAGAGCGGCTTCTTGCCAAACCTGTCCCTGCTGAGGAACAGGCATCGTTCCTTTACGTCCCATATAGCAAAAGCCCACATTCCGTTAAACTTAAGCTGGCACTCCTCTCCCCATTCCGAAAAGGAAGCAAGTATTACTTCTGTATCCGAGTCGCTTCTGAAGGTATGCCCCTTGGTTTCAAGCTCTGCGCGCAGTTCAAGGAAATTATATATTTCACCGTTATAAACTATCCGGTAACGGCCGTCCCCATATTCCATCGGTTGGTTTCCTAGATCGCTCAGATCGAGAATGGAAAGCCTCCGGTGACCCATCGTGATGCCATCGGCCTGCATCAACCCTCGCGAGTCAGGTCCACGATGAGCCATGACGTCTACACAACGGTTTGCCCACTCCTTACGGATTTCGCCGATAAAACCAAAAATGCCGCACATGGTCAATATTCTCTAAACATCGCCGTCGATCTTCCAGGTTTCTCGCTCCTTTAAAAGAGGGCTCAAAGGTAAATCGATTACTTCGAAACCACTTTGTTTGAGGTTTCGTTTTGTTCCATACTCTAAAGGAATTTTAAACAGTGCGCACACAAGAACGCCGTAATCCATCAATCGCAGTTTACACAAAAAATCGTAGAGCATGATCCTGCTTCTCACTATGGAAAACCGTTTGTT
>CAYPHO010000491.1:0-494 GCA_964410245.1 uncultured Treponemataceae bacterium | reverse complement strand
CTTTTCCGTTTCTATCCCCGGTTCATGGTAATCATTCATGAGTTTGAAGGCCACTGACGGAAGACCGATTCCAAGGGCCATCTTCGTTATTTCCCGTCTCGAAGGCGTATAGACATAGTTTCCTACCTCTTCAAAGCACCACTGTTTTTCCTTGCCCCTCAAACGATCGAACAGCTTTATGAGCGGCTTAGGGTGATCATGAATGTCATTAGGTTCTATGAGAACGGTTCCTATCCTGCTCACCCGCAACATCTCATAAAGGGCAATCGCCGGCCTGGGGAAATGATGATACGACTCTTTGCACAGGGTTAAATCAAATTCCTCATCTCTGAACGACAGGGCTTCCACGTTCTCACGTCTATACTCTCCTATAAAACCTTTTTCCTGAGCCTCTCTGAGAAGAACGTCATCGATGTCGGACGCAAGCGCCTGAGCGCCTTTGGTGAATATGTAATGAGCGTCGTTTCCGTATCGACCGTCCCCTACAGTCAACC
>CAYPHO010000490.1:0-1844 GCA_964410245.1 uncultured Treponemataceae bacterium | reverse complement strand
GAGACCAGGCCCAAGCCGCCGAGCTGGATGAGCGCGGCGACGATTATCTGCCCGAGTCGGGTGAAGTTCGTGAAATCGACGGTCACGAGGCCCGTGACGCATACCGCGCTCGTCGAGGTGAACAGCGCGTCGAAGAAGCCCAGCGGCGCATCGCCCTCCCACGCCGATGGCAATAGGAGGAGGGCAGCGCCTATCGAGATCAAGCCGATGAAGTAGGAGAACAGGTAGAGCTTCTCGTTGGCGAGGGTCAGCCTCATCGCGGGCAAGGATACCACTCGGGAATGCGAGCCTCAAGCGGGCCGCGCCCGTCGCCCCGCTTTCGCGAAGCTTCGCCGCGAGGCCCGCTCGCGCTCGTCGCGCGCACCCCGGGGCTAGATAATCCCGACCTTCTTCCCGGCCTTCTCGAATACGTCCAGGGCTCGGGTCAGCTGCTCCTTGGTATGCGAGGCCATGTAGCTCGTCCTGAGCAGGGCGTGCCCCTCTGGGACCGCTGGGGCGATGACGGGGTTGGTGTATACGCCGCCCTCGTAGATCTCCTTCCAGAGGCGGAAGCACTTCTCGTCGTCGTGCACGATGATAGGGATGATCGGGGTCTGGGTAGCGCCGATATTGAAGCCGAGCTCGCGGTATCCCTTCATCATGAAATGCGCGTTCTCCCATAGCCGCTCGACGTGCTCTGGCTCGGTTTCCATGATGTCGAGCGCCGTCATGGCCGCCATTACCAGGGGCGCCGGCAGCGAGGCGGAGAAGATGAAGGAGCGGGCGAAGTGCTTGATGTAGTCGATGACGTCGGTGTCGCCGACGACGAAGCCGCCCAGCGAGGCGAAGCTCTTCGAGAAGGTCCCCATGGTCAGGTCGACGTCGTCGACCAGGTTGAAGTGCGCGGCGGTTCCCCTTCCCCCGCCCAGCACGCCGACCGAATGGGCGTCGTCGACGTAGAGCCGCGCGCCGCGGGCCTTGCAGATGCCGACGAGCTTCGGAAGGTCCACGATGTCGCCGCCCATCGAGAAGACGCCGTCTACGACGACGAGCGTGCCCTTGTCGGAGGGGATCTTCGCGAGTATGCGGTCGAGCTGCTCGAGGTCGCCGTGCACGTAGCGCTTGATCTCGCCGATGCCGAGCCTGCAGCCGTCGACGATGCTGGCGTGGTCCTCCTTGTCGGTGACGACGACGTCGTTCTTGCCGATAAGGGCCGAGATCGCGCCCAAGTTCGTCTGCATGCCGGTCGAGAAGACGAGCGCGGCCGGCTTGCCCATGAAGGCGGCCAGCCTCTTCTCCAGCTCGACATGTATGCTGAGCGTCCCGTTGATGAGCCGGCTTCCCGTCGGGCTCGTGCCGAAGTCGTCGATCGCCTTCTGGGCCGCGGCCTTGACCCTCGGGTGGAAGGTCAGCCCGAGGTAGTTGTTCGAGCCGAGCATGATGACCTTGCGGCCGTTCATGACGACCTCGGTCCCCTCGGTGCTCTCGAGCGCCTGGAAGAAGGGATACAGGCCGGACTCGATCGCCTTCTTCGCCCGATCGAACTCATAGCACTTCTTCAATATGTCCATGAAGGACCTCCTTCAGCGCGCGGCAGGTCCGCGCGCGACGATAAGGCGGCAGGCTGCCGCCGCGACCGACCGGCAATCGCGCGCGGACGGGCGAGGAGGTCTCCCCGCCGGACGCGGTTTCCGGTCCCAAGCCGGGGTATCCCGGCCCTCATGAGGTGACTAGTGTATACATTTACCGTGAAATGGGCAAGATTGACACTTTTCACGCATTCGTGGGATACGGGAAAAGTAAAAGGACAAAAAAAAGCCTGGCGACGACCTACTCTCCCGCCCGAAGGCAGTACCATCGGCGTT
>CAYPHO010000489.1:0-1854 GCA_964410245.1 uncultured Treponemataceae bacterium | reverse complement strand
ACCTGCTCAGGGAAAGGGTGCAGGCCTTCCTTAAAGGGTGAGACGGAGCACCCGCAGCTCTTCGAAGAACAGCGTCCTGGAGGCCACGGTCCGCACCTTCCATTCCGATAGCGCCTCATCCAGGGCCGAAGGGTCCATGTCGTCGGAGACCAGCAGCAGCACCCTTCCGTCAGGCTCCAGGTGCTCCTTCGCTTCCTTTAGAAATCGTGCCGTGAGCTGAACGCCGTCCTGCCCGCCGGCCCAGCACAGGTCATCCGGTCCTCGGACATCGCCGCGCAGGTAGGGGGGATTGAATATGATCAGATCGAAATCGCCTCTAACGTCCGAGAACAGGTCGCTCTGTACCGCTCTCACGTCGAGGTCGTTCATGATTGCGCTGTCCTCCGTGGCCTGGACCGCCCTCTCGTCCAGGTCGACCGCGGTGACCTTCGCCCCGGCCTTGGCCATGTGCAACGAAACTAAGCCAGAACCGCATCCCATCTCCAACGCCTTCTCCCCTTTTTCGACGTCGATAGCGGACAAGAGGAGAAAGGTGTCCTCGGCCGGAGCGTAAACGTCAGGATGAACGTACAGCTGAAGGGAGCGATCGCGCAGCACGGACGTTCAGCGGCGGAAGGGGTAATAACCTTTCCCGAAGGGTTTAAACCGGGACGCTATATCGGAGAAACGTGGACACGTTCAGCCTGGTCGCCATCGGTCTGATATTGGGCGGATTGCTGCTCGCCTACCTCAAGCGATATCCGCTAGCCCAGATGCTGGTCCTCATCAACCTGGGAATCTTCCTGCTGTGCACCATCGCCTCCTGGGATTCCTTCTCCTTCCTGTCGGCGGTCCAGAGCGATCTCGGTTTCCGACCGGACTACCTGGACCGGCCGTCCCACTGGTTCACAGTGTTCACTCACATGTTCGTGCACGCCGACCTGTTGCACGTGCTGTTCAACATGATCTTCCTGGTCCTGATCGGAGTTCCTCTGGAGGAGCGCATCGGGAGGCGCAACTTCGCCCTGTGCTTCTTCATCCCGGGGCTGCTGGCTCTGGGATTGGAGGCCACGGTAAGGTCGAGCGACCCCAGCATCCTGATCCTAGGCGCGTCAGGAGCGGTGGCCGGTACTATGGGCGCCCTTCTCTTCCTCTATCCGAAGGACGAGATACCCATGTTCCTCGGTTTCATCTTCTTACCCCGGGTCCCGGTCTGGATATCGGTCGGCGCCTGGTTCGCCCTGCAGGCGGTGTCCGCCTTCACCCTTCCGTCCGGGATTGCTTCCGGCGGTATCGCGTACGCGGCGCACATAGGCGGCTTCGTGGCCGGGATGGGCGTGGCGTTCCTTCTGCCCTCGGAGGGGGAGGACGTTCCGGACGACGTGGTGGACCTGGGGGACCTGGCGATCACGGATGAGCTACGCAACATCAAGGAACGCATCGAAACGGAGACGGAACCGGACGTCCGAAGGGCCTGGCTGGAAAGGTTCGTGGAGCGTTCCGTGTGCCCCGAATGCGGCGCGCGTCCCCGCCTGGAGGGGAACCGTATCAAGTGCCCATGCGGATGGCAGAGGTCGGTAAGATGAGCGCGAACAGGGTGGAGGTGCTCTGCCCGGGCATGATCGTCCGCGACGGACCGGCCGTCCTGGAGGCCCGTTCCACCGTGACCTTGGTGAGCCGTGGCGATAGACGGTTATTGGTGGACACCAGTGCGCCGGAGAACCGAAAGATGTTGACGGAGGCGTTGCGGTCCCGGGGACTGGCCCCGTCGGACATCGAGATGGTCGTGCTCACCCATGCCCACGGCGATCACCAAGGAAATCTCAGCCTGTTCCCTCAAGCGAAGATCGTAGCGCACCGCGCGGAAGGCGGCGG
>CAYPHO010000488.1:0-1856 GCA_964410245.1 uncultured Treponemataceae bacterium | reverse complement strand
AGTTTTATGAGCCGCTGTAATGATTATCAGCGTGCGTTGTACTGTGTTTTTTGAAAGTTATAACTATTTTAAACCTTTGTTTTTTCTTGTCTTTGGTGTATTATTATTTCAATTGTTTTCTGGTAAGCGTTCACAGAAAAACTTTCGTTTGCTGGTTTTCCTGTAAAAAACGCACGATTGTCATTCCGCACTTGTTGCGGAATCCAGACCTGCCTGTTGGCAGGAAATAAACGAATATGGATTCCCGCCTTCGCGGGAATGACAAAGTCATGTTCTCCGTGAACTGTTACATGGCTTTTCAATTTTGGAGGACCATTGTAAATTATTGAGGTTATAACGATGAACAAAATAGCAAGAGGAATAAAAAGACTTTACATTGCCCCGTTTTTATATATGTTTTTATTTTTTGCAGAAGCATCCGAGCAGGTTAAGCCGCAGAAAATGATGGATATTACAGTTCTCGATAAATCCACTGAACAGCCGATTCCAGAAGCAAAAGTATCTGTAAGAATTATCCAGGAAAAAGGGGGTGACATAAGGGAAGAAAAATTAACGGATGAAAATGGAAAGTGCTCTTTTCCGATAGAAGATAAAGTTATCTCGCAATTTCTTGTCAATGTTGTAAAAAATGGTCATACACCGTTCCAGATGTCGCTATCTGCTTCTCCGAATCAGCCGCAAATCCCGGCTCAGCATACAATCTATCTCAATAAAGGGACGAAAATCGGGGGACTTGTTCAGGACGAACTTGGTAATCCTGTCGGAGGTGTTGTAGTTTCTGTTTCGCTTCAAAGTTCCAATCGCAATGAAACCACGATTATTTCAGGATACGAACAGAAAACGGATGATAACGGCTCGTGGTCGTGTGACATTATTCCCGAACAGCCTGAAAGAATGATTATTCGTTTTTCCGATCCGAACTATCGAACTGAAAACCTGAATGTTCAGTCACCTTCGCCTGTAATGCAGTTGCTTCGCGAAATGTCACACCTGATAACAATGCTAAGTCAACTGAATCTTGTTGGTCATGTTATCGATAAAAATGGTAATCCGATAGAAGGTGCCCTCGTTGCGCTGGGCGCCGATAGAAGGTCGTTTTACTATCCGGATACAAAAACTGACAGCAGGGGCAGCTTTATATTTGAAAATATCAAGCCGGGTGAAATAGTCCTTACCGTACAGGCGGAAGGTTACAGCCCGGACGTTTCACGTTTCATAGTCGAAAAGCAAATGTCACCTGTAATGTTTCGACTGGAGCCGGGACATACAATTACAGGAAGAGTAATCGATCCGAACGGCAAGCCTGTACCAGATGTCACTATTGGTGCCGATGCATGGCGTACTTACCGCTCGCTTACGTGGGAGATGAAAACCGACGCTAACGGGGTATTTGTATGGAAAGATGCTCCTGCTGATGAAGTCACGATAAATATAAACAAAAGACGATATATCATAATCCGCGATTACGCGATAAAACCTTCCGAAAAGGAATATGTTATAACTCTTCTTCCTGAACTGGTAATTCAAGGCAAAGTCGTCGATGCGAATTCGGGTGAACCAATCAATGATTATAGTTTTTATCCCGGCGTGGAAGGAACTGCCGGTGAGAATATTTCGTGGAAACCGGGTATGAAAATTTCCAAAAGAAACGATTACCTGATGAGATTTACATACCCAAGTAACGAATATTACATCCGAATCGATGCAGATGGTTACGAGTCAGAAGTTTCCAGGTCTGTTTCCGGTAGTGAAGGTAATGTCGTAGTGGATTTCAAGCTGCACAAAATCGTTCCTCTTGCAGGTACACTTTTATCTCCTGATGGCAAGCCTCTTGCAGACGCGGAAATAATGATAGT
>CAYPHO010000487.1:0-1856 GCA_964410245.1 uncultured Treponemataceae bacterium | reverse complement strand
GGCGGGCCGAGCTTTACGGCGTCAGTTTCGTGCCACGCGGTGCGGACGATCAGACCATTGTTTCGATCGCGGCCAGTGCCGCGCGTCATTCACCACAAGGAGAACCAGTTATGGCGAGTATCAAGGCTCAGATCACGTTCGAGGAATGGATCGACGCGATCGGTGTCACGGCCGACGACTTGGCGGCCAATCCCGAACTCGAAAAGCGGCTTCGCGCCAAGTACGAGGAAGCCATGAAGGGCGTCGAAAAAGCGCCCGAAGCTCCCGCCGAGGGGCAGGAAGAAGACCCGAACAAACCGAAACCGCCGGCCGAGGCGCAGGACGACGAAGAAGAAGTCCCGCCCCCCGTGCCGCCCGAAGAAGAGGAGAAGAAACCGATGGCCGCACGCGAACGATTCGACCTGGACGTGATTCGCGCCCAGTTCGACGACGCCGGGGAAGATTTGGGCATCCTTTACGCCAAATACGAGGACGACCCGAACCTCGATCGCAAGAACCTGCGGACCATCCAGGCGGAAGCCAAGACGGCGCTGCGGACGTTGAAGGCCAAGGCCATCAGCGGTCGCTGGATCGGCTCCCGGCACGCGGCCGAGATCAAGGCCGCCCATGCGGCGACGGAATTGAAACTGGTCCGGGCCAGCCGACCCAAGGGACCGGTCATCAGCGTGTCGCGTGGCGACCCGGAGATGACGACCGACGTGCTGGCGGCGGCCATCCTGAACCAAGGCGGCTACTCGCTGCGGCGGCTCCAGACCGGTGCGGATGGCAAGGATGTCGTGACGGTCATCGAGGCGGCGGAAAACCTGTTCCCCGATCGGGTCTTGCAGGCCGCTCACACGAAGTTCAAGGGCCGCATCGGCCTGCAACGGGCCATCATCGAAGCCGCTCAGATGAACGGATGGAACGGTCGATTCTTTCAAGACTCGCCGCAGGAGTGCTTCCGCTATGCGTTCGGCCCGCCGATTCACGCCGAAGGCCCCTCGACGGCCGACATGGCTGGGCTGCTGAGCAATATCGCCAACAAGTTCCTGCTGCAAGGCTTCTTCTTTGTCGAACAAGCCTGGCGGGAGTTCTCCGCCGTGGAATCGGTCAACGACTTCAAGACCCGTTACGCCTACCGGCTGACCGGGGCCGAAGAGTTCAAGTTGGTTCCGCCCAGCGGCGAACTGAAACACGGGACGTTGGGTGAGGAATCGTTCACCAACAAGGCGGACACCTACGGCTTGATGCTGAACGTCACGCGCACGGACATCATCATGCTCTCGATCGACCGGCGGGACATCATCAACGACGACCTGGGCGCCATCACAACGGTTCCGAAGAAACTGGGACGCGGTGCCGGGCTGGCCATGAACAAGGTCTTCTGGACCAAGTTCCTGGGGCAGATCAGCACGTTGTTTACCGGGGCGCGGGCCAACTACCAATCGGGTGCATCGACAGCGCTTGGCATCACCGGATTGACGGCGGCCGAAACGCTGTTTATGAACCTCAAGGATGCACAGGGAGAGCCCATCGGCCACATGCCGACGATCCTCTTGACCGGCACGTCACTGAGCGCCACGGCGGCCCAGTTGTTCAAAGACACCGAGATTCGGCAGACCAACACGGGCAATACGGTCTATACGACCGGCAACCCGCACGCGGGCAAGTTCCGCCCGGTGGTCAGCCGCTACATCGGCAACAGTTCCTACTCAGGCTACACCACGACTGGCTGGGGCATCTTCGCCGATCCGGCGGACGTGCCCGTCATGGAAATGGTGTTCCTGTACGGCAACGAGTCGCCGACGGTCGAACAGGCCGACGCCAGCCTGCGCTCGGCCAACGCCCAGATCACCGCCCTGAAGGCCCAGATCCGC
>CAYPHO010000486.1:0-1869 GCA_964410245.1 uncultured Treponemataceae bacterium | reverse complement strand
CTGAGAAGGAAAGCTTTTATTATGGAAACTCTTGCATAATTTATTTTGCTGATCTTTGCACTTTTATCGTCCATATCTGCCCTGACGCGGTTTATGATTCCGTAATAGAGTGCTGCAGGGTAAGGGGTATTATTTAAGATTGCAGAGATAATCGCGCCAGGGAGAAGTGGAGAGCCAGATTTATCCGAGGATTTTTTTGAAATGGTTTCATTGAATATCTGCCAGGGAGAAATCCGCGTGGGTTGATCCACGAATTCTTTTTCAATGCTCAAATCCTCGTAATGGATCATCAGTTTTTTCACCAATTTGACAAATGGTTCCTGATAAAAAAATCGAATGGAGACACGCGCCGCATTCGGACTAAGCCCGAGAACATAGAAACGCGTGCTTGATCGTCTGTGAAATTTTGTGAGACACCGAATAAATCGGCAAAAAGCACAGGGTAAATCGGATCGATATTATCCGCCCAGTAAACCACGGTGGTATCACCAAGATAGAACTTGTTTTGTGATGTGAGCAGATAATTTAGAGCTGTCGTATAGGAAAAAGCCACTTTTTCGCTTACTGGTGAGTTTTGGCCTTGTTTCTTGTTATAGGATTCATAGGCATTGGCATTAAACCCCACCAGAGTAGCACCAGTTGAGTTCGATCCTTTGATGCCTTTTAAGCTTGTGTGCAATCTCGCCACAGGAGCAAATTCACCCGATACCAGACATTGCGCCACTTCATTTGATTTATCAGCCCGGTAGTTTTCCCAAATGAACCTAATTTCTTCATCTTCATGAATAAATCCAGAGCTTCCCTCTAATTTGAAAACAAGATTACCGCCCTCCATAATCTTTTCAAAGTGACGGATAATCACCGGGTGGTTTTTCGTCTCTTCGGGTTTAAATGAGTGTAAAAAAGCGACAACAGCTTTGGCAGGGGTTCCCTTTGCGTTTTTCAACATCTCCAAATGGAATTCACGAAAAGCCTTATAGCGAGAAGGTCCGAAAGCCGGATCCTCGTCATTTTTGGCAGAAATTCCAAACACATAAGCTGCGTTGTCGCAGAGAAAATTTGGTGGGGGCGTTCTACCAGAACGCTTTATTTGCTCTGGTACGATAATTTTCCGAGGGACTTCCTTTGTTTGCTTGCCTCGTTGGACATTAGAAAACATTGGAAACAGATCTAATATTTCTCCATTTTCAGATAGATTGACAGCATAAGATACATTCGCCGATGAATAACAGGCTGGTGAGATACCTGTCTCCGGATCTGATGCCAACACATCATAATAATGGTTGAGTACCTGCAATACCATTTTCAGCCTGCCAATCTGACTTGGGTCAGGTCAATCACGCCCTCGTCCATTTCGGCCTTGAAAAATTTTGGCCGGATTTCACTTTTATTTGAAAAATCGAGATCATACAACATCCAGCCTAAATCGCGACGTCCTTTGATCACACTGGCGGGTATTGGGCTTTCCTCAATGATCTCGATGTTTGCCCCAAACTCACGCGTACCGAGACAGGGTGCCAAGAAATATTGGCCTTTTCTAAGTCTGCGAAGAACCATGTTGTAATGCTTTTCTTGAGTATCCTCTGGCCCACATTTATCACTAACCATTTCAAAATGAGCCTCGATTATGTATTCAACATCTTTGAGCACCATCGACGCTCGTTGCTGTCGGACATCATTGCTGGAAAGAAAAAAAACCTCCTTTGATCCCCTCATCATTCTTTCAGGAACATAATCCGGCATCTTTTCGCTCACTTCATTGCGCCGGATCCCGGTAAATTCAATCTCTTTCATCACGTGTATCTTATCGATCACCCAGCGAATGGCGGGTTTCCACAAAATGGACTCGAACACGGCGCGGGCGGCGGA
>CAYPHO010000485.1:0-1871 GCA_964410245.1 uncultured Treponemataceae bacterium | reverse complement strand
AGTTGCGGAGCATGGCCCACGTTCACGTCGCGTCGGTCGACCAGCTGACGTACGAGGAATTCATCCGCTCGATCCCGACGCCGACCACACTCGCGGTCGTCAGCATGGATCCCTTGAAGGGCCAGGCGATCCTCGAGATCGACCCCTCGGTCACCTTCACCATCATCGACCGACTCTTCGGCGGCTCGGGCGAGGGCGCGAAGCTCAACCGGGAGCTGACCGACATCGAGCATTCGGTCATGGAAGGCATCATCGTCCGCATCCTGGGCAACATGCGCGAGGCCTGGACCACGGTCATCGACCTCCGCCCCCGGCTCTCGCAGATCGAGACCAACCCGCAGTTCGCCCAGATCGTCCCGCCCTCGGAGATGGTCGTCCTCGTCACCCTCGAGACCAAGGTCGGCGAGGTCGAGGGCATGATGAACTTCTGCATCCCCTACATGACCATCGAGGCCATCGTATCCAAGCTCTCGGCCCAGTTCTGGTACTCGTCCGTGCGCAAGGGCGCGACGACCGAGAACCTGAAGATCATCCAGGACAAGCTCTCTTCCGTCGAGATCCCCGTCATCGCCGAGGTCGGCCATATCAGCATACCCGTGAGGGACGTCCTGGCCCTGAGGCAGGGGGACGTCATTCGCCTGCATTCCGTCCACGTCGGCGATCCGATGGCCCTCGACGTCGGGAACAAGAGGAAGTTCCTCTGCAGGCCCGGCGTGATCGGCAAGAAGATGGCCGTGCAGATCATCAAGAAGCTCGAGGACGTGGGCCAGGACGAATTCGAGGAACTGGCATCCGAAGGAGACGATAGCAATGAGTGACGGCGCCCTCTCGCAGGATGAGATAGACTCCCTACTCGCCGGTCTCGACGGCGGCTCGTCGGCCCAGGCCGGCCCGGCCGGCCGCGGCGGCTCCGCCCTCTCGGCGCAGGAGGCCCAGGCCTTCAAGGCGATACTCGAATCGATGATCGGCTCGCAGTCCCAGAACCTCTCGATGATCACGGGCCTGCCGGTCACGGTGCAGGGGCCGACGGTGGACTCGACGACGAGGGACGGCTTCCTTAAGGACGTGCCCGAGGAGGTGCTCTCGGTGTCGGTGCCCTTCGCGGGCTCGATACCCGGCGACCACGCCTTCGTCATGTCGAAGGAGACCGCCATCAGGATCGCGTCGCTGGCCAACAAGGACGATACCCTGTCCGAGGTCGACGATATGTCCGTATCGGCGGTCCAGGAATGCGTCTCCACGCTCACCGGCACCCAGATAACCGTGATCACGGAGAAGACGGGCAACCGCAGCATAAACGCCGGCGTCGCCGAGGGAAGCTTCGGCCCCAAGGCCATGGTCAAGGTACCGGGCGGGGAATTCCTGCGCGCGACCTACCAGCTCCAGATCGGCGACGGGAAGGCCGAGAGGCTCGTCGAGCTCTTCGCCCTCTCCTTCGTGAAGGACGTGCTCGCGGCCTCTGGCGGCGCTCCCGCCTCGGCCCAGGCGGCGGCCCCCCAGGCGGCCATGGCCCCGCAGCAGTTCGGCGGGGGCATGGGAGGCATGCAGGGATTCGGAGGCGGGGCGATGGGCGGCATGCAGGGATTCGGCGGCGGCGCGCCCATGGCCCAGGGCATGGGCGGCCAGGGCTTCGGCGGCTACATGGGACCGGGGATGAACCCGCCGAATGTCCAGCCGGTGCAGTTCGCGAGCCTGGGCATGCAGCAGGCCGCGCCCGAATCCGGCAATATCGGGCTCATCATGGACGTCCTCATGGAGATGACGGTCGAGCTCGGCAGGACCAGGAAGCTCATCAAGGACATACTCGGCATGGGCGAGGGCACGATCATCGAGCTGGACAAGCTTGCCGGCGAGCCTGTGGACATCCTGGT
>CAYPHO010000484.1:0-1879 GCA_964410245.1 uncultured Treponemataceae bacterium | reverse complement strand
TACTCTTTCCCATGTTCGAACAAACCTTCAAAAATATCGACGACATACTGCATAAAGACGCCGGCTGCTCAAGCGAGCTCGACTACGTCGAGCAAACCTCCTGGATCCTCTTCCTCAAGTACCTTGACGACTTCGAAACGGAAAAGAAGCTGGCCGCCGAGCTCGGGGGCATCGCGTATACCCCGATCGTCAAGAAGGAATTCCGGTGGTCCACCTGGGCCGCGCCCAAAAAACACGGGAAGATCGACCTCATCAACGCGATGACCGGCGACGACCTCAAGGACTTCGTCGACGGCAAGCTCTATCCCTACTTCAAGCAATTCAAGACCGACGCCGACGGCCCCGACACGATCGAATACAAGATAGGCGAGATCTTCAGCGAGCTCAAGAACAAGCTCCAGTCCGGCTACAACCTCCGCGAGGTCATCAACCTCGTCGATGAGCTCAAGTTCCAGACGAGCGCCGAAAAGCACGAGATGAGCCACCTCTACGAGGCGAAGATCCAGAACATGGGGAACGCGGGCCGGAACGGCGGCGAGTACTACACCCCGCGTCCGCTCATCCGCACGATCGTCAAGGTCGTCGACCCCAAGATCGGCAACCGCATCTACGACGGCGCGGTCGGCTCCGCGGGCTTCCTCTGCGAGGCCTTCGACTATCTCAAGAACTCGAAGAAGCTCACGACGAAGGACATCGACATCCTCCAGAAAAAAACCTTTTACGGGAAGGAGAAAAAATCGCTCGCGTACATCATCGGGACGATGAACATGATCCTTCACGGCGTCGAGGCGCCGAACATCGTCCATACAAACACCCTCGCCGAGAACATCGCGGATATCCAGGAAAAGGACCGCTACGACGTCGTGCTCGCGAACCCGCCCTTCGGCGGCAAGGAGCGCAAGGAGGTCCAGCAAAACTTCCCGATCAAGACCGGCGAGACCGCCTTCCTCTTTCTCCAGCACTTCATCAAGATCCTCAAGGCGGGCGGCCGGGCGGGCGTCGTCATCAAGAACACCTTCCTCTCGAACACCGACAACGCCTCCGTGTCCTTGCGAAAGCTCCTCCTCGAATCCTGCAACCTCCACAC
This sequence comes from uncultured Treponemataceae bacterium, assembly GCA_964410245.1. Lineage (GTDB taxonomy): Bacteria > Spirochaetota > Spirochaetia > Treponematales > Rectinemataceae > CAZXXZ01. The sequence continues at coordinate 792 of CAYPHO010000484.1, read as the reverse complement.
CGTCCTCGACCTCCCCGGCGGCGTCTTCACGGGCGCGGGCGTCAAGACCGTCATCCTTTTCTTCGACAAGGGCGAGTCGACGCGCCGCGTGTGGTACTACCAGCTCAACCTCGACCGCAACCTCGGCAAGACCAACCCCTTGAGCGAGGCCGATCTCGCGGACTTCGTCGCGCTCCAAAGGATCAAAGCCGACAGCCCCAACTCCTGGAGCGTCGACGTCTCCTCGATCGACCAGTCCACGTACGACCTCTCCGTCAAAAACCCCAACCGCGCCGACGACGCCCCTCTTCGCGACCCGAAGCTCATCCTCGCCGAGATCGCCGCCCTCGACGCCGAAGCTGCCACCGCCCTCAAGGCGATCATAGGGTTACTGAAATGATCTGTAATATTATGGGGGCCTGCGAACTTCGTTCGCACCGGGTCTTACGTTCCAAGTCCTCGCGAGAAATCGCTTCGCGATTTCTCTCTCCGGGCTTTCCACTCCAGCCCCTGGCCCGAGGAATGCGCGTTTTTTCGGTTTGCTCGCATATCGTTAGCGGGAGGCCGTCATGAGCGCGGAGAACAAGTTGCCCGCTGGGTGGGAAGTGAAAACACTTGAAGAAATCTCTGCTGTATTTTCCGATGGGGACTGGATTGAGAGCAAGGATCAATCTGGTACAGGAATTCGTTTAATTCAGACAGGAAATGTTGGAGAAGGATATTATAAAGATAAGGGAGATAAAGCCCGGTTTATTTCTGAAAATACTTTTAAGAGATTACGATGTACAGAGATATTTCCTAATGATTGCTTGA
>CAYPHO010000483.1:0-1881 GCA_964410245.1 uncultured Treponemataceae bacterium | reverse complement strand
AAAGTATTTTTTTACCTTTGGTGCATCTACCGGACTGCCGAATGTCTCTGTCCCGTTATCAGCAACAAAGGAGCCGTCAGTATTTTTCTCATCCTGGCTATAACCAGAAGAGGTTGTTTCATCTTCTTCAACTTCTTTCGGAGGGACCGGCGAATCATCTATACTTTTGGGTTCATAGATCTGTACCGGGTCGCCGTCAAAGTCAGGATCAGCAAATAATTCAGTAGCTTTTTTAAAATCAATTATTGTAAAATAATACTTTTCATAGTCTTCATTAATTCGGGTACCGCGTCCAATGATCTGCTTGAATTCAGTCATTGACTGTATCCGCTGGTCTAACACAATCAGTTTACAGGTCTGCGCATCTACCCCGGTGGACATAAGCTTTGACGTTGTTGCAATGACGGGATATTTCGACTCAGGAAATATAAAGTTATCCAGCTCCATTTTTCCTTCTTCATTGTCGCCGGTAATCCGCATTACATACTTCGGGTTATCTGCCGCAATATCCGCATTCTCATTGACTAATGCCTGTCTCATGCGTTCCGCATGGGCAACAAGCTCAGTGCGTTTTTCCAGAACCAATGAACGGTCAAAATCTTTTTGATTGTAAATACGGTCCTCTATTTCATTGCCGTATTTATCCGTCATTCCTTTGTCCGGCCGCCAGCCGGTTACATCTTTATCCAGATCAATCCTGACAACTTTATAGGGGGCCAGAAACCCGTCATCAATTCCCTGCCGTAAAGAATAGGTATAAATAGGGTCTCCAAAATAGTCGATATTTGAAATATCCTTTGTTTCCTTCGGCGTTGCGGTTAAACCAATCTGTGTTGCCGAGGTGAAGTATTCAAGTATTTGACGCCAGTTTGAATCTTCTGCTGCGCTTCCCCGATGACATTCATCAACTACAATCAAATCAAAAAAACCCGGGCTGAATTGTTTGTAGATATTCTGCTCTTCTTCTGTACCTGTCACAGCTTGATATAGAGATAGATATATTTCATAGGATTTATTGGCCTGGCGTTTTTGAATTTTTGTCATAGCAGAGCCAAAGGGTTTAAAATCATTCGTCATCGTCTGATCGACCAAAATATTCCGATCGGCTAAAAAAAGGATTCTCTTTTTTGTATTAGATTTCCACAAACGCCAGATGATTTGAAAGGCGGTAAATGTTTTACCGGTTCCGGTTGCCATTACAAGCAGAATCCTGTTTTGTCCCTGAACAATTGCTTCAATTGTTTTATTGATAGCAAGAAGCTGATAGTACCGGGGAGTCTTAGTACCGCCGTCACTGTAATAGTCTTGTGTTACTACTGCTTGTTGTTCAGTATTAATACCTTTGTGTTTTGCCCATATCTGCCATAAATATTCAGGCGAAGGAAAAGCATCTGAACTGATTTCCATCTCAACTTTTCCATCGGTTTGAATCTTGTTATGAAAAAGAAAACCATCACCATTAGAACTGAAAACAAAAGGAACATGTATCATTTCGGCATATATCAAAGCTTGCTGCATTCCATCGGCAATTGAGTGATTATTGTCTTTCGCTTCGACAACTGCAATTGGTATCCCCGGCTTGTAAAACAAAATGTAATCGGCTCTTTTGTTAACAGCTCTTGTATGAAGTTTGCCCCTTACAATAATTCTACCATTGGTTAAAGGAAACTCTTCCCGTATTTGAGTCGCAATATCCCAGCCAGCTTTCTCAATAGCCGGAGTAATGTATTTGGTGCAGATGTCCCTTTCTGATAGATTGTTTTTAGTCATTCAAATATCATTATACTCTAAGTCCGTCACGGACGCCTAGCTTCTTAAAGGGGGCATGCCCCTAATGTCAACATAGTTGTCGCCTGAACAATACAGGAGAGAACTATGAAA
>CAYPHO010000482.1:0-1889 GCA_964410245.1 uncultured Treponemataceae bacterium | reverse complement strand
GTAGAGGATGGTCCGGGTGATGCCGCAGCGCTCGGCGATCTTCTGGAAGGTCGTATCCTCGTAGCCCTCGTCGACGAAGACGTCGAGCGCCTTCTCAAGGATTTCCCGCTTTCTCTTCTCGTGCTCGATGGTGATTGACAAGTTCACCGCCTCCGTCTTTATGTAAGTATATCAAGTACCGAGCGTTCGTGGAAGTCCGAATTCCCGGGCGCCGCCGACGGCCTCGCGCCTTGTTGGCGATCCATCCCTCGGCTACTATCGAACGATGAAGGAGGGCCTTGGATGAGGGTCGGCAGGAAAGCGCTCGTCGCGAGGCTCGAGGCGATCGAGGGACCGGGAAGGCCCGAGCCGAGGCCGGGCGATCGGGTCATGGAATTCCACGTCTCCCGGGAGGCGCGCGACAGGCTGGGCATCGAGGGCGAGCTCTTCGCCAGCACGGGCAACGTGATCCTCCCCGACTTCCGCGCCTCGCGCCTGCTCGCCCGCAGGATCAACGAGCGCATGGACGCGGCCCTCCTGCCCGAGCGCGCGGTACGCGCCGGCCGTCTCAACGCGATGGCCCTCATCGACGAGGTCCTTCATTACGTGGCGCATCTCTTCCGCGATCGCGCCTCGCCGGACGCATTCGCCCTCGCGCTGTCGGATCTCGAGGCGAGCCTGGGACGCGTCCGGACGGACGAGCTCCTCCTCGCCTTCGTCGAGCGCTTCCCTCCGGCATCCGTCTACGCGGGCAAGGAGAGCGCGCGCGCTTGGCTCAAGGCTTCCTCGAAGGGCGCGCCGAACCGCGAGGCCGCGCTCGAGGAGATGCTCCTCCTCCGTTTGGCGAACGAGAATCCCGCCTTCGCCCCCTTCCGCTTCCTCTTCGACGAGGCCGTCCTCGCCGTCCCGGGAAGCCCGGAGGCCGAGGACTACTCGGCCTCGATCCCGATACTGGAGCGCCGCTTCGCCGCCCTGCCCTCCTTCGGGCCGGACGGGCAGGACCTCCTTTCCATGCTGCGATCCCCGGCGGCCGCCTCGCCGCTCTCGCTGCCGGGGCAGCTCGACTACATCCGCAATCGCTGGGGCCTCCTCCTCGGGGAGCTGCTGCTGAAGCTGCTGGGCGCGCTAGACCTGATGAAGGAAGAGGACAAGCCGCGCTTCCCGGGGCCGGGGCCGACGCGCGCCTACGTCTACGAGGGGCTCGAGCGGGAGTACGAGAGATTCAGCCAGGACAAGGAATGGATGCCCAACGTCGTGATGATCGCGAAGAGCGTCCTGGTATGGCTATGGCAGCTCTCGCGGTCCTACGGCCGCGACATCCGCGCGATCGACGCGATCCCCGACGAGGAGCTCGACGCGCTCGCCTCGCGCGGCATCAACGCGCTCTGGCTTATCGGGCTGTGGGAGCGCAGCCCCGCCAGCGCGGAGGTTAAGCGACGCTGCGGCAACCCCGAGGCCGCGAGCTCGGCCTACTCGCTCTTCGACTACGAGATCGCCGGCGAGCTGGGTGGCTGGCCCGCCCTCGAGCGCCTGCGCGAGAAGTGCGCGTGGCGCGGCATCCGCCTCGCGGCCGACATGGTGCCGAATCACACCGGCATCGACTCGACCTGGATCAGGGACAGGCCCGAGCTCTTCATGCGATCCGAGTGGTGCCCCTTCCCCGGGTACAGCTTCAACGGCGGGGACCTGTCCGGCGACGGGCGCGTCGGGATATGGATCGAGGACCACTACTACGACCGGACGGACGCCGCCGTCGTGTTCAAGCGGCTCGACCGCTCAACGGGCGAGGTATCCTACGTCTATCACGGCAACGACGGCACGGGACTGCCCTGGAGCGACACGGCCCAGCTCGACTTCCTGAAGAAGGAGACGCGCGAGGCGGTCGCCGAGCGCATCCTCCATGTGGCGGC
>CAYPHO010000481.1:1631-1902 GCA_964410245.1 uncultured Treponemataceae bacterium | reverse complement strand
TAAAACGCTTCAGTTACAATGGTATCCGCATGCGCAAAGCCACAGCAGTGACTGGATGCAGCGCGTGCAATTGCAAAAAACCACCACCGATAAGCACCTGACAAGCTGTGTGGCCCGCGTAGGCCAGGACGATATACGATTAGACATTTTTACGGCTCGGCAGAGCGATTTTATGGAATTTGACGTTCTTGACAGCAAGTCGCAAAAAATAGCGGTCGGCTGCCTGCAAACAATGGACAATGGACTTAAAAAAGCTTCCGTGCTGCTGCCC
>CAYPHO010000481.1:0-1621 GCA_964410245.1 uncultured Treponemataceae bacterium | reverse complement strand
CGTTTTGTGCAAAACGGGAACATCGTCGGCCAGACGGCGATTGTAAATCCGGCCGTCATAAACTCAGAACGTATTAAGGCCCTGCAGGATATGATGCTTGTCCCAAAAAGCAAATGGGGTTATCTTTTTGAAGCAGGCGGCCGTCCCGAGGTCATGTGGTCAAAACCGGAAACGATGAAAGCCATTACAGGAAATGATGAAACTCATGTGCGGTGGTTTGATGGTTCTGTCCGAGAGGTAACATCCTTCGATAAACCGGGGCGCTATCTGGCGTACGCACAGTCCCCATTGCCGGACGGCAGGATCCTGCGTCGCTCGGCAACGTTTTATGCCATACCCGCCAATTCACATCCCTGGCGAGACGATACCCGTCTGGTGTTGTACAACCGGACACGGCCGTGGTGGCACCCATGGCGGGGAACACCGCATGCGCAAGTGGACTTCCTTGCCGGCCTGGGTTTTGACAAGAAGAGCTGGGAGGATAATCAGCCGTTGCTTTCCGCATGGGCAGGGAAGGCGTTTTTTGAATTTCTTGAAAGTGATTCATATGGACCTGTCATTTTGAGTTATTTGTCAGAATCAGGCCGTTATGCCGAATTCCCTGTGAACGCACAAACGCCGGAGATTGTTAATGCAGAGATTCATCTGGCATTGAAACGCCGGCTGCTGGGAGAGAAAGACATCCCTAAACCATTACAATTGCCTCAAAGCATCTCCCCCGCAGGCCCGCAACTGCGTGAAGGTCAACCCAACCAAGCCGGTTTCACGGACGATGCGCCCAAACAGATCCGGGATATTTGCACCCAATGGTACAATGACAGCGGCGAGCCGTTTGTCGTCCTGATCGCCAAAGACGGAGTGATCTTTTTTCACGAAGCGTTCGGCCGCGATGCATACGGAAACCCGGTAACCGTTGATACGCCGATGTTTATGGCCTCAATCACAAAATGCATGACCGGCCTGATGTTCGGCCAGTTTGTCGACCAGGGATTGATCGGCGTTGACGAACCCATCGGCCATTTTCTGCCGGATTTCCCTGTCAAAGGCGACAAGGCCATCACATTCCGTCACTGCTTTACCCATACGACAGGTCTGGCGGGGCATTACGAATTCGGGGGCATGCACAATCCCTGGCTGGAAAACGCGATCGCGGTGGGGTTGCCCCAAGTACCGGTAGGTAAGGTGCATGAATATAATGGCATGGGGTATGATCTGGCGGGCAAGGCCATGGAGGTCGCGGCCGGTAAAAGCGCACTGCGCCTGATGCATGAGAATCTGTTTGAGCCGCTGGGCATGACCCATACCGTGCTCGATGACATGGCTACCTGTACGACCAGTACCCCGACAGATATTGCCCGGCTCGGCCAGTTAATCCTCAACGGCGGGGTCTATGGTGGTAAACGGTTTTTTTCGCCTGACACGCTCGATCGGCTTTTGCCCTGCGAGTTGAATCAATATTTCCCTGATATCCAAAAGAACTGGGGCATCGGCATGACCTGGATGCTGACGGCCGACCCCCAAGCGGACAAAACCGGCAGACCCTACCTGATGAGTTCCAAAGTAGTCGGCCACGGGGCGGCTTCCTCGGCTGTTTTCAGAGTGGACCTGGAAAATAAACTGA
>CAYPHO010000480.1:0-1911 GCA_964410245.1 uncultured Treponemataceae bacterium | reverse complement strand
ATCCTACTCGACCCGGCAGAGGGAAGGGTAGAGCGCGCCGCGAGCCGGATGCGACCCGATCCCGGTCATAGGCCCTCCCCGAATCGGGAACGCGACCTCGCGGTATTTCAGGATCCTACTATACTTTGACGCGTCAATCATAATACGATCCGCGAAAACCGAAGCGAGGGCACTATGAAGATCGAAGCGGCATTCCTCTCGAAGTACGAAGGCCATGATTTCGTCGCGCGCAACAAGGCGCGGATCTACCTATACTACAGCATCCTGATGCTGCTCTTGCTCACCCTGATTCCCGCCGGCTACATGTCCCTGGGGACCTCCCGGGCAGTGACGCTGAGAGGGAGCCTGGGCGCGCTGGCCATCGCGGTCCTGGTAGTCATCAGCCTTGTCCTCCTGCGCGGGGGCAAGCTGAAGGCGTCCATCTACGCGTACTTGATCTCCACTACGGTAATCGTATCGGCGGTACGGATTTACAGCGCCATAACCGATCCCGATACGGCCTTTACCGCGTACATCTATTATATGCTCTACGTCATCGTCTTCGTAGCCGCCTTCGGCGAGCGAAAGCACGTTCCCGTCGCCGTCGCCCTATTCATCCTGAACAACGTGGCGACCCTCCTGATCGTGCGGCGCTCCGGCGCGCTCAGCTCGGCCAGCGTGACCGGCTTCGTTAACGGATCCATCGGCATGGCGATCACCGGCGTATCCGCCTTTTCCCTGGTCAGCCTGATGAACTCCTACACTACCCAGCTCAGGAAGAACGCCGAGGAGAGCTCCGCGAAAATGAGGAGGATAGAGGATGCCGTCTCGACCGTGCGAGACGGGCTCGATGTAGGGGAGCAGCTCTTGTCAGCGGCCAAGGCGATGGAGGACAGTCTCGGGGAGATCGAGCGCGGCATCAAGGACAGCCAAGGCAGGCTTGCCTCGCTTACGGGCGACATCGACGAGGCGAAGAGCGCCAATGACGAGATCGTCAAGGCCAGCTCGGACCTGGACGCGTCCAGCGCCGCGTACCGCCGCATATCCACGGAGGCCTCGGCCGCGGTCAACGAGATGACGGCCTCGATCCAGGAGATGTCAGCTACCAGCGGGCGCAGCGCCGAGAGCATGGAGAGCCTCGCCGCGAGCATCGCGCAGGGGGAACAAGCCGTCGAGCGCGCTTCCGAATCGATGGCTCGGCTCTCTGGCAACGCCGATACCCTTATGTCCATCGTGGACGTTATCACCGGGATCGCGAGCCAGACGAACCTCCTGGCCATGAACGCGGCGATCGAGGCCGCTCATGCCGGCGACTCGGGCAAAGGCTTCAGCGTGGTCTCGGAAGAGATCCGCAGGCTGGCGGAGGAGACCGCCGAGAACATCAATGCAATCACCGAGGGGCTCCGCTCCTTCATGGGCGACCTCGGAACGGCGAACGAGGCCAACGACGGAATAGGCGCGGCCTTCGGGGAGATCGGCCAACGCACCTCCGAGACCGCGCGCGCCTTCTCGGAGATCATCGCGGGGCTCCGCGACCTGGGCGGCGGCACCGCCGAGATCGACCGGGCCGTAAGCGCGGTCGTCGACAGCTCTTCCGGCATGGCCGCGTCCGTCGGCTCGGTCGACGCGAAGGTGGCCGGGAACAACGCGGCCATCGATTCGGTCCGGGAGCTGGCCTTGGAGGCGCGGGGAGACATCGAGCGGATCGCCTCGGGCTTCGACGCGATACTGGGGCGATCGGCGGTGGTCAGGGAGCTGGGCAGCCGCAGCGGAAGCTGCATGCAGGCCCTCGACGAGGCCATCTCGGGCCTGAATCGATGAATCCGCGAAGCCGATAGGGACGCCGGGCGGCGCCCCTGGGCCGCGGGCGAGGCGGTCGGGCCGCCCCGCGCCGACGGCCCCCGTCAGCCCAGGACGCCCATGGTGAAGACC
>CAYPHO010000479.1:0-1920 GCA_964410245.1 uncultured Treponemataceae bacterium | reverse complement strand
ATATCAATTTTGCGCTTGATGGCACAGCTTCTGTTCAAACACAGTATGGTTTGATTCGATTTTCAGGCGACAGCCTGAGGGTGGCAGACGATGTGGTTACACAGGGGTGTGCTTCAAACGGAATTCAGATTGTTTCTCCTGATGGTATTATGGTATCCTTAACTTCATACCTGACCTTTTATCATCCGGGCGGAAATATCGAGAGCGGTTATCTGGCAGAGAGTCTGAAGGTCAATGGAGCAGAAATACCTAAAAATACCAAAGTCACCTTTCCCGAGGATGGAAACCTCAACTATATAAGTGTCAATAACAAACTGATCCAATTAAAAGAATTGAATCTCGATGAAACCGCTTTATTTGGTGCCATTAAGGAAAACAACACGGAAAAGGTGAAGGAGATCTTCGCGACAATCCAAACGGATAAGACCTCCTTATCGGAATTCAAAGATTCAGACAACCGCATTCCATTACATGTAGCCCTGGATTTGGGCTTCACCGAAATAGCTGCCTGTTTGGCAGAAATTGGTTTCGACCTCAACCAGACAAATACCAGAGGTGATGCAGCCATTCATACTTTTTCTTCTGCCGGAAACCGCAACATAGTGCAATGGTTGCTGGATCATCAGGCCGATGTGAACCTGAAAAATAGTGCAGGCATTACGCCTTTGTTTGCAGCTGTGCATCACTATCACCAGGATATTGCAGAAATGCTTCTGGATGCCGGTGCTGATATAAACGCTACAGACGACAATGATAACCTGGTCATCTTTGAGATTCTAGAAGATCTAACACTTGGTATTGAGGCAAAACCTAAACTTGAATCGGGTTGCATTCTGGTAAAGATGCTAATAAATAAAGGGATTGATATAAGCCATAAGAACTGTTGTGGTGAAACGCCTTTCATGAAGCTGTGTTCGGCAAAATATCCCGAACTGGTTGATTTGATGTTATCGAAGGGAGCCGATGTCCATGATCAGGATAATAACTTGGAAACACCTCTTTTTTATGCCATACAGGCAGGGAACATTAAGATCACCGAAATGCTGATTTCCGCAGGCGCTGAAGTGAATATTGCCAATGAGGGAGGGGAATACCCCCTGGAACTGGCATTTAATAATCAGCAGGTGGAAATTGTTCAGGTTCTATTGCAACACAAAGCCGACGTTTCGTGCCTGCCTGAAGATGCCGATGTCAGCTTTAAGAATGAAGATATTAATGAAAGGCTTCTGGATGTTGCCACAGACGGAAACCACGAAGTTATTGAAGCACTGTTGAAAAGGGGAGCTGATGTCAATACGGTCGGTGAACTGGGTTATACGCCGTTAATGTGGTCGGTTATGAAAGATTATTATATAGATGCCTCACGGTTGCTGATTGAAGCAGGGGCGAACCTGAATGAACAGAATTATAAAGGTGATACCGCATTGACCATAGCCTTAAAGGAATCATCCGTAAATACTGCAGAGTTGTTAATCGCCAAAGGAGCCGACGTAAACGTCACCTGTAACGACGGTGAAACTGCGTTATCGCTTGCCCAAAACCTGGATTGCAATCCAATTGTTGAACTCCTGTTGGCTCATGGTGCCACTAATTAACAAATAAGCACATTACCACACCTGTCTGTCTGCAGTTGCTACAGCTTCCATAAGTCATACTTCGACAAGCTCAGCATGACAACGCCTGTCACACTGAGCTTGCCAACCAGTAGGCAGGTACTTGGTTGTTGGGATTTAACTGTCACTGCCGCTGCTATTGCCACTCGTCCCTTGCCACTCGTCCCTTGTCACTTGTCACTTGTCACTTGTCCCTGATTTCCCATCCCCACTGCCCTAATCACCGATTTCCGGCCGTACCGTCCCCGCATGCGGTCGATCTCCTGGTAGAGCCGCACCATCTCGGGGGTATCCTCAAACAGGTTCA
>CAYPHO010000478.1:0-1937 GCA_964410245.1 uncultured Treponemataceae bacterium | reverse complement strand
CAGCGCCGAGGCCCGGGCCGAGGCCCTTGTCGAGATCGCGTCGGGCAAGTACGAGCGGATAGGGCTCCTGCACAACGGCGTCTCGGGAGCCCTCCTCGCCCCGGACGCGCGCTGCCTAGACTCCGGCCGCCTCGAAGTCGGCGCGGGAGGACTCTTCCACCTCAGCCCCGAGGGCAGGATCATGGCGGGCCTGGGCCTCCTCGAGACGGGCGCCCGCGCCGGCCTTCCCGCGAAACGAGGGCTAGAGCTCGGCGGCTCGGCGCTGATGGTCCTGTGGCCCGGCGATCCGGTGGCGAACTCAGGCTCCTTCTCGCTGTCCCTGAAGGGCGCCCTGACCGAAGCCGGGAGCGCGCGGGCCGCCGCCTGGTACGTGAAGGCGACCTTCGCGGGCTTCTTGAGCGAGTTCGCGGGCGGCGCGCTGCCCTCCTGGGACGGCGCGACGCGTTATGCGGGACTGTCCGCGGGACTGCCCCTCGAGATAGCCTTTTCCCGAGCCCGATTCTTCGTCGCGCCCGAGCTGCAGGTCTCGGGCTATTACCCGAACTGGGCCAGGAGCTCGGCGAGCCTCGATCCGCCCGGGCTCTTCGCCTGGGGCTACCTCAGGGCCGGCATCGAGGCCTCGGTCGGCGAGACGATCACGGTCGGCTTCTCGAGCGCCCTGCGCACCCGGCCCTTCAACTCGGGACTCGCGATCGACCTGCCCTTGCCGCTCGGCGCCGAGCTCCGCTGGCACTCGAGGTCGGCGCCGCTGACGATTACCTTCGCCGCGTCGGGCGAGGTCGAGAGCCCGGACTCCTACTATTTCGGCGGGGGCGTCTTCGCGAGCTTCAGGCTCTGAGCGCGCCGCGGCCGCGCGGCCCTCGCGTGCCCGCGGCCGCCCGCGTCTTGACAGCGCTCCGACCCGCCAACTAACCTAGCAAGCTGATCGTTTCCGTCAAGTATACGATCCGCATGCCGGCGCGCGAGGAGAGAGACTATGTCAGTCAGCGTAGAGAGGTTCGATAGCCCCAAGGTAATCAGGGAGTTCATCGACCTTCCCTACTCGATCTACCGCAAGGACCCGAACTGGGTGGCCCCGCTCAGGATCGACGAGAAGACCAAGCTCGATACGCGGAAGCACCCCTTCTGGCTCCATGCCGAGCGCTCGCTCTTCATCGCGCGGGACGGATCCGGCAAGGCGCTGGGCCGTATCGCCGCGATACGCGACAGCCTATGGGAAGAGGCGCACGGCGAGAAGGCCGCCTACTGGGGCTGGTTCGAGTGCGCCTACGACCGCGAGGCCGCATCCGCCCTCTTCGAGGCCGCTGCCGCCTGGGCGCGCGAGAAGGGCTGCTCACGCCTCATCGGCCCCTTGAGCCCGAGCCCCTCCGACCTGGTCGGCACGCAGATCTCGGGTTTCGACGGCCCGCCCGTGATCATGATGCCCTACAATCCGCCCTACTACGACTTTCTCGTCGCGGGCGCGGGCAATTCGAAGTGGAAGGACTTGGTCGCCTGGCTCCTCGACAGCCCCGAGATTCCCGAGCGCCTCGAGCGCATCATGCCCCGCATCGAGGCGAAGGGCGGCTTCACGCTGCGCAAGCTCGACATGAAGCGCTACGACGAGGAGGTCCAGACCTTCGCCGAGCTCTACAACCACTTCGAGTCGGTCAACTCCGTCTACACGCCCATGACCCCGCCCGAGGTCGTCCAGCTCGCCAAGGACCTGAAGGCCGCCATCGACCCGGACATCGTCTTCTTCGTCGAGGTCGACGGCAAGCCCGTCGCGGCCTCCCTCGGCGTGCCCGACGCCAATGTCGGGCTCAAGGAAGCGAGGGGGCGGCTCCTGCCCTTCGGTATCTTCAAGATCCTCGCCGCCCGCAAGAGGATACACCTGATACGCGTGCTCAGCATGGGCGTGCACAAGGACTACCGCAACCGCGGCATCGACCTGGCGA
>CAYPHO010000477.1:0-1937 GCA_964410245.1 uncultured Treponemataceae bacterium | reverse complement strand
GGTATGCAGTCGGGACATATGGAACCATCATAAAAACCGTGGATGGAGGAACCCTTTGGACAAGGCAGACATCAGGCACGACAAAAGAGCTCCGGACCATTTTTCTGATCAATCGTGACACCCTGTATGCTGCTGGCGAATCAGGAACTATCCTGCACTCTGCCGACGGAGGCAACATATGGAAAACTCAAACCTCAGGAGTCACGGAAACGATCAATTCCATCAGATTCATTGATGCCAATACCGGATTGGCAGTGGGGTCCAAGGGAACCATTCTGAGGACGGTCAATGGTGGAAATGAATGGTCTCTGATAACCTCAGGAACCATACAGCCCTTGAACGGGATATTCTTCATTAACCAAACGGCAGGATTTATCGTCGGAAATTCAGGCACTATTTTAAAAACCAGCAATGCCGGCCTGACATGGACCAGCCAGAACATTCTTTATTATGATCTGAATGCACTGTTTTTTGTATCAGCCGATAAAGGATTTATGGTCGGTAACGGCGGAAATATCTTTATCACCGAAGATGGAGGAAATTCCTGGACAGACATTATCACAGGGACATATTCCAAACTAACCTCCCTGCACTTTTCGGATAAAAATAACGGATGCGCCGTTGGAGAGTCAGGCGAAATTGCCCGGACTAATGATGGCGGGAAGAGCTGGAACGTTCTGAAAGGATGGGAGAATCCCCAGCCTTTTATCACCAACAACAACTTAAATGCGGTCCATTTTACGGGTCCGGCTTCCGGATTTGCCGTTGGTGATGACGGGATGGTTCTGAAAAGTACGGACCAGGGATTGACATGGACCGTGATGACAGCGTGGAAAAACTCCATTTGGTTCAGCAAGGTCTTTTGTGTGGATGCCAATACAGCCTATGCAGGGGGTGGAAGCTCCGGCCCCAAAACCCTGATCATGAAAACCACTGATGGGGGTATAACCTGGAGGATTCAGAATTGGGGGACTTACGATCTCGCCGCCATAAAATCGATCTATTTTACGGATCCCAATGTCGGGTACGCCGTGGGCGGAAATGTCACTTCACACGGATGTATCATGAAAACAACAAATGGAGGACTTGACTGGATCACTTTACACACTGACCTGAATTTTAGTTCCTATTATGATGTTTATTTTGTTGACTCCAGTGTTGGTTTTGTAATCGGTTCAGGTGGCAATATCAGAAAGACCACCAACGGAGGCCAAACCTGGACTAAATCAAACCTGACCCCTTCAACCAATTTAATATTATACACCGTCTTTTTCCCGAATGCAGAAACAGGATACGTAGCTGGTGAAGACGAGTTAATTTACAAGACCACAAACAGCGGTTTAACATGGACACGGCAAATGGCCGTAGAGGGAGGAGAGACCCTCAAATCCTTATATTTTATAAATCCGGAAACCGGATGGGCCGTGGGAGATGGCGTCATTTATTCCACCACTGACGGAGGAGCAACCTGGGTCAGGAGAATTGCTCCTGTGTATGGAAACCTGGCATTTCTTGATCAACTCTCGTGGGTCAGCGTGGGTGGCGGGGGCACCATCCTTCGCTCGGCAGACGGAGGCATGAACTGGACAAAAATGAATTCGACCAGCAAAGAACTCCTCTCTTCGGTTTGTTTTTCAGAGGGGACCGGTTATGCGGTAGGGTCAAACATGACCATCCTAAAAACAACCCTGAACACTGGTTCCCCATCCTTGAATGGACCGGATAAGCATGTTAATATTTATCCGAATCCTGCAAAAAACCTGGTTACCATCGAAACCAATGGTTTATTGCCCTCATCATATCTTTCTGTGTACACCATATCAGGTCAAAAAATGCTTCATCACACCATCACTGATAAACAAATCCAGCTTGATGTGAGCCGTTTACCTTCAGGGATATATTTGGTAAAAGTGGGTAACGAACAATTTTCCGGGCAA
>CAYPHO010000476.1:0-1938 GCA_964410245.1 uncultured Treponemataceae bacterium | reverse complement strand
GCCCGCGCGGAGGGCCGGCAGCCCGATCTTCGACAGGCTCATGCACAGGACGATGTCCTCGTTCCAGACGGGAGCGGCCTCGCGGAAGATGATGCCGGGGAAGGGCAGGCCGTAGGCGTTGTCGAGGATGAGGGGCACGTTCGCCTCATGCGCCAGGGCCGAGAGCCTCAAGACCTCGTCGTCGGAGAGGACGTTGCCCGTGGGATTGGTCGGGCGCGATACCAGCATCGCGCCGACCCTCTCGTCGAGCCTGAGGCCGTCGAAGTCGACTCGATACTTGAAGCTCCGCTCGCCGATCTCGTCTATGCTCGGCCTGCGGCCCGCGAAGCAGCCCGGGTCGAGGCCCTGGTCGGCGTAGCCGACGTACTCCGGCACGACGGGGAGGAGGATCTTCTTCTTCCCGCCCCCGGGGAAGGGCCCCGAGAACATGTTGATGAGGTAGAAGGCGGCGAGCTGGCTCCCGTTGACCACGGCGACGTTGTCGGCGGAGACGGGCCGGCCGAAGCGCGAGGTGAAGAGGTCGGCCAGGGCCTCGCGGAATCCCATGGGGCCGAAGTGGGAGTCGTAGCTGCCCGCAAGTCGCGGGAAGTCGGGGCCGTCCAGGATCCCGCGAAGGGATTCGCCCCAGGCCGAGGCGATCTCGGGCACGATCGCGGGGTTGCCGCCGCCGAGCATGCAGAAGGCCTCGTCGGGATTCGCCGGCGGCGAGGAGAGGTCGACCATGAGCTCGCCGATGCCGGTCCGGCCGGAGAAGCGCTCGCCGAAGGACGAGAGTCGGAAGTATGGCATGGTCGGAATGATACGGCAAAACGAGGGGGAGGGGGAACGGGCGGCGCCGGCCGCGGGACGGCGCCTGACGCGACGCGGCCCCGAGGCGCGCCTAAGCGCTCCCGGGGCCGGCCCTTCGCGTCGACAATACTTTATCTATGCCGAGAGCTCCATTATGTACCCCGTGCGCAGGCAGGTATCGAAGAGCTCATGGGACAGGAAGTCTTCCTTTACGTCGTCCCAGTCCTCGTGGCGATGGACGATGCGGACGAAATAGCCGCCCTCGGTCTCGTCGATGAGCTCGAGGAGGGAAGGATCCGGACCTTCGGACTTGATGGCGAACTGCTTCATGGCGGTCTCCTTACGCTTTGATTATCGGAGTCCCGACGACGCACTTTACCGCGATGCGCGTCGGGCTCTCCTTGACAGCTCAGGCGGGCGCACTATAGAAGTATGCGACTGTTCGGAGGTCCCCTATGAACCCGCTGGCCGCAGAGCTCAACGAGATTCTTAAGGGCACGGTAGCCGAGAGGCTCCTGTCGCGGATGGGGGAGCGCATGCTCTTCCCCAAGGGCATCATTTCCCAGAGCGCCGAGGCGGCCGAGCATGCCCACCGCTTCAACGCCACGATAGGCATGGCCTGCGATAAGGGAGAGCCTCTCGTTCTCGACTCGATACGAGAAGGACTTCCCACCCTTAGCGCAGAGGAAGCCGTCGCCTATTCCTCGACCGGCGGTAACGCCAAGCTGCGCAAGCTTTGGCGCTCCGAGCTCGACGCCAAGAACCCCTCTCTCCGCGGCAAGGCGACTTCCCTGCCCGTCGTCGTTCCCGGGCTGACCGCGGCAATCTCCTTCGCGGCCGACCTCTTCGTCGACGAGGGCGAGGAAGTCGTGATGCCCGACATGTACTGGCCTAACTACCGCCTGGTCCTGGTCGAGCGCAAGGGCGCCTCGGGCGCGACCTTCCCATCCTTCTCGGAGCAGGGCGGCAAGCTCGGCATGAATATCGAGGGGCTCGAGACGGCCATGAGGGAAAGCGCCGCCAGGTCGGTCGCCCGCTCTGGCAAGGCCAAGGCCGCCTGCATCCTCAACTTCCCGAACAACCCGACCGGCTACACGCCGACCTTGGAAGAGGCGGACCTCATCGTCGCCGCCATGAAGCGCCTGGCCT
>CAYPHO010000475.1:0-1942 GCA_964410245.1 uncultured Treponemataceae bacterium | reverse complement strand
GCATGGCGCGTAGGATAGCGATACTCGACACGACGCTGCGCGACGGCGGGAGGGCGCCGGGCTTCGGCATGTGCCTCGACGAGAAGCTCGAGGTCGCCCGCCATCTGGCGCGCCTAGGCGTCGACGTGATCGAGGCGGGCAGGCCCGCGGCGGGAGCGGAGGAGCGGACGGCGGTGCGCGAGATCGCTCGCCTCGTGCGCGGCCCCGTCATCGCGGCGGCCGCCCGCGCGTCGGGCGAGGAGATCGAGGCCGCCTGGGAGGCCGTGCGCGGCGCCGAGCGACCGCGGCTGCACGTCATGCTGGGCTCCTCGCCGGAGCGGATCGAGCGGGAGCTCGGCCCCGGCGCCGGGGCGGCGGGCGCGATCGAGGCCGCCGCTCGCGCCGTCGAGCGGGCCCGCGGGCTCTGCCCGGAGGTCGAGTTCTCGGCCGCCGACGCGACCCGCGCCGATCCCGCCTTCCTGCGCGACCTGCTCGCGGCGGCCATCGCGGCCGGCGCGGGCGTCGTCAACGTGGCCGACACCCTCGGGCGCGCCCTGCCCGAGGAATTCGCCGCGCTGATCCGGGGCCTCGCGGCGGGAGTGCCGGGCATCGCCGGGGCGACGCTCTCGGTCCACTGCCACGACGACCTGGGGCTCGCGACGGCGAACAGCCTGGCGGCCGTCGGGGCCGGGGCGGGGCAGGTCGAGTGCGCCGTCAACGGGCTGGGCGACCGGGCGGGCAACGCCGCCCTCGAGGAAGTCGTGATGGCCCTCGCGACGCGGCGCGATATCCTCGACGCCTTCGCGGGCGTCGATACGACCCGGCTCTACGGCAGCTCGCGGCTCGTCCAGGCGATCACCGGCTTCCGCGCCCAGCCGCACAAGGCCGTGGTCGGCGACTACGCCCTGGGCCGCGAGGCCCGCGGCGACGCGGCCGCGGGATCCGGGTCGGCGGGGCTGGTAACGCCCGAGTCGGTCGGCCGGGTGGCGGGCGCCGCGGCGCCGGGCCGGCCGGCCCTGGGCCGGAGGTCGGGCCGCAAGGCCTTCGAGGAGCGGCTCGGCGCCCTGGGCTACGAGCTCAGGCCCGAGTCCCTCGAGAGGCTCTACGGCGAGTTCAAGGCGCTCGCCGAGCGGAAGGGCGCCGTGTCGGACCGCGACATCGAGGCCCTCGCCCTGGGCGAGGCGGCGCGCGCGCCCGAGGCCTACAGGCTCGAGCGCTTCGTCGTCAACTCGGGGACGGGCATCGCCGCGACGGGCGCGGTCAAGCTCGCCCTGCCGGACGGGTCCTCGGTCGAGCGCGTCGCCGTCGGCGACGGGCCGGTCGACGCGGCCTTCAAGGCGATAGACAGGATCGTCGGCGCGAAGGGCGTGCTCGAGCGCTTCGCGGTCGACGCGGTCACCGAGGGCCGCGACGCGCAGGTCGAGGCGAGGGTGCGGATCAGCTCGGGCGGCAGGAGATTCAACGGTCGCGGCCTTTCGACGGATATCGTCGAGGCGGGCGTCCTGGCATACCTGGCGGCCATGAATTCCATGGCCGGAGAGACGGAGGCGGAGTATGGGGCGGATAGCGTTTCTTGATTCCACGCTGCGCGACGGCGCGCAGGGCGAGGGCATCAGCTTCTCGGTCGCGGACAAGATCGCCATCGTCCGCAGCCTCGACGAGCTCGGCATCGACCTGATCGAGGCCGGCAACCCGGGCTCGAACCCGAAGGACCTCGAGTTCTTCAAGGAGGCCCGCGCCCTCGAGCTGAGGAACTCCCTCCTCGTCGCCTTCGGCTCGACCAGGCGGCGGGGCGTTCCTTGCGAGGAGGACGAGGCGCTGCGCCTGGCGGACCTGGAGGGCATGTACCAGCAGGATGCAGCCGTCGCGATGGGCGTGTCCCGACAGACCTTTGCGCGCATGCTCGAGTCGGCGCGGCGCAAGGTCGCGGCAAAAAGAAGGGCTCGTCGAAGGTCGTCGATCA
>CAYPHO010000474.1:0-1945 GCA_964410245.1 uncultured Treponemataceae bacterium | reverse complement strand
AGCGAGGAGCTTCCTCGATCTTATCCGCGGATTGAAGGACCGAGACGCGAAGATCGACGGCATCGGCATTCAATCGCACATCTTCATGAACCTACCATCCCTGCGCGGATTGTCCGCGTACTTACGGGCTATCGAAGATCTCGGCCTCGAGATCGAAATCACGGAAATGGATGTCTGCATCGATCTTTTCCGGAAGGCGAAGAATCCCTACGCCGCGCAGGGAGATTTTTGCCGCGCCTTCACGCAGACCTGTCTGGAGCGCCCGGCCTGCAAGGGAATCACGTTCTGGGGCATCGGCGATAGGAATACCTGGATGGACGCGGCGCCGCCGCTCATTCCCTCGAGGCCGAACAGGCCCCTACTCTACGACGAGGACATGAGGCCGAAGCCCTCGCACGAGGGCGTCCTCCGGGCGCTCAGGGGAACAGGATCGCCTTGACGATCAAGGCAGCCACAACGATCCACAGGGCGACGAAGACTATCGCGAAGGCTGGATTCTTCTTGAGCGAGACGGGCTCGCGCTCGGCCCTCGCCTTCGCCTGGGCGAAAATCTCGCTCGGAATGAGCTTTATCGCCAAGCCGATGAGCGCCGGAATGATGACGAGGTCGTCGAGATAGCCGAGCACCGGTATGAAGTCCGGGATGAGGTCTATCGGGCTGAGTGCGTAGGCGATGCAAACCGCGATCACGATCTTCGGCAAGGCCTTCACGCGCGGATCGCGGAATGCGTAATAGACGGAAGCGAGCTGTGACTTCAATCCCCTTGCCCGAAGAGCCAGGCCCTCGCGAAAACTTCTCACGCCGCTCACCTCAGTCCCTCCATACCGAGCAGTATACCATACGCGCCCTCGAACGCGGCGACCGCGAGGCCGGCGGCCAGGCGATGAAGCGGCCCAGGCGGGGCTAGTCGGCCGCGAATCGGAGGATCAAGGCATAGATGAAGGACGCGACTCCGATCGAGTAGAACAGAGCGAAATACATCGTCAACAGCGCGCGGCCATCTCCAAGTCCTCGTAGAAGCTCGGCCAGGACTTCGAGACGCACTCGGCGCCGTCGATCGACACAGGCCCGTCGGCGAGGAAGGCGCAAACCGCCGCGGCCATCGCGATTCGGTGGTCGCCGCGGGAATCGACGGTGCCGGCCCGCAGCCCCGCGCCGCCTTGCACGATCATCTCGTCGCCCTCGATGATGATGCGCGCGCCGAGCTTTCCCAGCTCCTCCGACAGAGCCGCCGCGCGGTCGCTTTCCTTGCCGCGAAGGCGTCCCACGCCCTTGATCCTCGACTCGCCCCCGCAGGCGAGGGCCAGGCAGGCAAGGGGCGGGAATAGGTCGGGGCTGTCGTTCGTATCGAAGGAGAAAGCGGATAGGGCGCGCTTTTTCACCGAGATGCCGCCCTCGGCGCCTCGGCCGCCTTCCGTCTCGACGAGGGCTCCGGCATCGCGAAGCGCCTCGAGTATCGCGCGATCGGGCTGATGCGATCGCGCGTCCAGGCCCTCGACCTCGACCGGATGATTCGTCGCGGCGATCGCGCCGGCGACGAGGAGGAAGGCGGCTCCGCTCCAGTCGCCTTCGACGATGTAGCCCGCGGGACGGTATGCCTGCCGGCCCGCGACCGAGAAGCGCCGGTAGGCGTGATCGCGTTCTACGGCGACGCCGAAATCGCGCATGACGCTCATGGTCAGATCGACGTAGCCTCGGCTTGCCAATCCCTCGACCTCGATCTCGGAGTCCGAGTCGGACAGAGGCAGGGCGATGAGGAGGCCGGTAAGGAACTGCGAGCTCTGGCTCCCGTCGACCTTCGCGCGCCCGCCGCGCAGGGGGCCGCGCACCATGACGGGCGGCAAGCCTGATGCGGTGTCGCATGACGCGCCCAGCTGGCGCAGGGGCTCGGACATCATGCCGACCGGCCTCGAGCGCAGGCTTCCCGAGGCGGCCAGCTCGACGG
>CAYPHO010000473.1:0-1945 GCA_964410245.1 uncultured Treponemataceae bacterium | reverse complement strand
GCCTACTCGGTCATGGAGCAGGGCAAGATCGACCAGATCCTCTCCTCCAAGCCCGAGGACCGGAGGTACCTCTTCGAGGAGGCCGCCGGCATCACCAAGCACAAGGCGCGCTCGCGCGAGGCCGAGTCCAAGCTCGAGCGGACCGAGGAGAACATGCGCCAGGTCGGCGGCGTCCTGGGCGAGGTCAAGCGCAGCCACGACACGCTTAAGAACCAGTCCGAGAAGACCCTGAAGTACCGCGCCCTGCGCGACAGGATCTTCGAGGCCGAGCTCGACCTCCATCTCCTGCGCCTGCGGCAGTTCGTCCAGGACAAGGACCGGCGCGACGAGGAGCTGGGGCGCAAGACGGGCGAGCGCGACAAGGTCAAGGCCGAGATCGACTCGATCAACCTCTCGCTCGAGGAGAACCTGGACGTCGTCAACGGCATGGAGGCCAAGCTCGTCGAGCACCAGAAGACGGTCTTCGGCCTCGCGGTCGAGGCGCGGGGCAAGCACGACAGCCGCAAGCTCCTGGCCGAGCGCGTCTCCGAGTCCAAGGCCAAGATGGACCAGGCCGCCCTGCGCGTGAAGTCCCTCGCCGCCAAGATCGAGTCCCTCCGCGACGACGAGTCCGAGAAGGAGGGCGAGCTCGCGGCCCTGCGCGCCCGATTGCGCGACATAGAGAAGAACATCGCGGACTTCGAGGCCTCGATCCGCGCCGCCGAGGCGGGCATCCGCGATAACGAGGCCTCGGTCCTCAAGGCCGAGGGCGACATCGCCGGCATCGAGGAATCCCGCGCCGAGGCGCATAGGCGGCTGGACGCGATCACCGAGGACATCGTCGCGCAGCTGGACGCGCGGCTCAAGGAATCCGGCTACTCGGCCCAGGAGCGGCGCGCCGCGGAAGAGGCGATAGAATCGCTCATCGCGGCCATCCAGGCGCGGCTCTCGGGCAAGGGGGCCATCCTCGGGGACCTGGGCCGCATCGGCTCCGCGCCCGGGGCTGCCGCGGCCGACCGCGACGCGCTCATCGCGAAGGCGGCGGCCGACCTCGCCGAGACCGCGCGCAAGGCCGAGGAGCTGGGCCGGCGCTACCAGGACTACAAGAAGACCACGCCCTCCTTCATAGACGAGTTCCTCTCGCCCGAGGGCATCATCACCAAGAAGCGCGCCATCGACCGCGAGATCGCCGCATGCGACGAGGGCGTCGCGCAGAGGCGGGCCCGGATAGCCGAGCTCCAGAGGGATTCGAAGGCCCTCGGGGAGAAGGTCGAGGAGTACCGCGCCACCCTCGAGGAGCAGCGCGGCAACCGCATCCGCATGCAGACCCAGGCGACGGGCGCGGAAGAGGCCCTGGCCCTCCTTCGCCGCGAGATCGCCTCTCAGGAAGGCTACCTCAAGGAGCTCGAGAACGAGGCCTTCGCCGAGGAGAGGCGCCTCAAGGACGCCGAGGAGGAGCTCGGGGGCATCGACGAGGAGATCGCCGAGCTCGAGCGGCGCGGCAAGGAGCTGAACGCGGAGCTCGAGCGCCTGGAGAAGGATATCGCGCTCAAGAACTCGGACCTCTCGAAGCGGCAGGAGGACCTCAAGAAGAAGATGGAGAGGCTCGCGTCCCTGCAGGGCGAGCTCGAGCGCCTCCACCTGGGGCTGGCCCAGACCGAGACCGAGATCCGCAACGTCAAGGAGAACTTCACCGAGCAGTACTCGCGCGACCTCATGGAGTACGAGGCGCGCATGTTCGAGATCAGGACCCCCGTAGCCGAGCTGCGCGATTCCCTGGCGGGCCTGAAGCAGGAGCTGCGCGACCTGGGCTCGGTCAACCTGATGGCGCCCGAGGAATACGCCGAGGTGAAGGAGCGCTACGACTTCCTTTCGGGGCAGCTGGCGGACCTCGAGAAGGCGCGCTCGGACCTAAAGCGCATAACGGACGAGATCCGCGACGAGAGCGCGGCCCTCTTCCTCGATA
>CAYPHO010000472.1:0-1953 GCA_964410245.1 uncultured Treponemataceae bacterium | reverse complement strand
TCGTCCTCGAGGCTGACGAAAAAGCGCGTAGCGCCGGGATCGCCCTGGCGGCCCGCCCTCCCCCGCAATTGATCGTCCACGCGACGCGACTCGTGCCGGTTAGTTCCGATGACGAAGAGGCCGCCCAGCTCCCTGATCCGCGGATCGTCGCCGAGCTTGATGTCGGTTCCCCGGCCGGCCATGTTGGTGGAGATGGTGACGGCGCCGAGTTCGCCGGCCTTCGCGATAAGGGAAGCCTCCCTCTCGTCGTTCTTCGCGTTGAGGACGACCGAGGCGACGCCTCTTTCGGCGAGGAGGGCGGCGAGCTCCTCGGATTCCGCGACCGAGGCGGTGCCGATCAAGACCGGCCTTCCCGCGCTCCGCTGCCGCGCGATCTCGGCGACGAGCTCTCGCGACTTGGCCTCTTTGGTCCAAAAGACGGCGTCCGGAAGGTCGATGCGTATCGAAGGCCGAGCGGGAGGCACGATGACCGTTCCCATGCCGTAGACCTGGGCGAATTCCTCGGCGGCGCTCTGGGCCGTCGCCGTCATCGCGGCGAGAGCGGGATAGAGAGCCATCAGATGCTGTACGGTAATCGAACCGTAGATCTTTCCCTCGGCTCCGATCTTCAATCCTTCCTTCGCTTCCAAGGCGGCCTGTATTCCCCAGGGCCACTGCCGCCTCTCGGCCACGCGGCCGGTAAATACGTCGACGAGCTTGGCGGCCCCGTCCTTTATGACGTAGTCGACGTCCCGCTTGAGCAGACGGCGAGCGTGCAGGGCCGCGAAGAGCCTGGCCTTGAAAACGTCTGGCAGGTCTTCATCCGAAAGGCCGAGGAGGGCCGCGGCCCGCGCATGGCCCGCCGCCGTCAAGGCGACGCTGCGCCCCTCGACATCGACGCGATAGTCGACATCGATGGATAGCTCGGCGGCGACGCGATCGACCATGAGGATATCGACTCCATCGCCGACGTCCGCCCCCGCGATGACCAGGGGCACCCTGGCCTCGTCGATCAGGATGAAGTCAGCCTCGTCGACGATGGCGCGAGAGAAGGGGCGTTGCGCGAGTTCTCCGGGATCGTAGGCGAGGCCGTCTCGCAGGTAGTCGAAACCGAGTTCCTTGGCCGACAGGTAGGTCACGTCCGCGAGGTAGGCGGCGCGCCGCTCCTGAGGCGTCGAGCTTTCCCCGATCGACGCCACCGATAGGCCGAGCCGCTCGTACACCGGACGCATCCATTCGGCGTCCCTGCGCGCGAGGTAGTCGTTGGCGGTCAAGACGTGGAAGCCCCTGCCGTCCATCGCGCCGAAGGAGGCCGTCAAGGCCGCTGCGAGGGTCTTGCCCTCGCCCGTGGCCATCTGCGCCACCTTGCCCCTCGTCATCGCCGCGGCGGCCGCGAGCTGTTCATCATAGGGATACATGCCGAGGCCCCGACGCGCGGCCTCGGCCGCTAGGGCGAGGCAGAGGCTTTCGCGGGCCGCGGCTTCCCGCGGGGCGGCTGCCCTCCCCTCCTCCGCCTCGGCGCGGAATCTCGCGCCGAGCTCCCGGGCGCGCGCGAGCAGTTCAGTGTCGCTCAACGCGTCAGCTCCGATCGCGCGGGCCGACCGGGCGAGGGCGATAAAGGGCCCCAGGTCGTCCTCTATAGGCACTCCCTTGGCGCGAGAAAAAGCGTAACGCGCCCTCGTCATCAAGTCTGTCTTATTCTCCATAATCCGCTCCCTTCGCGTCGGGGCGCGACGATTCGCCGCCGCGCCGACTCAAGATCCAGTCTTAGCGGGAGGGAATCGAGGGAGGGGCGCGCGCGCCATGGAAGAAGGGAATCGAGGAAAGGACGGCCGGCTCGGCGTTAGGCGCCGGAGGTCCCAGCGCGAAAAGCGCGATGAGGAAGAAAAGGATAGCGGGGAGGCATATGCCGCCGCCCTCCCCCGAAAGGAAGGTCAGGATGGCTATTGCCAGCAGCAAGACCAAGATAGCCGC
>CAYPHO010000471.1:281-1955 GCA_964410245.1 uncultured Treponemataceae bacterium | reverse complement strand
ATTCATCTCTGACAAATCGAGGAATATCCGTTCTATCTTCCTGTACGAAGTTTTTCCTGCAGATGCGGACGCAAAGACCCTCTTTCCGGCAGCGTTCGGGGTCTATGGAAACGAGAGGCATGGTCAGCCCATCATTGCACACGGGAATGCAAAAATCAAGTTCCTTTCTCCGATCGGTTCGTTCCTCCTGTCGAAAAATCGATGGCGTTTCGCGGGTACGGTGACCGGAAGAGGTCATGGGGAGAGGAATATCATAGCCCGGACGTAGCCCGGAGGCATCCTTGACATGCCTGTGTAAGGGTGATATAAGTCCTTTAAATAAAACGGGGGTTGTATGAGTGAAATTTTCTCCCCAAAAAAAGTGTGCGTCCCTGATCATGGATATGCGGAGAATATATCGATTGATGCATGGTGGTTCCGGATATGTCTTTGCGCCGGATGCAAGGAAAGGCAGATCTCTTCTTGCAGGAGCAGGGTAAACTCTCTCTCGACGGATCGCCGCCGCGATACGGTTCAACTGAAGGGCCGCACCCGAATCAACAGGAGAAACGTATGGGCACAAGGTTTTTACTCAAGGAACTGAGTCGTTACAATATCGGCACATGGGCTGACATCATTTACCGCAACGCAATTCTGCACAGCAACAGGCTTGCCTTCGCCTGCGGTACGCAGAGGATCACTTTTTCCGATTTCAATACGAGAGTTAACCGTCTTATACGCGCCCTTTCTTCGTTGGGCTTAAGAAAAGGAGACGGGATAGGCCTGCTTACGTGGAACTGCCTCGAATGCACCGATGTGGTCGGTGCGGCCATGAAGGGAGGATTTATCGCCTCTCAATTCAATCCGAGAATGCAGACGGATGAACTCGATTACGTGATCAACTATTCGGAGGTACAAGCACTTTTTGTGGGCCCCGAACTGGTAGAGACCGTGGACGCCCTTCGGTCCCGTCTGCCCGCTGTGAGACACTATATTTCTCTCGGAAAAAGAGCCGAAGGCATGCTTTTCTTCGATGATTTGACCGGCAGTTTTTCTGAAGATGAACCGGATGTTGTGATCGATGAGAACGACCCTTTCATTATCTTCTACACGAGCGGGACCACCGGGGTGCCGCGGGGCGCAATCTATACCCACTATCGAAAACTCGAAGAGGCGAGAACAAAAGCCCTCACCATAGGCATTCAGCCGGAAAACAAGCATGTCATGATTCTTCCCCTTTTTCATATAGGCGGATGGTCATACTTCTGGGCTTTTTTCTGCGCGGGAGCAGGCAACATCATCATGGCCCAGCGATCGTTTGACCCTGCCGCAACCATCCGGATGCTCCAGGATGAAAAGGCATCGGACATGCATATCGTGCCCACCCATCTCGTCGGCATGCTGACCGTTCCCGATATCGAAAGCTATGACCTCGCCAATCTGAAAAGGATATGGTATGCCGCCTCTCCTATGCCTCTGGAGCTTCTCCGAAAGGGAATCGAACGTTTCGGAAACATTTTTGCCCAGGGATACGGCCAGACCGAATCCGGGCCGGACATCGCGATCTTGCCGATGGAATCACATGATATCCTCGATAAGTCTCCGGAAGAACAAGGCGTGCTCGCCTCCTGCGGGCAGCTGCACCTGTATGCCGGCAGAATAAACAGCAGGTTGAGGAAGGGCAGGTTATCCCAG
>CAYPHO010000471.1:0-271 GCA_964410245.1 uncultured Treponemataceae bacterium | reverse complement strand
GATTGTGGACGAAAACAACGTCGACATGGAATCCCACCGCGTGGGAGAAATCATTGTCCGAAGCAAATCGGTCATGGTCGGCTACTGGAGGAAGCCTGAAATGACCCAGGAGGCCATTGTCGACGGGTGGCTCCATACGGGCGACATGGGCTACTACGACGAAAGGGGATATATTTACCTCGTTGACAGGAAAAAGGACCTCGTCATTACGGGGGGCGAGAACGTCTATCCTCGTGAGGTCGAGGAAGTCCTCTACCGTCATCCTGCCGTT
>CAYPHO010000470.1:0-1956 GCA_964410245.1 uncultured Treponemataceae bacterium | reverse complement strand
CGAGCCGCAGACCGAGCAGAAGCGCACCCGCTCCTTGAGCGAGCCGATGCGCTCCGCTAGCAGGGCGACGTACTGGTCGTCCGACTTGAGGATATGGAAGGCTATCCTGGCCGCGCTCTTCCGTCCGATTCCCGGGAGCCTGGCCAGGATGCCTACGAGATCCTCGAGAGCCTTCACCGGCCCAGGCCCGGTAACGAGCCGAGGTTGCGCGCGACGTCCGCCTGCAGGGCTTCCTTGATCCTGTAGGAAGCGTCGTTGTGGGCGGCCTTTATCAGGTCCTGGAGCATCGCCGGATCGGACGGGTCTATCGCCTCGGGCGCTATCTCGACGTTCAGGAGTTCCATGGTCCCGCTCAGCGTGACGCGGACCATCCCGCCCCCAGCCGAACCGACTGCGCTGATGGCGGCCATGCGTTCCTGGGCCTCCAAGGCCTGGCGCTGCAGGGCCTGCGGATCCTTCAGCATCTTCATGATATCGCTCATGTCCATGATTCGCTCCGTTCGTTGCTCGCCGGCGCCGAGACGCGCCGGCCGCGGAAAACCTTCTCGACGATGCCTACCGGATCGACAGGCCCGTCGTCTCCGTCGTCCGAGTCTTCGTCGTCGCCCGACCTCGCTGGAGGCGTCGGCGCCGGGGCGGGCTCTGCCGCTCGAGGCTCGATACGCAGGGGCCGACCGGTAATGTCCAGCGCCTTTTTGGCCAACAAGCCGGCGTCGGCAAGCACGGCGCCGGCGTCGTAACCGTTCAGGCAATGGATGACCAGCTTGTCTCCGTCCACTACCCAGTCCCCGGAACGCTCCAAGCAGGTAGACAGGACCACCCTGTTCTTGCCGACGGCCGCCAGTAGCGAAGCCCTGAGCGCCACGGTATCGATGCCGTCGACGTCCAAACCCGGCGTGGCCGACCCCGGATTCTCCGCCGGAGGCTCGGCGCCGGCGGCGGCTGGATCGGGTCGCTCCGCCGCCGCGGCCTCGATGCGGGGCGAAACGGCCGACGCTTCGCGAAGCGCGGCCCCTACGGCCGCCGCGCCGGGCGCCCGGCCCTCTACGATGGCGGCCTTCATGCCGCGAATGGTCCTGGACAGCTCGGCCGACGAAACGTAGTCGCGAATGGCGCAGAGCCTCGAGACGGCCAGCTCGAGTTCCCAGCGCGGGTTGACGCTATAGCGCATATCCCGGTACAGGTCGAACAGGCCGGACAGCGCTCGCTCCAGGCGCGGCGCGTCGAGCACCTCGGTCAAGGCGGCCGGGAACGACGATCTGGGGGCTCCCAGGAGGCTCTCCCGCTCGATCCCACTCGCGACGAGCAGCAAGGATCGGATGTAGGAGACGGCGTCGGAAGCGAACTGCTCCACCGACACGCCCGAGTCGAGGATGGCGTCGAGGGTCTCGAGGGCGCCCTTCCTGTCCCCGGACACGCATAGGCTCATCAGGGCGCCCATACGCTCGCTACCGACGAGGCCGAGCTTATCGCGGATCTTGGCGGCGGTAATACGCCCGTCGGAGAACGAGGCTACCTGGTCGAACAGCGTATATGCATCGCGCATCGAGCCCGTGGCCTCGCGGGCTATCCATAGGAGCGCGTCGTCATCGGCCTCGAGCCCCATATCGTCCGCGGCGCTCCGCAACAGCCCTTTGATCACGTCCAGCGAGAACAGCCTAAAGCCGAACTGCTGGCAACGACTCTTGATCGTAGCGGGGACCTTGTGAAGCTCGGTAGTCGCGAAGATGAAGACGATATAGGGCGGCGGCTCCTCTATGGTCTTGAGGAGCGCGTTAAAGGCGCTATTGGACAGCATGTGTACTTCGTCGATGATGTAGATCTTGTACTTCGACGAATTGGGAGGAAACAGTACCTCATCCTTGATCTGCCGTACATTCTCCACCGAGGTGTTCGATGCTCCGTCAATCTCTATCACGTCGAGCGAGGAGCCCTTGGCGATGGACAGGCACGAGT
>CAYPHO010000469.1:0-1957 GCA_964410245.1 uncultured Treponemataceae bacterium | reverse complement strand
CGCCTGGGCTTGCGCACGGCGGTCGGGCGCGAGGAGTTCTCGACCGTTCCCGCGGGCAGCTCGAGGGGATCGGCGTCGTCCGCGTCCTCCGGGAGGCCGCCGGTCCACGCTTCCAGGAGGCCGATCGCGCCGATGATCTCCTCGGCGGTGTCGGGCGCGAAGGGAGACAGCTCGAGCCGAGGCTCCTTGACCGCGCGCTTGTCGCGCGAGGCGAACTTCCCCTCGTTGCGCATCAGGGCGTAGAGGTTGTGGGTCCACCAGTAGGCCGGCACCAGCACCAGCCGCTCGGCCGAGCAGTCGTCGTCGACCAGGCAGAAGGGAAGGCGCAGGTCGATCTCGTAGCGGTAGTCGCCCTTGGACAGGAGGCAGAAGGAGGCGAAGCGCGAGCTGTGCTTGACCGAGGTGCAGAGCCCCGGCCAGAAGCCGCGGCCCGCCTCGATCTCGCCGTCGTTGGCGCGGCTGTTGTGGTTGGAGCCGATGGTCGCTCCCGCGGCGAGGTTCGACTGCCCGCCCACGAAGGACGCGATCAGGAAGCTCGTGTTGTGGTGCTGCTCGTGGCAGGGGAAGATGAGGTTCGACAGCATCTCGCAGCAGGAGACGGTGGAATTCTCCCCGAGGACCGAGTGGATGAGCCTTGCGCCGTATTTCAGCGAGGAGTTGGGGCGGAGCACGAAGCGCACGGCCTTGCAGCCGTAGAAGACCTTGCAGCCGCGGCCCACGATGCCGTTCACCAGCTCGACTCCCTCGCCGATCTGGGTCCGCTCCTCCTCGCTCGATTGGATCGTGAGGTTCTTGAGCTTGTTCGCGCCCTTCACGTAGGCCGACTCCCCGATAAGGACGTCCTTGATGACGCTGTTCGACTTGACGACCGAGCCTCGGCCGATGAGGCCGTAGCGGCCCCGCCGCCCGTCGAAGCGCGCGTCGGTCATCGAGGCGAAGGCCGACATGAGCTCGCGGTCCTCCCGCCTCCGCGCCCAGAGGTAGGCGTCGGCGCAGGTCATGCCCTCGAAGGGCAGGACCTGGCGGCCCCCCGCCTCGTTCATCAGGTCCAGCTCGACCCTGACCGAGGAGTCCTCTCCCTCCATTATGATCCCGTTGCCGAATTTCGCGTGGTTCGATGCGTGGATCTCCTGGTTCGACATGAGGATGCAGCCGTCGCCGACGATGTAGTGCGCGATGTAGGAGCAGTCCTGTATCGAGCAGCCGTCGCCTATATCGCATGCGACGATGCGCGAGTCCGTGATGCCGATCGGGGCGAAGAGGTCGTGGTGCTCTATGACCCCGGGCGCGATCTTTCCCAGCCGCACGAGGCCGGCGAACTCGCAGTCGTGCAGGAGCGAAGGCTCGAAAGGATCGGTCACCAGCACCAGGGACCAGTCGACGCAGCGGTTGCCGCCGGCCTTAAGGACCTCGACCTCGGCCTTCGTCAGGGAGCGATAGGATGAGGGATCCCGGCCCAGGCATTCCCTCAGCTGGACGTCGCGTATGCGGTATTCGTCCTCGCCGGGCTTTAGGAATTCGGGGGGGACGAAGCCGAGGCCGTAGCTCGATTCGGGAAGTATTTTCATATCGTTCATAGTGTTGGAAGGATACAAGGACCGCTCCCGGCGGACAATCCCCGACCGCCTCCGAGCGGGGTATTGACCAAGAAAGCGCCTTTTTGCGATGGTAAGCCATGAGCTTCCCTGAAGCGGCGATCGCGGATCGTCTGGTAACCGACGTCGAGAAAGTCGCCTTCGAAACTCTGCCCCTCCTCGTCGCTTCCGACGGAGCGAAGCGGAACAAGCTCTCGGTCAAGCTCGCCGACATCCTCGGCAACCAGGGAGAGTTCCAGCAGTACGTCTCCGGATCGGCGGCCGATCGCCTCTCCCGCGTCGATAAGCTCTTGCGCGTATTCCGAGAGAACGTCGAGCTCCTCGTCCACAAGACCTGGGTCGAGAATCCCGAGGAAAAGCCC
>CAYPHO010000468.1:0-1960 GCA_964410245.1 uncultured Treponemataceae bacterium | reverse complement strand
CCTCGAGCGGCTGACCGCCGCGGTCGCCAAGGTAGCGGCGACCCGCGACCTCTCGCTCCGCGTGCCCATCGAGTACCGCGACGAGATCGGCGAGCTCGCGAAGCGCTTCAACGAGATGATCCGCGTCCTCGAGTCCCAGAACCGGATGCTCTCCGAGGCGAATAGGGCCGAGCGGGACGCGCGCGAGACCGCCGTCAGCCACGAGGTCGAGACCCTCTTCCTCCTGGGGAGGATCTCGGACTACAACGACGAGAAGACGGGCACCCACCTGAAGCGGATCGGGGCGCAATCGGCCCACTTCGCGCGCCTGCTCGGCCTGGGCGAGGCCCGCGAGGAGCTGATGCGCAATAGCGCCCCCCTGCACGACATCGGGAAGATCGGCGTCCCTCAGGCGATATTGCAGAAATCTGACAAGCTGACCGACGAGGAGCTGGAGGTCATGAAGACCCATGCCCGGCTCGGCTTCGAGCTTCTCAAGGGCTCGAACAGCCGTTTCCTCGCCGAAGCCTCGATCATCGCCTACACCCATCACGAGCATTGGGACGGCTCGGGCTATCCCCGCGGCCTCGCCGGGGAGGCGATACCGCTCAGCGGCCGCATCGTGAGTATCGTCGACGTCTTCGACGCCCTCGTCTCGGATCGGCCTTACAAGAAAGCCTGGAGCATGGAGGACGCGCTGAAGTACATAGTCGGGCAGGCGGGAAGGAAATTCGATCCTAGGCTCGTCGACATATTCGCCGCGCATTTCGCGGTTTTCACCCTCGTCTGGGAGGACCTGCGCGACGCGGCGGAGTCGCCTATAATCGAGATCGGAGGCGATAGCGCATGAGTCAGGCTCAGGACGGCATCAAGACCTTCGTCATCGACACCAACGTGCTCATCCATTATCCCGAGGCGATCATGTCCTTCCGCGACAACGAGATCGTCATACCCCTCGAGGTGCTGGAGGAACTGGACGGCCTCAAGACCTATCCCGACCAGCGCGGCAAGGCGGCGCGTGAGGCGATCCGCTTCCTTCACTCGCTGACGCACAAGGGCAGCCTGAACGAGGGCGTGAAGCTCGACAACGGCTCTATCCTGCGCGTCTCCTTCGCGATGCCCGACGAGGCGCCTCCCGGGCTCGACCTCGCGAAGAACGACAACAAGATCATCTTCTGCGCCTACGCCCTCCAGGCCGAGGGCCGCAAGGTCTTCTTCGTCTCCAAGGACATCAACGCGCGGGTCAAGGCCACGGCCATGGGCATCCGCTCGGTCGACTACGAGAAGCAGAAGGTCGATATCGCGACCCTCTACCAGGGGCTGCGCGAGGTCGACGCGTCGGCCGATACGCTCGCGCGCATCGTCGGCACGGGAGAGCTGCCCTGGAAGGACAGGCTCTTCCCGAACGAGTTCGTCCTCTTGCGCGAGAAGGCCTCGGATCGCTTCGTCCTGGCCAAGGGCGACCCGCCGGGCGGCCGGCTCCTCGCCCTGCCCGAGTGGGAGGGATCGATAGCGGGCATCGCGCCCCTGAACGAGCGGCAGCGCGTCGCCTTCGAGCTCCTCCTCGACGACGAGGTGAAGCTGGTCACGCTGGTAGGCAAGGCGGGCACGGGGAAGACCCTCCTGGCGATAGCCGCGGGCCTCAAGCGTACCGTCGAGGACCATGCCTACTCCCGCATGCTCGTCACGAGGCCCGTGGTGCCGGTCGGCAAGGACATCGGCTACCTGCCGGGCGAGAAGAGCGCGAAGATGGCCAATTGGATGCAGCCGCTCTTCGACAACCTCGAGCAGATCTTGGGCGAGTACAAGCGCCAGAACGTTAAGAGCGTCGATCAGTTGATCAAGGACAAGGTCGTGGAGATCGAGGCCCTGTCCTTCATCCGCGGCCGCAGCCTGCCTAACCAGTACATGATCGTCGACGAGGCGCAGAACCTCACGCCCCACGAGATCAAGACCATCGTGTCCAGGGCGGGGGAGGGGA
>CAYPHO010000467.1:0-1967 GCA_964410245.1 uncultured Treponemataceae bacterium | reverse complement strand
GCTAATGCGGCGACGTCGCTAATGCGGCGACGTCGCTAATGCGGCGACGTCGCTAATGCGGCGACGTCGCTATGCGGCATCGGGCGCGGCGCCCGGCAAGGCTCATCCTACCGGGCGCCGCGCCTTTTTTCGCGTCATTAGGGCCCGATCGCGGCCCGGCGCCTCGGGGCGCCCGCCCCCGCCGCGCGGCCCCGGCGCTTGCGCGATTCCCCGCCTCGATCTATATTTCCGATAGATGAGCATTCGGCTGAAGATCATCCTCGTCGTCCTGCCCCTGATAGTCGCGGCCGTCGTCATGGCGGGGATGTCCTCGTACTTCGTCGCCGCCTCGGCCGTGACGAGGGTCGCCACCCAGTTCCTGACCTTCAAGGCCTCCGAGCTCGAGAAGTACGCTGAAAGCCAATACAGCCTGCTCGCCGAGAACGGCTACGTCGGGAAGCCGGACATGGAGGCCGCCGCGAAGGCCGCCGTGGAGTCCTTCGCCCGCTCCATACTCAGGAGCCCGACCGAGGCCATCGCCGCCTTGGACGAGTCCGGGGCCGTCGCCCTGCGGGCGGGCGCCGCCGCGCCGAGCGCCGGCGAGATCGAGGGCCTGGTCGAGGCCGCGCGGGACGAGGCCGGGTTCTCGACGATCGTCATGGGCGGCGCCCCCCGCGTCGCGGCGAGCTTCCCCTTCCGTCCCTTCGGCTGGAGGGTATTCGTTACCGAGGAGAAGTCGGCCTTCTACGGGGACGTCGAGAGCATCTTCCGGACGACCGTCATCATCCTCGCCGCGGCCTGCGTCCTGGCCGTGCTCCTGCTGCTCCTCCTGGCCCGCTACCTTACCAGGCCCCTGGAGGAGGTGTCGCGCGCGATGCGCCGGATCATCGAGTCCTCGGACCTCTCCGAGCGCGTGCCGGTGCAGTACAAGGACGAGATCGGCCAGCTATCCCACACCTTCAACCTCATGCTCGGCGAGCTGGGCAAGGCCTACGATTCGATAAAGCGCTACGCCTTCGACGCGGCCGTCGCCCAGAAGAAAGAGACCAAGATCCGCAATATATTCCAGCTCTACGTGCCTAAGGACGTCATCGAGGAATACTTCCAGAATCCCGAGTCGATGCTCGTCGGCTCCAACCGCCTGGTGTCGATCCTCTTCTCGGACATCCGGGGCTTCACGACGATCTCGGAGGGCATGGAGCCCGACGACCTCGTCAATTCGCTCAACCGCTACTTCGCCCTCATGGTCGATACCCTCATGGAGCGGGGCGGCGTCATCGACAAGTATATCGGCGACGCGATCATGGCGATCTTCGGCGCGCCGACCAAGCACAAGGACGACGCCCTGCGCTCGGTGCTGGCCGGGCTCGAGATGACCGACTCCCTCGCGGTCTTCAACGGCGATCAGAGGCGTCGCGGCAAGCCCGAGTTCAAGATCGGCGTCGGCATCAATTACGGCGTCGTGACCGTGGGCAACATCGGCTGCGAGCGGAAGATGAACTACACGGTCATCGGCGATCCGGTCAACCTGGCCTCGCGGCTCGAAGGCCAGACGAAAACCTATCATCAGCCGATCCTCATCACGCAGGCGGTCAGGGATCGGGTGAAGGACGAAGTCCCCTGCCGCCAGGTCGACAAGATCGCGGTCAAGGGCAAGCGCGAGGGAGTGAGCGTGTTTACGGCGAGGTCCGCTCTGACGCCGCACGAGCAAAAAGCATGGCCCATCCACGAGGAAGCCGTCGCGAAGTACTACAGGCGCGACTTCAAGGCCGCGTCCGAAGGCTTCCGCGAAGTCCTGTCGATCCTGAAGGACGATTTTCCGGCGGGGCTCTATCTCGAGCGTGCCCGCGCGTTTTCCCGTGAAGCGCCCGGTCCCGACTGGGACGGCGTTGAAGTGCTGACGGAGAAATGAAGGCCTAGCATGCCCGGATTACATCGCGCGCTCTTCGTCCTGATGTGCGCCATTACGGTAATGACGCTGTCGGGAC
>CAYPHO010000466.1:0-1968 GCA_964410245.1 uncultured Treponemataceae bacterium | reverse complement strand
CCTACTACGAGAAGGAGCTGGCGAAGTACCGCGCCCAGCTCGAGGACGAGCGGGCGAGGATGCAGGCCGACATCGATAAGATGAGGACCGAGTACCAGGCCCGGCTGGCGACCCTGGAAAGGGAGCAGCGCGAGATCGTCGTCGACTACGAGCGGCGCGAGGCGACGCTGAAGACTCAGCTGGAGCAGAAGACGCGGATCATGGAGAGGCTGAGCGAGGAGCGCGCCGCCGACCTGGCCTCGGCGCGGGCCGAGCTGGCCTCGCTGGTCAAGGCCGAGGCCTCTACGACGGCCATCGAGAACCAGATCGACGGGCTCTCGTCCAGGATCCGCGACGCGCTCGCGGCGGGAGACGACGCGGCCGCCCTGGCCCGCGTGCGCGAGCTTCGCGCCTTCCTCGCCGGCGACGAGGTCCGCGCCTCCTCGAGGCTGTCAGGGCGGATCAAGTCCGAGTCGATCCTCCTCGCCGAGCTCGAGGACCTGCTGGACCGGAGCATTAGGTACGGGGAGCTTCCGTCCGCCGCCGTAGCCGAAGCCGCAGGGGCCGAGAGCGCGCCGGCGATCGCGCCCGTATCCGGCCCAGATCGAGGCGACGCCTCGGACGCGGAGCTCGCCGCCCAGGCCGCGGCCGCGTCCGCCGCCCAGGCGCGCGCCGCCAAGCTCGAGTCCCAGCTCGAATCCGAGAAGCGCGCCTTGGCCGACCTGGCTTCCCGCGCCGGCGTCGGCGAATCCGCCCTCGCCTCGCGGATCGACGCGCTCAAGCGGAGCGAGGCCCAGCTTGCCCGCGCGAAGGCGGCCTACGCGGCCTACGTCAAGGCCGAGACCGCGGCGAGGAAGGCGAACCCCGCCGACCCGAACGCCGCGGCCCGGCTCGAGCTCGCGAGGTTCCTACGGGGCGCCGACGCGGCATCGATCTTCCCCGATATGGCGACGCGCGTGGACTCGCTCTATACGGCCACGCAGAGCGCGGGATCCTCGGCCGCCCTCGCGGACGCCGCCGACATCGTGAAGGGCGCCGCGTCCCAGCCGAGCGTCAAGGCATCGCGCCAGTACCTAGCCTACGAGATCTCATCGCTGAAGGACGGCGATCCCTTGAAGGACATCCTCAAGGCCGTGGACGCGGCGATGGCCAAGGCGGAATCGGGAAGATAGGCTAGAAATCAAAGCGGGCGCCGATGCGGAAGCATCGCAGGTCCAGGATGGAGCTCTCCAGGAACACGTAGCCGGGGACTTGGCCGCTCGGGTAGCTGTTGGCCGCGAAGGAAGTCTCGATGAACTTCGCGGGATCCGCCCCGAAGAGCCAGGCCGGGTCGTAGGAGACCACGAAGCGCAGCCTCCTCGAGGGCGAGTACTCGCAGCCGATGCTCAGGCTCGCGGCTCCCGGCGCCACCTTGTCCAGCCCGAAGTAGCCCTCGGGATGGGATAGCCTGAGATAGCCGCCCAGGGCGACGAAGGGCCTTAAGTAGCGCTCGGGCGGCAGGACGTAGAGGCCGATGTCGGCGCCGACGAGGCTCAAGGGCGATCCCGCCTGCACGATCGAGGCCGCGTTGTCCAAGGGATAGAAGCCGACCATCTGCGTCGACGCGAGGAGCCTGGCGAAGACCTCCGCCCTCACGATCGATACCCAGAGCCTCGCCGCGGGGAACTGCAGGCCCTCGAGCGAGGCCTCGACGCCGAAGCGGGGCTTCTCGACCTGGTCCAGGTCCAGCTCGAGGCTCTCGATGCCCAGGGACACGTGGCGCTCGACCCGGTAGTGCCCGGCGAGGCTCGCGCGCAGCTTGAAGACCGAGGGGCTGGGCAGGGTCAGCTCCGCGGCGCCGTCCTCGCCGATCTCGTAGGGGCCGCCGGGCGGGCCCTCCAGGATCGTACCGGGGAATCCGCGGACGGCGAGGGTCGAGGTCTCCACGATGCGAGAGTAGCCGCCCTCGATGGCGGCGACTATCTCGTCCCAGAAGCCGCGGGCGATGAC
>CAYPHO010000465.1:0-1971 GCA_964410245.1 uncultured Treponemataceae bacterium | reverse complement strand
TCTCCTTCTTCATCGTGTCCGTGGTCATGATGGCCTCGCGCGCGTCGATCGAGCCGGCCTTGGACAGCCCCGCGACCAGGGCCTCCATGCCCGCCTCGATCGGCGAGACGTCGAGCTGGACGCCGATGACGCCGGTGGAGGCTACGACGACGTCCCCGGCCTTGACCGGGAGGCGCTCGGCGACCAGGGCCGCCATCCTCCTGGCCGCCGCGACGCCCGCCTCGCCGGTGCAGGTGTTCGCGTTGCCCGAGTTGACGATGATCGCCTGGGCCCTGCCGTCCGCCAGGTGCTCCCTGGTCACGACCAGGGGCTGGCCGATCACCTTGTTCCGGGTGTAGGAGGCCGCGGCGGCGCACGGCCGCTCGGACCAGATCAGCGCCAGGTCCTTCTTCGTCCCCGTCTTCTTGATGCCGACCCTGATCCCCGATGCCAGGAACCCGGTCGGCGCGGTCACGCCGCCCCGCACCTCTTTCATGACTGCGCCTTTCGCCCGCCCCCTAGACCGCGGGGGGGAGCATGGAGATCCCGGCCCCCTCGTCGAGGCCGAGCGCGATATTCATGTTCTGGACGGCCTGTCCCGCCGCCCCCTTCACCATGTTGTCGATGGCCGAGACGATGATCGCCGTCTTCCCGTCCCGCGACGCGTGGACCGAGACGTCGCAGTAGTTCGAGAGCCGCACGTTGCGGTTCGTCGCGACCTGGCCGGCGGGCAGGACGCGGACGAAGGGCTCGCTCGCGTAGAAGGACGCATACGCGTCGCGCAACGCGTCGACGTCCATGGCCCTAGCGAGCGGGGCGTAGATCGTCGCCACGATGCCCCGGCCCATGGGAGCGAGGTGGGGCGTGAAGATCGCCGACACGGGACCGCCGGCCATCGCGGAGAGGACGGCGTCGATCTCGGGGCCGTGCCGGTGTTCCCCTATCTTGTAGGGCGCGATCGAGTCCGCGCACTCGGGATAGTGCGTCGCCTTGGTGGGCTCCTTGCCCGCGCCGGTCACGCCGGACTTCGCGTCGATGATGATGCCTTCCCGCCGGGCCAGCCCCAGCTTGAGGGCGGGGAAGAGGCCGAGGGTCGAGGCCGTCGGGTAGCAGCCGGGATTCGCGATGATCCGCGCCCTCGCGATCAGCTCCCGGTTCAATTCGGGAAGGCCGTAGACCGAGCGCTCGTGAAGCTCGGCCTTCGCGTAGGACTTGCCGTACCAGGCCTTATAGGTCGCCTCGTCGGTACCGAAGCGGAAATCCGCGGACAGGTCGATGAAGAGCGCGCCCTTCGCGTCGCAGGCCGCGGCCGCGTCCTCGGCGTGCCCCGCGGGAAGCGAGGCGAAGACGACGTCGGATTCCTCTATCGCCAGGGCCTTGTCGACGAGGACGCCCGCCTTGGGCGAGCCTAAGAGGTTGGGATAGACCGAGGACATCATCTCGCCGCCCGAGCTGGCGGAGCTGAGCGAGAGCTTCCCTACCTGGGGATGCCCCAAGAGGATCCTGGCGAGCTCCGCGCCCGCGTAGCCGGTGGCGCCTATTACCGCGCAATTGACCATAGCTTTCGACTCCCTCTTCGCTGGGCCCCGGGCGCATGAGGCGCCCGGGGACGCGGTGTTCCCGAGGCGCGCGGAGCGCCTCGGCCTTGTACTATATGCCTGAACGTTGAAAGGGTTAAGGACGACGGAGGAGGGGAAGGAGGCGCGGGCCGAGCAGCTTCATCTCAAGGCTGGAGAAGCCCGTGGCGAGAGGCGGAAGTCCGTTCGAGATGACGACAGATGTCATGCTCAGCTCCTCGGCTGTATATTTATACAGACTATGCCTTCATTTTTAGCAAAAGTCAAGTCCACGCCGTATTTTTATGCGAGTCGACGTCGATACCCTTCAATACAGCGACGACTGTCCGGAAAGACGACGCAGCCTAGGATCGCGGGGGAAAGGACTTCCGCAGGAGCCTGACGATATCGAGGGCCAATCCGATCGAGGGCCCGT
>CAYPHO010000464.1:0-1977 GCA_964410245.1 uncultured Treponemataceae bacterium | reverse complement strand
GTCATCGACGAGAATTTCGGCGTACGCGTCACCGAGATCGTATCCCCGATGGAGAGGATGGGCGATCTAGGCTGAGGCTTCTCGACCTCGAATGAGGCATGGCCCTTTTCGGCGCGGGAACGCGCCGAAAAGGGCTAAAATTTTACCCTTCTGCTAAATAGTTATTGCGTTTCCTATATAAGTGCATTAAAATACTCGGCGGGAGGGGATCTTTGACACGCATAACGCTCGTCTTATGCGCCGCGCTCGCGACGCTGGGGACGGGGGCCGTCGGCGCGCAAGGCACTTCAGCCGAGGCGCGTCCCGCCGAAAGCGCCGTGGGGACGGCGACGACGGTGGACGAGACGACCCTCTCCATCGGCGAGGCGGGAGCGGGCGTCCAGGCGGATGCGTCCGCCGTAGGCTCAACCACATTCTCATACTTCCTCAGGATGATAGTCGTCCTCGCATTGGTCGTCGCCGCGATCTACGGCGTCTATAGGCTCATGCGGCGCATGTCGCGCCCGAGGGCCGCAGAGGACGAGTCGATCCGGCTGCTGGCCTCGAGGTCGCTCGGGCCCGGCAAGGCCCTGCATATCGTGGGCCTGGGAACGAAAGCCTACTTCATCGGGACGGCCGACTCTTCGGTGTCCCTGCTCGCCCAAATCGACGACAAGGAATACCTCGACGATCTATTCCTCAAGGCCGCGCAGAATCCGCAGAAGCCCGGTTCCGCCGCGGATTTCGGCGAGATGCTCTCCAGGCTCCTCGGCTCGCGCAAGAAGAAGGGCCCGGCATCCGGAACGGCAGGGGACTTCCTGGCCGGGCAGCGGAAGCGGCTGACGAGGTTCTAGGAAATGCGGCCAAACGCAGTAATCCGGAAGCTCGCGGCGATCGCGCTGATCGCGTTCCTGGCGGCGTCGGGCGCCGTCGCCCAGGCCGCGGCCGATACGAGACCTGCCGACTCGGCTATAAGGACCCAGACGCCGCTTCCCGCCGCGGGCAGGACGGGATCGCCCTCCTTCCCCTCGGGAAGCGCGGCGGGAACGACGGGATTGCCGACCCAAGTGCAGGCGGTGCCCCTCGTGGACCTGCGCGTCCGCAATCCGACGACGGGCAAGGACGTGGCCTTCTCGGTCCAGCTCCTCCTCCTCCTTACCGCGCTCAGCCTCGCGCCCAGCATCCTCATCCTCCTAACCTCCTTCCTGAGGATCTCGATCGTCCTGGACTTCATCAAGCGCGCGCTCTCGCTCCAGCAGGTGCCGCCGAACCAGGTGCTGATGGGCATAGCGCTCTTCATGACCATGTTCGTCATGTGGCCGACTTTCCAGACGGCCTACACTGACTCGATCAAGCCGATGATGGACGGGAAGATCGGCGTCGAGGAGGCCTACTACGCGGCCGAGAAGCCCTTCCGCGTCTTCATGTACACGCAGAT
The DNA here is from genome assembly GCA_964410245.1 of uncultured Treponemataceae bacterium. GTDB lineage: Bacteria > Spirochaetota > Spirochaetia > Treponematales > Rectinemataceae > CAZXXZ01. The sequence goes on along the minus strand of CAYPHO010000464.1, from coordinate 560 downwards.
GAAGGACAGCCCGGACAACATCCGCCTCTTCATGTCCCTGCGCGGGCTGCCCAAGCCGGCGACCCTCGCGGACGTGCCGACCTACGCCCTCGTGCCGGCCTTCATCCTCCACGAGCTGACCGCGGCCTTCAAGATCGGCATACTGCTCTACATACCCTTCATCATCATCGACATGGTCGTGGCGTCGATCCTCATGTCCATGGGCATGATCATGCTGCCGCCGGTCATGATCTCGACGCCCTTCAAGCTGATCCTCTTCGTCCTGGTGGACGGATGGGGACTGCTGACGCAGCAGCTGCTGCTGTCGTTCAAGTGAGGAGGGCGGGATGAGCGTCGGCGAGGCCGTCTACATCATGCGCAGCGGGATCGTGGAGATACTCCTCCTCGCGGCCCCCGTCCTCCTCGTCGCCATGGCCGTCGGGCTGGTCATCTCTATCTTCCAGGCGACGACCTCGATCCAGGAGCAGACCTTGACCTTCGTTCCCAAGATAGCCGCCATCCTGGTGGTGCTGGCGGTCCTGGGAGGATGGATGCTGGGCCACATGGCCGAGTATACGCGC
>CAYPHO010000463.1:0-1988 GCA_964410245.1 uncultured Treponemataceae bacterium | reverse complement strand
TGGAGCGGGGCACGGGCTACCAGTTCGAGAACAAGCTCTTCGGCCAGTCGGTCTCGAAGGGATTCATACCCGGCATCGAGAAGGGCATCCATCAGGCCATGGAAGCCGGCATCGTCGCCGGCTACCCTGTCGTCGACGTGAAGACCGCTATCACGGACGGCAAGGAGCATCCTGTCGACTCCTCGGAGATGGCCTTCAAGATCGCCTCGCGCGGCGCCTTCCGCGAGGCGACCCGCCAGGCCAATCCCGTCCTCCTGGAGCCGGTCATGACCCTGAAGGTCTTCGTCGAGGACAAGGACTTGGGCGGCGTCATGTCGGACCTCTCGGGCAGGCGCGGCCGGATCTCGGGCCAGAACCCGATAGGCGGCGGCATCGTCGAAGTCGACGCCCAGGTGCCCCAGGCCGAGCTGCTGCGCTACGCGATCGACCTTAGGTCGATGACGAGCGGCACGGGATCCTTCGAGGTCGAGTTCGATCACTACTCGCCCATCACCGGCAAGATCGCCGACGACGTCATCAAGGCGGCGGCGGCCTTCAGGACCCAGGAGGAGGAGGAGGAGTAGCCCCCCCTAGGGGAATGCCTTCCCCTCGCTCAGCCGGAAAGCGTCCTCTCCGAGGACGCTTTTTTTTCTTAACATCGTACATCGGTTGAATACCGTCGGAGGCCTCCTAGACTGGGAAGCATCCCAGGAATCGGAGGCTCATTATGAAACGTATCCTTGCGATCCTCGCGTTCATGGCCGCGTCGCTGATCGTCGCCGCGGAAGGCGATTACCATGCGATGAAAATGGGCATCTCTGGAGGAGTAAGCTCGGCTCTGGCGATGAAGCTGGATTCCAACTACGGGCTTTCGGATCAATCCCTCGGTTTCCAGATCCACTTCAATTCCCTTATCTCGATCCGCCCGTCCTTGATCTTCCACAAGTACGAGAGGAAGTACGAGAATCAGTATTCCGGTTATCCCGAGTATACCTCCGATCGGGATCTCTGCCTCGGGGCGCGGCTCGACCTGCCCCTCCATTTCCTCAGATTCTCGGACGCGTCGATCTACGCGGGCCCGAGCGCTATGTTCATGATCGTCAATCAGGAGGAATGGTCATACAGCAGCGTCGTCTATAGGAGCTATGAGACGAAGAATACCTTCATAGGCGCAGGCCTTATACTCGGCGGTCAATACAATCCGAGCGAGCGCTTCAGCGTCTTCCTCGATATCGGGGCCAATTATCTGATACGCAAGGCGCACAACAGGAATTTCGACAACACCGGCTCCACGACGGGCGAGAGCGAGTACTCCTACACGACTATCTTTTTGAGCGGCCCGACCATCGGGGCGATACTCTACCTGAACTGAGCGTCCTGCCCGGCTATGCCGCGACGGCGCTGCGCGAGCCGGCCTTCCGGCCCGCGCGGCGCTCAGAACAGGATCACGGCCCCTTCCTCGGCCTCCGGCCTCTCGAGGGCCTGCTCCCAGAATAGGTGCTCGCCTTCCTCGATGGTCTCGGTCTCGGTCTTCTGGATATAGCGCCGGAAGACCTTGAAGGAATCCGAGAGGAAGTGGATGACGCGGCCGCGGTCCCCGCCCAGATCCTCCGAAACGATGGGTATGCCCTCGGTCGCCAGGTAGTCGCGGATGAAGCGTTGGTTGACCTCGCTGACGGCGAGGAACTTGGCGTCCTGGCGGACCATGCCGAGGACCGAGGCCCCGCCGAAGACCTTCGCCTTGAGCCTCGACCGATGGGCGCCGAGCTTGACCATGTCGTTGATCAGCAGCTCCATCGCGTTAATCCCGTAGCGGCCCGCGTCCGTCTCCGTGAAGGCCATGGCCCTCGCGTAGCGGGGGGCCGCCAGGAGGAAATGGTTCAAGCCCGCGACCTTCGCCTCGGGATCGTAGAGGCAGGCGGCCACGCAGGAACCGAGGAGGGTCTTGATGTCACGGGGCGAGGCGGTCGCGAAGCGCCCCCCGGGAGGGACGTCAAGGACCGGCAGGC
>CAYPHO010000462.1:0-2036 GCA_964410245.1 uncultured Treponemataceae bacterium | reverse complement strand
GATCTCCTTTACCCCGAGAAGCTTCGGGTGCGTTTTACAGCCGAAGTATTGGATATAACGAAGAATCCATTGACAATAGGTCTGTTCCGTGCGATAAGCGTAGTGGTGATAGCGAAGGACCTCTCGAACCTGGTCCATTAATTTGAGATTCGGATTTGGACGGAATTTCGGTTGGCTTTCCATGTCTTGTGCCTTAATATCGCAATAAGTGGAATTCGGCAAGCTCTTTCGTAATAAGTGGAAAGAAACTGAGCGGTTATTCCATGTTTTATTATTCGCTAACGCAATAAGTGGAAAATTATTCCGTCTATATGCAGCAGTATGATGGAACATTTTCCGTCTATTACAATGTTGGGCCTATTAAAGAACACACTCTTCTGAAATGGGAGGCGCACTATGAGCAACGCTGATGGAACCCGCAACAAATCATCATCCCTTGTCACTGGGGCATCAACCGGGATCGGGCGGGAACTTGCCAAAACGCTCGCCCGTAACAGTCATAATGTGGTGCTGGTGGCCAGGGATGAGCAAAAACTCAACCAACTGGCGAATGATTTGAAAAATGAATTTGGGATATCGACGAGGGTGATGAAGAAGGATTTATCTGTCAGCACGGCCGCCCAAGAAATTTACAATGAGCTTCAAAAAGAGGGCGTCAAAATTGATGTCCTTGTAAACAACGCCGGATTCGACGTATATGGAAAGTTCTGCGAGACAGATACAACCAAGGAAATGCAAATGATCCAAGTCAATTTGACAACCTTAACCCAATTGACCAAATTGTTTTTGAAAGACATGCGGAAACAGGGGCATGGAAAAATCCTTAATCTTGGATCAACAGGATCGTTTGTTCCGAGCCCTCTAAACGCCGTTTATTCAGCGACCAAAGCTTATGTGTTGAGTTTTTCGGAAGCCATCGACGAAGAGCTTCAAGGAACCGGCGTTACCGTTACTGTTTTGTGTCCCGGCGCGACAAAAACTGAATTCCATAAAAGGGCAAACATGGAGGACATCTGGCTTCTCAAATTCGGGGTCATGGACGCTAAGAGGGTGGCGGAAGCAGGGTACAAAGCGATGATGGCTGGGAAAACCTCGGTTGTTCCAGGTCTTTATAACAAAGCGCAGGTATTATGCGCCAAGTTCTTGCCAAGAAGCGTTATGGCCAAGACGGCAAAAATTATGTTGCACTAAAACCGAAATTGACTGACCAACGAAGGCCCAACAATTCGCTCAAGCGGACGCTGTCCGCCCACTTCGCGGCCAGCGCCGCTTAGCTTTTTCGTTCGACAGACCCTTCGAGGGCGATGATGACTCGATCTGCGAAAGTGCTCGTGCTCGGCGGCACCGGTCACTACGGTCGGCACATCGTTCGCAGTCTTGTGGCCAAGGGTGTCCCCGCGCGAGTCCTCACGCGGAGTGTCGCGCGGGCAAGCGGAATCCTTCCGGAGACCGTGGAGCTGACGGAAGGTGATCTCGAATCGCGCGACGCTATCGCTCGTGCGCTTCAAGGTGTTGATCGTGTTGTCGTTGCCGTTTCGGCATTCACGCGAGACCAGATTCGCAAGATGGTGGCCATCGAGAGAGACGCCGTGATTGCGGCTCTCGACCAGGCCGAGGCGGCAGGAGTCAGACGGGTTGTCTACGTGTCGGTCTTCGACATTCGGCCACAGCAGATTCCCCACCAGGTGCGCCTGGACAGCGCCACGATCAAGCAGGACGTCGAGACGTATCTCAAGTCATCCGACTTCAACTGGACGGTCCTCGGCGCTCCGCCTTCCATGGAGCTGTTCTTCGCGATGATGCACGGTGACCGCATGATGGTGCCCGGCGGCGGGCCAGCGTCGCTTCCTACGATCTCACCAGTCGACTTGGGTGAGGTCGCCGCTCAAACGGTTCTTCGCGATGACCTGGGCAAGCGGCGCATCCGTCTGGCCGGGCCGGAACCACTGTCGTTTCCCGAAGTGGCGCGCAGGCTTTCGGTGCTCCAGGGCAAGGCGATCCATTTCACGGCGATTCCGCTCGTTCTGCCAAAGGCC
>CAYPHO010000461.1:0-2040 GCA_964410245.1 uncultured Treponemataceae bacterium | reverse complement strand
CCTTTACAACAAGGAGAAGAAGAGCGCCGAGACCGTCGAAGATATCGAGTTCTACCAGAAGCAGCTCCGCATCGTCTTGCGAAACTGCGGCGTCATCAATCCCGAGGACCTCTCCGAGTACGTCGCCCGCGACGGCTACCTCGCCCTCGAGAAAGCCCTCTTCGAGCTGACCCCCCAGGCCATCGTCGACGAGATCAAGGCCTCCGGACTGCGCGGACGCGGCGGCGCGGGATTTCCCACCGGCATCAAGTGGGAAGCGGGACTCAAGGCGACCGGCGACGTCAAGTACGTCGTCTGCAACGCCGACGAGGGAGACCCGGGAGCGTACATGGACCGCTCGACCATCGAGGGTGACCCCCATTCGGTGATCGAGGCGATGACCATCTGCGGCAAGGCCATCGGCGCCAACAAGGGCTTCATCTACATCCGCGCGGAATACCCCCTCGCGGTCGACCGCCTCAAGATCGCCATGCAGCAGGCGCGCGAGGCCGGGCTTCTCGGCAAGAACATCCTCGGCTCCGGCTTCGACTTCGACCTCGAGATCCGGCTCGGCGCGGGCGCCTTCGTCTGCGGCGAGGAAACGGCGCTCCTCCGCTCCATCGAGGGCAAGCGCGGAATGCCGACCCCGAAGCCCCCCTTCCCCGCCCAGTCGGGACTCTGGGGCAAGCCCACCATCATCAACAACGTCGAGACCTGGGCCAACGTGCCCGTCATCCTCACCAAGGGAGCGGCCTGGTTCAACAAGATCGGAACCGCGGACTCCAAGGGAACCAAGGTCTTCGCCCTCACCGGCAAGGTCAAGAACTCCGGCCTCGTCGAGGTCCCGATGGGAACGACGCTCCGCGAGATCATCTTCGAGATCGGCGGAGGCATCAAGAACGGCAAGAAGTTCAAGGCCGTCCAGACCGGCGGACCGTCGGGCGGAATCATCACCGAGGAGGCCCTCGACACCCCGATCGACTTCGGCGCGCTCACCAAGCTCGGCTCCATGATGGGCTCGGGCGGAATGATCGTCATGGACGAGGACGACTGCGTCGTCGACATCGCGAAGTTCTACATGGCCTTCTGCGTCGACGAGTCCTGCGGGAAGTGCGCGCCCTGCCGCATCGGCACGAGCCAGATGCACGACATCCTGGACAAGATCTCCAAGGGCAACGGCGTCGAGGAGGACCTCGACAAGCTCGAGAAGATCGGCAAGGCGATGACCAAGGCCTCGCTCTGCATGCTCGGGGGCTCGGCCGCCAACCCGACCCTGTCGACGATCAGGCACTTCCGCGAGGAGTACCTCGAGCACATCCGGGACCATAAGTGCGGCTCGGGCAAGTGCAAGGACCTCGTGGTCTACTCGATCGACGCGGCCAAGTGCATCGGCTGCGGCATCTGCGCGCGCAAGTGCCCGGTGCCCTGCATCGCCGGCGAGAAGAAGCAGCCTCACGTCATCGACCAGTCCAAGTGCGTCAAGTGCGGCGAGTGCTACAAGGCCTGCAAGTTCGGCGCCGTGGTCAAGAACTAAGGAGCGGAAGCGATATGGTCAACGCGAAGATAAACGGCATTCCGGTCCAGGCGGCCGAGGGCACCACCATCCTCGACGCCGCCCGGCAGGTAGAGGTGAAGATCCCCACGCTCTGCGTCAACGACGACCTCGAGCCTTGGGCCGCCTGCGGCATCTGCGTGGTCAAGAACGGCAAGAGCCCCAAGCTGATCCGCGCCTGCTGCACGCCCCTCGACGAGGGCATGGACATCGTCACCAACGACGCCGAGCTCGTCGCGACGCGCAAGACGGTCATCGAGCTCATCCTCTCCACGCATCCCGACGACTGCCTCGCCTGCCCCCGCAACCAGGAGTGCGAGCTCCAGCGCCTCGCGGCCGAGTTCGGCATCCGCGAGCAGCCCTTCCCGAAGAAGCTGCGCGACCTGCCGATCGACGATTCCACGGGCTCCCTGATCCTCAAGCCCGACAAGTGCGTCCGCTGCGGCAGGTGCGTCAAGGTCTGCCAGGACATGCAGAACGTCTGGGCCATCGAGTTCCTGGGCCGCGGC
>CAYPHO010000460.1:0-2046 GCA_964410245.1 uncultured Treponemataceae bacterium | reverse complement strand
CGTCCATGATGCCATGGTTCTTAAAGATGCCCGACAGGCGTATCCGCAGGTAGTCGAAGGCCGAGGCCTGGGGCGAGTCCGAATCGAGTATGAAGTATCCGTAGAGCCGATCGCCCACGGTCAGCATGTTCGTCGCCGTGTTTCCCCGGCCGCGCGGGAACCAGGAATCGGTCCCCGGCTTCCAGTCCTCGCCCGACTCGTCGCGGGCGTAGATCGCCGTCGCCCCGTCGGAGGGCCCCCGCCCGCCCTCGAACTTGACGACGTGGAAGATTCGGGCCTTGCAGCGATCGGCGACTTCGTCGAAGCGCTCGGCGTGGGAGGAGAGCCGGAGGTCGCGGTCGATCGCTGATTCAAGCGCGTTCACGCTCCACCAGAGCCCCTGGGAGACGTAGAGCTCCTTCCACGATCGGACGAAGGTGGCCTGGGCGCACTCGTCCAGCAAGGTGGTATGGAGGGCGTTTATCAGGGACTCGGCGTCCTTGTCCGTCTCGGGGCCGCTGTAGAGGGCCCGCGCCCCGCGCAGGATGCCCTCGAGCTCGTATGCCTGCCCGCCCGATGCGAGGTGCCGGCGCGCGATGTCGGCCCAGGCCTTGCACAGGTCGCGCGTGCCCTGCCGCAGGTCCTTGCCCCGAACGATGTCCCTCGCTCGGTTCACGAGATCCCGTATCTCCGGGCGGACGCCCTCGCCCTCGGCCCTCGGCGCGTGCGTCTCGACGCAGCCGCAGGAGGCGCGCACCCGGAACAGGGGCGCCAGCTTGATCGGGCCCGAGGGCGCGCCGCCCGCGGATAGCTCGTCGAGCCGCGACGCCGCGAGGAAGCCGAGCTCGTCGAAGGGTTGGCGCATCGTGGTGAACTGGTTCGATATGTAGCGCATGAAGGGGTAGTCGTCGAAGCCCGTGATCGCGATATCGTCGGGGCAGGATATCCCGCGCTCCAGCAGGGCCGTCCAGACCCCCGTCGCCATGAGGTCGTTCGCGCAGACGATCGCCTCGGGCTTCCTTCCCCGCGCGCCCAGGAGCTCGGCGACCGCCGCCTCTCCCGAGCTCGGGAGGAAATCGCCGCAGTACTCGTCCGCATCGTCCCGCGCTATGCCCGCCTCGTCGAGGACGGCCCGGTAGGCCTCGAGCCGCGCGATCGAGTCGGGATTCGAGGCGGGGCCGGACACGAAGGCGAGCCGCCTGCAGCCGTGCGCCGTGACGAGGTGCTCGACGATCTGCCGCATGCCCGCGGCATTGTCGATGGCGACGCAGTCCTCGCCGATAAGCGAAGGGCCGATCGACACGATCGGCATGTCCAGGGCCCGCATCCTCTCGGAGAGGGCATCCCTTCCGCCGAAGTTGACCAGGGATGTCGTCACGACGATGGCGCCCTCGAAGTCCCGCTTCGAGACAAGGTCGAAAATGGCTTGCTTGGCGAGGGCCTCGGGATCGGACTGGCTCATATTGCCGACGCCGAGGTAGGCGAATTCGATCCCGTAGTCGCGGGAATAGTGGTCTATTCCTCGCTTTATTTCCTCCTGGAAGGATGAGAATACCCAGTCCATGATGACGAGGAAGCGCTTGGGTCCCGAGCTCGTGGGCATGGTTAATTAAGTCTACACATAGCGAAGCCCTCGTCAAGATGGGAGCAATAGCCTAACTTGTTGCGAATTAAGCCTTTATCCGCCAAGGCTAAACTGGGCGCCGACGCTTTACCACAACATTCGTATAGTTTAGTATCGCTTCATGCGTCCATTCCGCGTAGAAGCTCCCTATAGCCCCGCGGGCGACCAGGGCCAGGCGATCGCCGCCCTCGCCGAAGGGCTCGCGCAGGGCCTGAAATGGCAGACGCTGCGCGGCGTCACCGGCTCGGGCAAGACCTACACCATGGCCAAGGTCATCGAGGCCCTGCAGAGGCCCGCCCTGGTCGTCTCGCACAACAAGACCCTCTCGGCCCAGCTCTACCGGGAGCTTAAGACCTTCTTCCCGGACAACGCGGTCGAGTACTTCGTCAGTTATTACGACTACTACCAGCCCGAGGCCTACGTCCCCTCGAAGGATCTCTATA
>CAYPHO010000459.1:0-2049 GCA_964410245.1 uncultured Treponemataceae bacterium | reverse complement strand
TAAGAAAAAAGTATCAGTGGAAGAAATTGTATTATTCTCAATATAATGATGAACAAATAAATAAAATGTCGTATCATTCAGTTCGGCTTCATCTTGATATAAAGTTGAGTCAGAATATGATAATACTCCATCTTGGTATACTTTATAAATCCAATAGCTTCCTTTAATCAAGGGAAAATAATCTTGAGAGTATGTACTACATACTCCTAAAATCATTAATAATGCAAGAAAAGTCCTTTTCATAGTCATCATTTATTTTTAAAATTATCAATGTTTCGTGGGTTGTTTTTTTAATGCTTGCTAACGGTTTGCGGTATGGTGTCGTAGGCGAAGCAACGCACCGGGTTTGATTAGAAAGATCTTCATTCGCAGACTGTGTTCAAGTCCACCGTGGTAAAACATAGCCTATGCACTATACCGCGCTTTATATTCGTATTCACTTATTAACAACATTTATAAATACCAAATGTGTATGTTGTTGATTTTCTTTTCTTTTTGCTTCTTTTTCTTTCTTTGTTGATTGTTGTTAACTTGTTAATTTCATAAAAGGAATGGGGTGAACTTTTATACCGCGTAGGATTTAATTCCTATCAACACTATTAGTCCCCATTCCTTTTCAAGTTGCTTAGAACCATTTAGAATATTAGGCTCAGGGCCTTTAAAAGCTATTAGTTACAGCAACTATTATTCACATTATTACCTACTAAAAGTATGAAAAACAAAAGATTTATTGGCATTGATGTTTCAAAAAAAGTACTTGACTTTTATATTTTGAAACTACATTTTCACTTTACGGTGACTAATGATCCTGTTGGGTACGCCCAATTTCTTGAGATCTGTTGCATCAGGTTGTCCAGCAATAAGAATGAGCTGTTCTTCTGTTTTGAAAACACCGGACGATACAGTCGCCTATTGAGTGTTTTCCTGCATGAAAACAACATACCATACGCTATGGTACCCGCATTGGATATTAAACAATCCAAGGGACTCACACGAGGAAAAACCGATAAAATGGATGCACGATCAATAGCCCTGTATGCCTGGAGAAAAAGGGATGAACTCATACCAACAAAATTACATTCTGCAGAGGTTGGCCAATTAAGACAGTTACTTGCACTAAGGGATAAACTGATAAAACACCGGACAGCTTATAAAAATGCAATTAAGGACCTGAATGATTGTTTCTTTGATGGTGAAACCGATTTTCTTCGACAAACACAATTACGTATGATAGAACACTATAATGTAGAAATTAAGAATGTTGAACAGCAAATAGATGATATCATTCTTACCAACCCTGCATGGAGTATAAATTATAAGTTAATACAGTCTGTAAGGGGTATAGGACCGGTAATTGCTAAATATTTAATTATCTATACTGAAAATTTTACACGATTCAGTAATCCAAAGAAATTTGCCTGCTTTGCTGGAATTGCACCTTTTGAATATTCGTCTGGATCTTCTGTGAAGGGCAGAACAAAACTTCATCCCTGTGCTAACAAACATTTAAAGTCTTTACTCAACATTGCGGCAATGGGAGCAATCCAACTTAAGGGTGAATATCGTATTTATTATCAACGAAGAGTACAAGAGGGTAAAAATAAAATGAGTACTCTTAATATTATCCGGAACAAACTCGTTTTAAGGGTCTTTGCTGTTGTTAAACGACAATCTCCTTATGTCGATCTAACTTCTTTGGTTGCTTAATTTTTCTTGCCAAAAATTTGCTTTTGGCTTAGAAGAGTGTTGGCAAACGTTAATTTATATTGATCTTAAATATCGCTTCTCTGGAATCAAATCTAACTATTAAAAAATATAATCCTACCCTAAGTTTTCTTATATCAAGAGATAAAATAGACTGGTCGCTAAACTGCCTATGAAATAAGGTTCTTCCACAAATATCTATGATTTTACAATCAATAGACTTTTTAAAGCTGTACGAAACTAAAAATTGTACATTACAAATAGGTGGTCAGGATCAATGGGGTAACATTACAAGTGGTCTTGAATTAATTCGTAAAATACATGGAGACAATGTTAAATGTTATG
>CAYPHO010000458.1:0-2049 GCA_964410245.1 uncultured Treponemataceae bacterium | reverse complement strand
AAGGACTTCCGCAGGAGCCTGACGATATCGAGGGCCAATCCGATCGAGGGCCCGTCCAGGCCGAGGTCGACCAGGACGTCCTTGCGCTCGCGGGCGAACCAGGATCGGACGCGCCTGGAGCGCTCGCTCTCGGTCTCGTCGGAGCGGGCGATACGGACCAAGGAGGCGATCTCCTCGGCGGTGAACATCTTCCAGACCGGCCCGCAGACGATATGATAGGTCGAGCCGTCCTTCGACCTCTCCAGCCTCAGGGCCGAGCGAGCGGCGACGGGGGCCCGCGACGACCCGCCGGGGGCGTCGGGCTCGTCGTCCTCGGCGGCCCGATCGGCTATCGCGTTCAGGCGATCGACTTCCATGTTGTAGCGATGCACGCGCGCCTGCTCGAGGAGGAAGGCGATGCCCTCCTCGTCCAGCTCCGGCAGGAGCGCGAGGAGCTCGATCCTGGCCTTGGATCGCGCGGCCGCGCGGGCGGGCGCGGGCTTCTTCCCCGCCGCCTTGGGCGCCGCCTTGCGGCCGACCCTCGCTTCGCTCTTCGGTTTCGTCGGCATAGCTTACGCGCCTCCCGTAGCAGTATATCCCCGCGGCCCCGCCGTCTCAGGCTTGATGCCCCCGGTCCGCCGCGATTATCCTCGTCGATATCATTATCGGCGGAGGCGCGAAATGCCCAGCGACATCGCGAGGATGCGCAAGAACCTGGACGGCGAGCGGGACGCGATATTCCTATACGGCAAGCTCGCTGAAGCCGAGCCTAATCCCGGCATCGCGGAGGTCTACCGCAAGCTGGCCGAGACGGAACGGCGCCACGCCGATCTCTGGGAACGGAAGCTGATCGAGGCCGGCGCCCCGCCCGGGGCCTTCAAGCCCTCGTGGCGAGCCAGGATGAACGCGCGCCTGGCCGCGCGCTTCGGCGCGCAGGCCGTTATCGCCCAGATAGCCAAGGTCGAGTCCAAGGCCGCGTCGGGCTACGACGGCCAAGCAGACGCGGAGGCGGCCGGGCTGCCGCGCGACGAGCGGTCCCACGCCCGCGTCTTCCAAGTCCTCGCCCGCGAGAGCGCGGGGCTGGCCGGCGGCGAGGTGGCCCGCGTCGAGGGCAGGCACAGGGGCGGCGGCAACGCCCTTCGCGCCGGCACCCTTGGCGCCAACGACGGCCTCCTGTCCGTGTACAGCCTCGTCATGGGCGTCGCCGGCGCGGGAGTCGGCCGGCGCGAGATACTCATCACGGGGGCCGCGGGCCTCCTCTCGGGCGCTATATCCATGGCCCTGGGCGAGTGGATCTCGGTGCAGAGCTCGCGCGAGCTCTACGAGCGCCAGATCGGCATCGAGCGCGAGGAGCTGGCCGACTCCCCGGAGGAGGAGGCCGAGGAGCTCGCCCTGATCTACCGCGCCAAGGGCCTGTCCCCCGAGGAGGCGAAGCTCACCGCCGACCGCATCATCGCGGGCGGGACCGAATCGGCCCTCGACACCCTCGCGCGCGAGGAGCTGGGCATCGACCGCTCCGATCTCGGGGGCTCCGCCTGGGAGGCGGCCTTCACCTCCTTCGGGCTCTTCGCGGTAGGCGCCTTGGTGCCCACCCTCCCCTACGTCTTCTTCGCGGGGACGGCGGGCATTATCGCGAGCACCGCGGCCAGCCTCCTGGGCCTCTTCGCGATCGGCGCCCTGGTCACCCTGATGACCGGCAAGAATCCGGTGCTCTACGGCCTCAGGCACGCGGCGATCGGGCTGGCCGCCGCCGCGGTGACCTTCGGGATCGGCTGGATCATCGGCGTCAACGTGGCCGGCTAGGGGGCGCGGCGCCTAGCCGAGCTCGGCGCCCGCCTATCGGATCAGAGCGCGGCCTCGGCTAAGAGCTCCTTCATGAGCTCGGCGCCCTTCCGGTCGAGCTCGCGCCCGGCGGCCAGCGCGGCTTTCCGGGCCTCGGGCCGCGCTTCCTTCTCCTTGGCCTCGTCGAGCCGGCCGGCGCAGTCGCGGTTCAGGGCCGAGAGCTCCCGGCACAGCTCGGCGCCGCGGGCGGAGCGCATGCCGCCCTCGATCTCCGAGAAGAAAGCCGAG
>CAYPHO010000457.1:387-2059 GCA_964410245.1 uncultured Treponemataceae bacterium | reverse complement strand
GTATGAGGATACCGACCGCGCCATCCTCCCCGACGAGCGCTACCAGATCCGCCTGCAGTACTACGATAACGCCCAGCTCATCGAGGAGCGCAAGGCCTACGACGTGCAGGCCAAGAGCTTCGAGACCGAGGTCGCCCACCTCTGGGACGTCCTCCAGATGATGTACGACGACACCAAGTTCCTCAAGCGCATCACGGACTTCGACGACCTCGCCAAGATCTACCGCCGCAAGATCAGGGTCAGGATCAAGGCCAAGACCGGCGAGCCGGTGTACGAGGACATCGCCAAGGTCTGGGACGAGATCTCCTTCGTGAAGCCCGCCGAGACCGAGGTCGAGAAGATGAACCGCACCTACCTCTACGAGAAGGACAAGGTGAAGAGCCGGCTCATCCTCATGCGCGACAAGCTCAAGAACATGTACTCCTACCAGTACCCGATCCAGCGCCGCGTGGTCGAGGAGCGCCTCTCCTTCCTCCAGAAGGAGTTCGACCGCTTCGACTACATGATCAACCCCTACCACATCCAGCCGGGCCTCCTCCTCGACGTGGACATCTGCTCCATCAAGAGGAAGAAGGCGACCCTGGACGGCATGGCCAACGTGCTCAACGAGTTCCTCCACGGCGTGTCCAAGGGCTTCCAGGACGCTGCCTTCGCCTCCTTCTCGCGCCGCCGCTCGACGGTCCGCGAGGATATCGCGCAGTCCTTCGCCCCCAGCGAGGGCCTGCCCGAGGGAGCCGCCGGCTCCGACTACCTGGCCATGCTCAACGCGAGCGACAGCCCCGTCATGACCGAGAGCGCCCTCGCGCCCGTGCCGGTCAGCGTCAAGGCGCCCGGCCGCAAGCGCGGCCCCAAGCCCCGCGGCATGGTCGACGCGTCTTCCCGCGGCCCCAAGGCCAAGGCCGGCAGGCCCGCGGCCAAGGCTAAGGCCGGGAAGGGCGCGGCAAAGTCCTCCTCCGGGAAGCGCGGCAGGCCCTCGAGGGGCGAGGACGGCGGGCTCAGGCAGCTTTAGTCCATGGGGGGAAGCCGAGTATCGGCCTCTCCGTCGGCTGTCGCGGCCCGTGGCGGCCGCGACGCCGATGAACTATAGTAAGGGTACGCCCGGGGGGCCGTCCTACCGCTCGCGGTTGGGCGGCCCTTCGCTCGCTAGGAGGAGCTGCGCCATATGAAGAGCCTCGTTAGCCAGTTCGAGGGACTCGCGGAGCGCGAGGGATTCAACGCCTCGGTCAAGCATATAAAGTCCGTCGTGTCCATGGTCGACCGCGTCGCCGGCAAGGAGAACCTCGCCGACGTCGTGGACGACATGATAGAGGGGAAGTCCCTCGACAAGCAGGACGTACTGCCCGTCGTCTCGATGGTGCTCGCCCAGAAGTACCGCTACGCCTCCTCGTCGGCCAACCTCCTGTCGGTCGCCGAGGACCTCGGATCGATCTCCGAGGAATCCGTAAGGTGGAACGGCGTCGACCTGGTCGTCGTCTACCACCACCCGGACCTCGGCGCCCTCGTAGTCAATCCGAAGAACAAGCGGCGCATGGCCCAGATCGACCGCCTGAACCGCTCGGAGTTCCTCGCCGTCTACGCGGGGAGGTTCGAGAAGGAAGGCGACCCGAAATTGATGGCCGCCGCCTGCGAGGCCCTGATCGACATGTTCTCGGGGCGGAAGCCGAAGCTCAGG
>CAYPHO010000457.1:0-377 GCA_964410245.1 uncultured Treponemataceae bacterium | reverse complement strand
CTACAAGGGCGATTGCGCCTATAAGCCCCCGAAGGAGGCGAAGGCCGAGCCCAAGCCGGCCGCCTCCGCCAAGGCCGCGCCCAGGAAGGGCAAGGCCGCGGCCAAGGGCGGCAAGGGCGCGAGGCCCGCGGCGAGGGCCAAGGCCGAGCCGGAGGCGCCGCCCGAGCGCACCAAGGCCGCGGTAGCCGCCGAGATGGCGATCAAGCCGGGGGCCCGCATGACGCCCATGTACTCGGTCCTGGTGACCAACGAGCTCTTCCACAACGGCAACGTGGAGGCCTGGAAGCGGATCATCGAGAGCTACAAGGAGAAGCATCCCGACCTCGAGGTCCTCGTCTACTACGACAAGGAGCGGATCACCAACCTGAACGCCCTGT
>CAYPHO010000456.1:0-2060 GCA_964410245.1 uncultured Treponemataceae bacterium | reverse complement strand
GCGATAGCCAGGACGGCCATCACCCGCGTCGCGGCGCGCTTCATGGGATTCAAGTCCGATCAGCTATCGAACTATATCCAAAGCCAATGGAGCATCCTGGTCGAGAACGGCCTCGAGTCGCGGGTCGACATGGTCGACGCCGCCCAGGCCGGGATCGAGGCCTACGCCAGGACCCTCCTCTTAAGCGATACCGAGCTGGTCCTGGCCCTCGACGCTTCCGGCCGGGTCGTCATGGCGACCTCGGAGGCCCAGCTTAGGCCGGGAGAGGCCGAGTCCCTGCTGGCCGGCCTGTCCGCAGGCACGGTCCCCCTCGCGTCCCGAAGGATCGGCGGCGAGAGCCGGGTGGTCCGCGGCTTTTCCTTCGAGCCCTTCGGCTGGACGGTCTTGGTGACGGAGGTCGAGGCGGATTTCTACGGCGACGTGGCCTACATCACCAGCCGCACCGCGGCGATAACGGCCGCGTCCTGCGCGGCCGCCGTCCTCCTCCTCCTTTTCCTGGTGCGCCTCCTGACCAGGCCGCTCGCTGGTACGGCCGCCGCCATGCGCGCGATCATCTCGTCGAACGACCTGTCGTCGCGAGTCGGCGTCGAGTATCGCGACGAGATCGGCGAGATGTCGCAGACCTTCAACGTCATGACCGCCGAGCTGGAGAAGGCCTACGGCCGCATCAAGAACTACGCCTTCCAGGCAGTGATCGCCGAGAAGCGCGAGAACAAGATCAGGCACATCTTCCAGAAGTACGTCCCTCAGGAGCTGATCGACAAGTTCTTCGCAAATCCCGAGGCCATGCTCGTCGGCGAGAACCGCAGCCTCTCAATCCTCTTCTCGGATATCCGCGGCTTTACGAGCATTTCGGAGGGCATGGCCCCCGACGTCCTGGTCGCGGGCCTCAACCGCTACTTCTCGGTCATGGTCGACGTGATAATGAACCGCGGCGGCATGATCGACAAATACATCGGCGACGCGATCATGGCCATCTTCGGCGCGCCCGTCGCGCGCGAGGACGACGCACTTTCCTCGGTCCTGGCGGGCATGGACATGGTCGATTCCCTGGATAGCTTCAACGAGGGGCAGAGGAAGGCCGGGCAGCCGGAATTCCATATCGGCGTCGGCATCAACTACGGCACGGTGACCGTGGGCAACATCGGCACGGACCGGAAGATGGACTACACGGTCATCGGCGACATGGTCAACATAGCCTCCAGGCTCGAGGGCCTGACCAAGCGCTATCATCAGCCCATCCTCGTATCGCAGATGCTCCGCGACCAGGTAGGGGAGGCCCTGCGCTTCCGCGTCGTCGATTCTGTCGCGGTGAAGGGAAGGCGCGGAGGCATCCGCCTCTTCGCGCCGCGGAGGGAGGCCGCCCCCGAGGCGGAGCGGGCTTTCGCCCTGCATGACGAATCGATGGAGCTCTACTACGCCAGGGACTTCGCCCGCGCCGCCTCCGGATTCCGCGAGGTCGCCTCGGTACTGAAGGACGACTACCTCTCCGGCATGATGTCCGAGCGCTGCGAGCGCCTCGCATCCTCCCCGCCGCCCGAGGACTGGGACGGCGTCGAGGTCATGGACAGCAAGTAGGCGGTCGAGGGTGAGAGCTCGTTCGCGCAACGCGCTAGCGGCGGCGCTCCTCGCGGCGGCCGCCGCGACGGGGGCCGCGGCCCAAGCGGCGCCCTCGGCCGCCGGGACCGCGGGGACCGCCGCCGCGGCGCGCCGCAAGGCCCAGGTCGCGCTGGCCTCGCTGGGAGCGCGCGACGAGCTCGTCGAGAGCATCCTGGAAAGCGAGCTCGGCGCCATGCTGGACCGCAAGGGCGTCGAGGTCCTGGGAAGGGTCCCGATCCCCTCCGCCCCGGGCGGTCCCGAGCCGCCGGACGAGGAGCGCGCGACGGCCCTCCTGGGCGGCCTCGACGCGAGGGGCGCCGATATCGTCGTCGCGGCCTTCTACCTCGGCCGCGAGAGCGAGCTTACCTTCCAGTTCGTGCTCTTCGATCCGGCGGTCGACGTCGTGGTCGGCGGCAACCTGTCCCGCGCCCGCAAGGGGCTGGCCGCCTTCGCGAGCATCC
>CAYPHO010000455.1:0-2068 GCA_964410245.1 uncultured Treponemataceae bacterium | reverse complement strand
CACGAACCTCTGGCCTACGACGCCGGTAGCGCCGAGGACGGCGACGGGTATGCGGTTCATATCGATCTCCTCATTCGTAGGCCTCCGCGAAGCGAAGGCCGAGATCCCTGAAGAGCGCGATGCCGGCCGCCATCTCCGCGGCGCTCAGCTCCTCGATGCCCGTATGGGCGAGCTCGGCCCTGCCGGGTCCCGCGAGCACGGCGGCCGCGCCGGGCGCCAGGGCGCGCAGGGCGGGCAGGTCCGAGCCGAAGGGCACGGGGGCCGAGGGGAAGCCCTCGGGGACCTCGAAGCGCGCCCAAGCCTCGTCGACGAGGACCTCGAGCCTGCCGCGCGGGGGCTTGGCCGCTTCCAGGGCCTCGGCGATCCTCCCGCCGGGTACCGTCCTCAGGGTCAGCTGGGCCTCGGCCCGGTCGGGGACGACGTTGGCCGCGCGGCCCCCGGACAGGGTGCCGAGGTTCCAGGCCTCAGGCCCGAGCTCGGGATCTGAGGCGCCCTCGGCCTTCCTCGCCGCGTCGATCCAGTCGAGCAGGGAGAGGAGGGCGTTCTCGCCCAATTCGGGAGTGGCGCCGTGGGCCGCCTTGCCCTCGCAGGACAGCTTGATCAGCCTGAAGCCCTTCTGGCCCGAGGCGAGGACGCAGTTCGTGGGCTCGCCGTTGATTATCGCGCGCAATCCCGCGAAGCGCCGGAGGAGATCGGCTGAAGAGGCCGCCGCGGCCGCCCCGACCGAGTCGCTCTCCTCGCCCGCCACGCCGAGCCAGGCGAGTCCCGCGACCCCGCGATCCAGGAGTAGCTCGATCGCGCCGAGCTGGGCGGCTATCTGTCCCTTCGCGTCGCAGGCGCCGCGGCCGCGGACGCCTCCGTCGGCCATGCGCGCGAGGGGCAGCTCGGGAGGCACGACGTCGAGGTGGGAGGTGAAGAGTATGCGAGGATCCCCGTTCCAGGTCGCGAGGAGGTTCGCCCTTCCCTCGCCGAGCGGGAAGGCCTCGACCTTCGCGCCCAGTCGGCGCAGCTCGGCCTCGAGCCGGGGGATGAGGGCCGCCTCGCGTCCGGCGGGCGTGTACGTGGCGCAGAGCCCGGCCAGTAAGTCCAGGGCCCCGCGTTCCACGGATTGAAGGCTGATCATAGACGGACCCCCAATCCGATGGAGATCCCGAAACCCGGTTCCGCGGACGCCCTCGCCGCCCTCGAGGGGCGAGCCGACGGCGCATGGAGCCGGATTCCGATGGCGCTCCGCGGGCTTCATGCGCCCGCGACAGCCGTAGGGTGTTAGCCTCTACGTCCAAGGCCCGCGCCGTGGCGCGGCTCGGGCCCTTCGGCGATCCTCCCCTTTCGTCCTGCTTCGCGGGGCAGCCTGCCCTCGGCCGGATTACTCATGGGGATCGCTCCTCCAATCGGTAGGGGGACCATAGCACGATGGGGAGCTAGGCGCAAGGGGCCGGGCTCGGGCGCGCGAGCGAGCTCGGAATGGCTCCCGTGAAACCTGCCCTGCTTGGCCCTTCCCTCGATCGCGGCCGGCGCGCATTATTGGCGGCGGAGGCACGCTATGCAGTACAGGACATTCGGCTCGCTCGACTACAAGCCCTCGGCCCTCGGCTTCGGCTGCATGAGATTCCCGTACAAGGACGGGAAGGTCGACGAGGAGGAGGCCGTCCGCATGATCCGGCGCGGCGTCGACGCGGGCATCAACTATCTCGATACGGCCTATCCCTACCACGAGGGGCGCAGCGAGTCCATCGTCGGGGCCGCGGTCAAGGACGGCTACCGGGACAAGGTCAAGGTCGTCACCAAGATGCCGACCTGGCTGGTGAAGGACGCCTCGGACTTCGACCGCCTCCTCGACGAGCAGCTGGGCCGGCTCGACCTTCCGAGCGTCGACTACTACCTCCTGCACTCGATCGGCAAGGACGAGTTCATCCGCCTGAAGGGGCTCGGCGTCTTGGAATGGGCCGAGAAGGCGATCGCCTCGGGGCGCTTCGGCCGCCTGGGCTTCTCGTCGCACGACTCGGGCGAGGGCGTGAAGTACGTCCTCGACAACTACGACGCCTGGGTCCTCTGCCAGATCCAGTAC
>CAYPHO010000454.1:0-2071 GCA_964410245.1 uncultured Treponemataceae bacterium | reverse complement strand
GTGCTCAGCATGGGCGTGCACAAGGACTACCGCAACCGCGGCATCGACCTGGCGATGTACTACTACAGCTACAAGCTCGGCGTGCCCAAGGGCTACTTCGGCGCGGAGATGTCCTGGATCGAGGAGGACAACGCCGCCATGACGAACTCCGCGATCAAGCTCGGCGGAAAGCCCTACCGCAAGTACCGGATCTACGAGCGGGCCTTGTAGACCGTCTTCCCGCCGACCACCGTCTCCATGACGCGGAGCCCGGCGATCAGCTCGGGCGCGACAGCGGTCGGGTCGCCCGACAGGACCGCGAAGTCCGCCAGCATGCCGGCCTTGATCGCGCCCTTCCTATCCTCCGCGAACTCGGCGTAGGCGCTGCCCTCGGTATAGCAGCGCAGGGCCTCCTCGGGCCTTATGCGCTCGCTTCCCTCGCGACTCGCCGCCATGGCGATGGCGGCCAGGGGATCGCAGCCCGACTCCCCGGGGATGTCCGAGCCGAAGGACAGGCGGGCGCCCGCGTCCAACAGCGAGCGGTAGGGATATGCGGCCAGGGCCCGCGCGCGCCCCAGGAGGGCCTCGTCCTTCCCGGGAGAGGCCAGGGCCGAGGGCTGGGCCGCCACCAGCACGCCCAGGCGCGTTATGCGCTCGATATCGGCCGGCCGGATCAGCTGGGCGTGCTCGATGCGGATTCGCAGGTCTTTCAGTTTCGGATAACGCGCCAATACGGCCTCGTAGGCGTCGAGGAAGATCGCGACGGCCCTGTCGCCTATCGCGTGGAAGGCGCCCTGGCGCCCCCGGCGGGCCAGGAAGCCGAGCTCGGCGATCGGGGAGGGCGGATCGGGGCAGAGCGGCTCGGACTCGCTACCCAGGAAGCGCTCGCAGAGGCAGGCGTTGCGCGAGGAGAAGGTCCCGTCCAAGAAGTACTTCACCGGGCCCGGCCGTATCCAATCGGGAACGCCGGCGCCCAGGGCGAAGGCCGCGTCCATCGCGAGCCGCTGGCGGGACAGGGAGCCGCGGGGCCAGCAAGACGCGCGAGCGCTCAGCTCGCCGCGATCGTAGCGGGAGCGCAGGCCTAGGACCTCGGGATAATACCAGGCGTTGTCCTGGACCGAGGTGACGCCGAGCGAGGCGAGCTTGCCGAGGGCGATGCCCATCCTCGCCTCGCGGCTCGCCTCGTCGAAGAAGATCGCCCGGCTGCGGCGCCGCGACAGCGGCGTGGTCCCGAGGTCGCGGACGACGCCCGTGGGCTCGCCGTCGGGATCGCGCAGGGCCGAGCCCTCGCGCGGGGAGCGGCTTCGGCTAAGGCCGACCGCCCGCAGGGCCGCGCCGTTCAGCCATTGTCCGTGGCCTCCGTATTGGCTAAGGACTACGGGATTGCGCGGGAAGGCCGCGTCGAGGAGCTCCTTGCGCGGATCGGGGCAGGCGGGGTAGTCCCAGTTGTAGGCGCGGATAATCTCGCCCGGGGCGGGATCGGGGAAGCTTTCCCGCAGGAGCTCGACGATCTCGGCCGCCGACAGCCCGCCCAGGTCGGGCGAGAGCTCGTGGTCGCCCATGTGGACCAGGTGGACGTGATTGTCGTTGAAGCCGGGGACGACCGTCATGCCGCCCAGGTCGCGGACGAGGGCGTCGCGGGCCGCCGCGCCTACGCCCGCGCCCGCCGCCCGCGCGGCGCGATCCGCGGCCTCGTCGTCCGAGCCGACGTACTCGATCGTATCGCCGCGGACGAGCATGGCCGAGGCGCGGGGGCGCAGGCGGTCCATGGTGAGGATGTTGCCGCCGATCCACGCGACAGTGCCCATGAGGGGACGGTACATCGCCCCGCGCCGCGCCGTCAACGAGCGGCGGCGGCCGCGACCTCCTCCTGGATCGCCTCGGTATTCGCGCCCCCGGGCGGGACCATGGGCAGGACGTTCTTTTCCGAGTCCAGCTCGATCGCCAGGAAGCGCGGCCCCCGGCTGGCCATCGCGCGGCGGATCGCCTCGCGCGGGTCCTCCCCTTCCGGGGACAGTTCGGACTCGATGCCGAAGCCGCGGGCGACGGCCGCGAAGTCGACGCGCGTCCCGAAGCGCGAGGCCGAGTAGCG
>CAYPHO010000453.1:0-2072 GCA_964410245.1 uncultured Treponemataceae bacterium | reverse complement strand
GCCCCTCGTAGCCGAAGAAGTGGGCCTGGTAGTCGAACTTGCCCTTGTACGCGCCCGACTTCGCGAGCTCCTTGAGCCTCGAGCGGGTCATCTCGACCAGGAGCTTCTCGGTCTCGATGCGCGAGACCTGGACATTGCCGTGGGGGTCGCGGTCCCACAGCAGCTGCTCCTGGATGCCCTGGGGCAGGCTGCCGAAGAGGGCGGCCGATTCCTCGCCCAGCTTGCCGAGGATGAAGGCCTTCTGCTCGGCGAAGGCCGTCAGCGACTTGAACGCGTCGCCGGCGGCGGCCAGCTCGTCGTTGATCCTGCCGATGAGGGCCTTGACCTCGGGCACGAACTCGATGAGGCCCTCGGGCACGAGGACGACGCCGAAGTCCTCGCCCTTCTCCGCCCGCGCGCTTACCGAGGCGGCGATGGCGTCGACGACCTGGCCCAGGCTCATCTTCTTCGCCTCGACCTCCTCGGAGATGAAGCAGACGTTGGGCCTGGTCTGGAAGGCGCATTCCAGCGCGATGTGCGACGCCGACCTTCCCATCAGCTTGATGAAGTGCCAGTACTTGCGGCTGGAGGCGGCGTCGCGGCAGATATTGCCGATCAGCTCGGAATAGGTCTTGCAGGCCGAGTCGAAGCCGAATGAGGTCTCGATGCGGTCGTTCTTAAGGTCGCCGTCGATGGTCTTGGGCACGCCGACGACCGCGATGGGAGCTCCCTTGGAAGCAAAGTATTCCGCGAGGAGAGCGGCGTTCGTGTTCGAGTCGTCGCCGCCGACGACCACGACCGCGTCGAGCTTGCGGCGCTTGGCGGTCTCGAGGGCGGAGGCGAACTGCTCGGGCGTCTCGATCTTGGTGCGGCCCGAGCCTACGAGGTCGAAGCCCCCGGTGTTGCGGTAGCGGTCAACGAGCTCGGAGCTGATATCCATGCACGCATCCTCGACGAGGCCGCCCGCGCCGCCGCGGAAGCCGAAGAGCTCGGACTCGGGATTGCCGGCTTTAAGTCCGTCGAAGATGCCCGCGATTACGTTATGGCCGCCGGGGGCGGGGCCGCCCGACAGTATGACGCCGATCCGTATGCGCCTCTTCGCCACCGGATTGTCGCCGGGCTTGAGGGAGACCGAAGGCAGGCCGTAGGTGCGCGGAAAAACCTCCCGCAGGCGGTCTTTATCGACGGCGGGCTCGGACGAGCCGCCCTTGGCGGCGGCTATCTTGTCCACGCTCGCTCGTAATATCGAGGGCAACTTGGGCGCGTAGGCGAAGCGCGCGCTCTGAAGGGGGGAAAAGTCCATGCTTTCAGTCTCCTTGCGGTTATCTGGTTCGGAGGGATTCTATCGAAAAAGCGGCGTTCCTAGGAAGTGGCCCCAGAGCCTCAGCCTTTCGGCTCCTGGGCCTCGATTTCTTCCTTCGTCATCGGGCGAAGCACGCGCGTGCCGGTTTCGGTCGTCTTGATGACGATGTCCTTGCCGTCGGGAGTCCGCGCCCCGAGTATCTGCACGACGGGATAGCGCGGATTCTCCGGATTGACGTCCACGACGATCGCGCCCTTGTCGTTCGTGAGCATGACGCGGGTGCCGATGGGGTAGATCGAGAGGCTGTAGACCAGGGCGCGGATCACGATGTCGTCGTACTGCTTGCCCTCGTTCTTCAGGATGTCCACCATGCCCGAGTAGCCGTCCTTCGCTTCCTTATACGGGCGTTCCGCCGTGACCGCGTCGTAGGAGCAGGCGACCATGATGATCTTGGAGTAGAGCGAGACCTTCTCGCCCGTCAGGCCGCGGGGATAGCCCGAGCCGTTCATCCGCTCGTGGTGCTCGAGGGCGGCCAGGCAGACGGACAGCGGTATCTGCCGCTCCTTCAGGAGATTGTAGCCCAGGAGGGGATGCGTCGTTATGGACTTGCGCTCCTGGGGCGTCAGGCTCCGGCCGGACATGTACAGGAGGGGCGGCAGCCTGACCATCCCGATCTCGTGCAGGGCCGAGGCTGAACCGAGCTCGATGAGCTTGAAGGAGGGCAGCTTGAGGGCGGCGCCCAGGATTATCGAGTAGACCGAGGTCCGCACCGCGTGGGAGACGAGGTAGT
>CAYPHO010000452.1:0-2083 GCA_964410245.1 uncultured Treponemataceae bacterium | reverse complement strand
AGTCCGGAAATGGCGCAGGCTCTAGCGAATCAGGGATATACGGTCATCGCAGCCCAGGAAAGGACGGGAATGCCGGGGCATGTTGCTACGGTTAGGCCGAGTAATGATGATTCATATACCGTTGTTGGACCGAAAGTATCGAATGTAGGTAGGTATAATCGTTTGGCTTCCACGAAAGATAGTTTTAACGAACCAGAATCATCTTTCATTGAGGGTAAGGTAAAATATTATTTCGATCCGTGTCAGACATTCATTTATGATCCAACCAATACCGTAAAGGAGTTTTAGGATAATGAAGAATGCCTTAATCACAGTATTCATATTAGTAATTCTTTTTTCATGCAGCAAAGTAGTGACGGTAGATCAATTGTTGAAAAAAAATGAACCTTCATTATTCCTTCATGAATATTATGAGGGAGATTTTACTAATTCTGGTAGTAAAGAAGTTGTTGCTTTTTTTCAAGACCGAAGAGCAATGACAATTGAAGATCAGCCAATTAGCGATATTGATAGAACATTCTATTATAATATTGAAAAAGGAAAAAAAATAACTAGTAGAATAGAGATACCATTTTATACTGTTGAATATGATGATGGTAACAATCTAGATGATATGAATCTCGAAGATATCGGGAGACGTATCGCTTATGGCTGTGTTGGCGACTTCAATAATAATGGAAAAGAAGAACTCTATTTATATCATTTATCCGGCTCGGCCTTCTATCCAGAATGCTTTGAATTTGATGGGAAGTCATTTCGTCGGCTGTTTACTTTTACGCCATTTAGCGCTGCCCCAGTAATAACCGGCGCTGACAAAGCCACCAGAACAATCCAAGTGCGCAACGCCGACGGCAACGACGATATCGGCTACGGTGATACCTATACCCTGAGCTGGAACGAGGCTAGCCAGAGCTACGACGCCAAAAAGAATCCATAGACGCAAGGATTGGCTTTCCCCCTTTGACAAAAAGGGTCGCCGCCTTCACACTCGGGGAATGAACTATGAGATAGAGATGAAGGCCCGTCTCCGGGATCCGGAACGTGTGATTTCCGTCTTGGATGGTTTTGCTGAATTCTTGGGCGCCTATGATAAGGATGATTCGTATTACCTCCTGCCGGGGGCCGAAGCGGGGAAGGGGAGAAACTTCCGGGTGAGGCGGGAGGGCGGTAAAGCTGTTGTGACCTGGAAGAACAGGAGCTTCGAGGGCGGGATGGAAGTGAACCTGGAGAGGGAGTTCGCTGTGGGCGATCCAGAGGCATTCACGGAACTCTGCCTGTCCATGGGGGCACGGCCCTACATCAAAAAGCGCAAAATCGGAAGGGCCTATCGCCACGAGGGCTTTCTCATAGAGCTTTCGGAAGTGCCGCCCTTGGGGTTTTTCGTGGAAATTGAGAAGACGATAGAGCTAGAGGGCAAGCCTGGAGGAGCGCAGGGCCGAGACGGATTCCTGGGGCCCGGACAAGGCTTGCCGCATTCGCCGGGACAGGACCTTATAGAGGAGATACGTGAGCGGGAGCTGGCGATTCTGGGACGGCTCGGCCTGGGAATGGGAGATATAGAGGAAAAGCCCTATTCCCTCCTCTTGCGGGAGAGGGCCGGGAAGGCTCCCTAAGGCGATCCGATAGGCGTCGGGCGCCCAATCCTCAGGCGGCCGGCTGCCCGTTTTTCGGCCATTCCTTCCTTGCGGAAAGCCCGATTCCTAGGATAGGATGGGCCACTATGCCACATACTCCCCAGAAATCAGTGCTCATCATCGGTTCGGGTCCCATCGTCATCGGTCAGGCCTGCGAATTCGACTACTCAGGCACCCAGGCCTGTAAGGCCCTCAGGCAGGCCGGCTACCGTATCGTGCTGGTCAATTCCAACCCCGCCACGATCATGACGGACCCCGCTATGGCCGAGGCCACCTACATCGAACCACTCAACGTGCATCGCCTGGAGCAGATCATCGCCAAGGAACGGCCGGAGTTCCTGTTGCCGAACCTGGGCGGCCAGATGGGCCTCAACCTAGCCTCCGAGCTGTCCAAGGCCGGGATACTGGCCAAGTACGGGGTAGAGGTCATCGGCGTCAACATGGACGCG
>CAYPHO010000451.1:0-2096 GCA_964410245.1 uncultured Treponemataceae bacterium | reverse complement strand
GCTTGCGCACCAGGCGGCGCGCGTTGTTGAAGTTGCCGTAGCCGGTGTCGCCGTCTACCAGGATGGGGATCGAGGTCGCGTCGCTCATGAACTCGAGCACCTCGAGGACCTGGGTCCACGAAGCCTCGTTGTTGTCGCGCACCCCAAGGGAGGCGGACATCGACAGGCCCGAGGCCCATATCCCCTTGAAGCCCGCTTCTTCGACGATCTTGGCCGAGAGGCCATTGTGCGCCTCCATGATGAACTCGAGCTCGCTCGAGCCCAGCATGCGCCTTAGCTGGGATGCCTTGGTCATATCGCGTTTTCCCTTTCCGCGCCGGCTCAGTAGTGGAGGCCGGTGGTGAAGTATATCTCGTAGGGGCTCGCCCCATCGCGCGGCGAAGGGGCGGTCAACGACTTCGTAGACAGCACGCTCAGCATATCCCAGCCCGCGCCCGCTCTTACGATGACGCTGCGGAAGCGCGTCGGGTAGACCAGGAGCTCGAGGCCGCCAGCCGCCCAGATCCAGTCTTTGGTCGGTTTAAGCGACGACCAGTCGGGAATAGCGAGGGCCAGGTCGAGGAAGGGCTGGGCTTGCAGCTCGAAGTCGAGCCAGTCCTTCTTGATGAATACGTGGGTCGGGAAATCGAAAAGCTTGACGGGCAGAGTGAGGTTCGCGATCAAGGCGGCCTCGCAGTTCGCGCGATCGCCGCGGATGCCGCGGAGCGAGCCGCTGATCTCGATGGGATTTCCGGCGCGGGTATCGGGCCGGCCCAAGGCCTGGGCGCGAGCGGCAAGGCCCGCCCTTCCGTCCCAGAGCGTAGCGAAGAACTGGTAGGTCAATGTTAAATCCCAGGTCAGGGAGCTAGAGTCCAGGTGGATCCTCTGAACGCTTGTCGCGGAGAGCGAGGAGCCCGTCCGCATGTTGCCGACCCAATCGACGCGCCCGGACGACAGCGAGTCGGAATGCGTCAGCGAAAATCCCTGGCGCCCGTCGACCTCGAGCTCCCCGCCCGGCCACCAGTTGCTCTCGATCCCGGCCGAGAAGCCGTAGGAGATCGGCCCCATGAAGCCCATCTCGAGGCCCGTGGGGAACGACGCGTTGAAGTACAGGCTGTTCGAGAAGAACAGCGGATCGGACTCTTCCTCGGTCAGCTCGTCTTCGTTGTAGTGAAACGCCTGCGACAGCGATACGCTCGCGGGGAAGCCCCAATCGGGGATGTTCAAGGTCAGGCCCGCGCTCGTGGTCGAGGCGGCCATGCCCTTGCCGAACCAGAGCTCGAGGTCTTCCTTGATGCCCAGGCTCCACTCCAGACCGAAGGCCTTGAAGGGATAGTCGAAGGCCGAGTACAGGGCGAAAGACTGGTCGCCGACCTCGTCGTAGACGTAGCTCAGGTTGAGCGTCAGGCTCTCCATAGAGCCCAGGAAATTGTAATCCTTACCCTTGATATAGAGCTTGAAACCATCATCCGAGCTGTAGTCCGGGATCGGGAAGGCCATGATATTCCATGTGTCGGTCACGGCGAAAACTATCGACACGGGAATCGTTCCATCCTCGGCGTTCCCGAGCGAGTAGCTCGCCTCGACCGACGCGAGGACGCGCTGGTTGGCGAGCACTGTCCGCTTCTCTTCGATAAGGGCCTCGAGGCTCGCGAGGTCGGGGAAGCTCCGCCCGATCAGGACCCCGTCGGCCTCGATTTTCTGCCGCATGACGAAGGGAATGGTCTTTCCCACCACTTCGAAATCGACGCTCCTGATCACATAGGCCGAGGGGGACTCGGCCCGTCCATCCTCGGACTCTTGCGAAGCCGCGATCAATGGAAGGGCGAAAAGCAGAACCAGCGTCGCTGCGCACTGCGCGCGCTTTCTCATGGTGCACATCCTGGATATGGAATAAGGAGCGCTAACGGGCGCTCTCCTCGACGATATCGGCGGCGCGCGCGGTTTTGTCTGGGACCTCAGGTTCACGAGGAGCGGTGTCACCGAGATAGTGGGCCGGCCTGTCCGGCTCAATCGAAATCGCACCATGCTGGCAAAGGCCGCGGTGAGAGCTCAATCCTTGAAAACCCTGAAGGACCTGAGCGGGGCGCTCGGAACGACCGTCACCATCAAGGATG
>CAYPHO010000450.1:0-2098 GCA_964410245.1 uncultured Treponemataceae bacterium | reverse complement strand
TACAAAACCCATTTTACGTAATTTTGTACTCATCCAAAAATGTCCTATTATACCACGCAAAGAAGTCATCCTTACCGAATGATTTTATTATCTTATTCAATATTTTTCGCTCCTTTGGTTTCATATTTCTTATGAGATCAACAATACGCTGATTACTATTTTTGAAGTCATTGTATCTATTATAAAATGTGATGGTCTTCTTAACAGGATATTCTTTTGCTACTTTTTCAATTTCCTCCTTGCCCATCGCTATTGTTTCTATTCTTTGCTTTTTCCCGTCTTTAAACTCAAAAAACTCTTTAAGAAGATGGTAGTAAACGTAATATCTTACAGGTATCTCAGATGCTTTTTCAACAGGTTTCTTACTCTCTGTTTTCCCCTTTAGGTCAGATTTCTGCTCAATAGCCTCCGATCGTAAATGAGCCAGAAGATTTATCAAATACTTCCGATACCAACTTGTCTCTATATAGAAAGTTTTATCTGTTTCTCTTGCTGAAAAGGGATTGAACTCTGCCGCCTCATCTTTTTCATTATATTTCAGATCCAGCTCAATCCCTTCACATTCCTTCTGCAAATTGTTAATTTCAACTTCGATCGAAGTTTCCAGCTCCTTATCATTTAGTATTTCAAGGTAAAAACAAAAATCATAAAAAAACTTATTGAAATACACCCCCATATCATATGGGATATATCCTTCGATCTTAAGGGAAGCAGCTTTCATAAAGCGGTCTCTCAACCTTAAGAATCTTTCTTTTTGATCCTTGTCAAACTGGTGTTCTTTAAAGTAATTATCAAAAGCAGTTTTCTGTTCATCAGTATTCAGTTCAGCAGTAGCCCCAAGAAATTTCCTTAAGGCTACATCAGCCGGATCAATATCTAAATCAAAAAATGAATATTTCATATCATTATTTTTTAAGTCGTGGAAGTTTATTTGCATTTTTAAGAAGTTCATCATCCGGGAGTGAATCCAGGTAAACTTCAGTTGTCGAAAGTGTCTTATGCCCCATACCCTTACTGATAGCATAAAGGCTTATCTGTTTACGTCTTGAGATTGAAGCCCATGTATGCCGGGCCCAATACGTAGTGATATCTCCTATCTTTAGAGCTTTACCGATAGTCTTCATTCTTTTATTGATGCAATGGATAAGGTTCTGAATGATCATCCGTTCCTGCATAGGAGTTAAATCCGGTAGGAGGTAGGGGAAGATATAAGATCCGGGGCTCTTATCAGGATTCCCGTATTTCCTTATGATATCTTTCATCTCCGTAGTTATAATAGCTCTTATCTTTACTTTCTTCAGGTCTGTCGAGATAGTCTTGCCCCTGTACCATTCAATTACGTTACCTTTTATATCGCTCCATTTGAATCTGAGAATATCACCCATATTAGCACCGTTACAATAGAATGAGAAGATCCACATATCCCGGTATTTCTCATCATTCGGGAGCAGAGGGTATTTACATACCTTAATGAGCTGTTCTTCTGTCAGGGCTCTTTTTGTCCCTGCTGCTTCCGGTATTTTGTATTTACCGTTTCGCTTCACTTCAAAGGGATATTGGGCTTCATTGATGATACCGTTCGCCTTTGCTATATTGCATAGAGCCCTCAGAGCTCTCATGTTTATTGATATTGTAGTGTATTCCTTGCCTCCGTCTCTCATATGCTTCTCATATTTCTTCAGCCAGTCGGGAGTTATCTGAGAGAATGTAAGATCTTTCTTTGCAAACTTATCAATGCTGCTTTTTGCGCTGGAGTACCACACCACCGATCCGGCTTTCCCGTCCTTCTCCAGGTCCGATATCCTGTTGTCGAAGGCTGTGAATATGCTGTCCTCAGTCCCTTTGCTTAGTCTCTTATTCAGTCTCTCAAAGGAAAAGGATTCCTTGTTCATGATGTCCTCAACCAGGGAAGTAATGCGCTTGAATCCTGCATTGATGAGGCTCTTTGTCTTGATCAGATTAGCACTCCTGACAATCCTATGAAGAGAATCAAACTCATCAGCCTTCAGATCCATGCATGAGTAGTAAGCCTGTTTGCTTTTATAGGTTACTCTGTACTTGCAGGGATAATAAATCTCATCATCTATTATCTTCTCCC
>CAYPHO010000449.1:0-2098 GCA_964410245.1 uncultured Treponemataceae bacterium | reverse complement strand
CAGGTTGCCCTCGACGGCCTCGCCGTTGAGCTCGAGCCGGGCGACGCCCCTGCAGGCTCCGTTTGGATTGCGTACCTCGATATCTATCCTCTTCCCCCTGAAGCGCCTCGCCGCGGTAAAGCCCGCCCAGGCTGAGGGGATGCAGGGATCGAGGCGAAGGCCATCGTATTCGGGCCGGATGCCGAGAATATACTGCGTCAGGCTGAAATAGCACCAGGCCGCAGCTCCCGACAGCCACGAGGTCCTGGCGTTGCCCGCCCTCGGGGAGAAGGTCGAGTAGGTCGTCTGCGCCTGGACGTAGGGCTCGCACTGCCTGATCTCGGCCCGGTCGTTGTACGCCGCGGGAAGCGCGGACTTGCAGTACTCGTAGGCCCGATCGCCGCGGCCGAGCGCCGCCTCGGCCATGACGCCCCATCCCTGCGTGTGGTTGAAGATCCCCGCGTTCTCCTTTATCCCGCCGTTATAGACCACGGCCCGCATGACCTCGATCGAGGCCTTCGCGAAGGGGGGAGCGGCCAGCATGAGGCCGTAGGGAGTGGCGAGCTTCGACTTGACCGCGGCCATCGCCTTGGCCGCCTGCTCGGGCGTCGCCGCCCCGGAGATGACGGCCCAGACCTGCGTGTTGAAGTAGACCTGGCCCTCCTCGAAGGTCTTGGTGCCGTACACGGTGCCGTCCTCGGCGATCGCCCAGATGAACCACTCGCCGTCCCAGCAGCGCTCCTGGATGCTCGCGTCCAGCTCGGCGCGGCGCGCCAGGGCCCACTCGGCCTCCTGGCCTTTCGAAAGCCGGCGGGCGATATCGGCGTAGACCGTCAGTCCCAAGCGCAGCTGGAAGGCGACGAAGAGGCTCTCGCCCTTGTAGCCGAGGCGCAGGCAGTCGTTCCAGTCGGCCGAGAGGCCGCAGGGGAGGCCGTGGGCGCCCATCCGCTCGAGATTGAAGTCGAGGGCGCGGCGCAGGTGGCCGAAGACCGTCGCCTCGCCCTTATCCGCGTAGGGAAGGACCTTCGCGTAGAAATCGAAGTCGCCGGTCTCGGCCACCCAGGCGGGCACCGCGTTGAAGAACCACAGGCAGTCGTCGGAGCGGTACTCGGACTCTGGAGGAGGGCTCTCCCTGCCCGGCGAGTGCGAGAAGGGCTTGATCACCGGGATCGCGCCGCCGTTCGATAGCTGGCCCGTCAGCATCAGCTCGAGCCGCGCGCGGGCCTCGTCGGGGATGGCGGCGGCCACGCCGAGTATGTCCTGCACCGAGTCGCGGAAGCCCAGGCCGTCCCGCTCGCCGTTGTACACGAGGCTCGCCGCGCGGGACCAGGCGAAAGTGATGAGGCAGTTGTACAGGCCCCAGACATTGACCGTGTGATCGATATCCTCGTCGGGCGTCCTGACCACCAGGCTCCCGAGGCGCTCGTGCCAATGCCGCTTGAGCTTCGCGAGCTCGGCGTCGGCGGAGCCGAGATCTCCGAAGGACTCGACCGCGCGCCGCCCCGACGACCGGGCCTCGCCGATGCCCAGCATGAGCAGGATCTCCCGCGACTCGCCCGGCTCGAGCTCGATGTCGGACTGCAGGCTGCCGCAGGCGTTGTCGCCGTAAGCCTCGCTGTTCGAGCAGGAGCCTCGGACCAGGGCATCCGGCCTGTCGTAGCGGCCGTATGTCCCCAGGAAGGCGGAACGGCTGGTATCGAAGCCCGCGACGGGGGCCCCGGTCATGGCCATCCACGCGCCCATGGCCGTATCCCCGCCGGAACCGTCGGAGAGTCGCTTGGACGCGAGGTTGTCCTGGATCATGACGCGCAGGAGCCCATCTTCGTAGCTTCCCTTCACGATGAAGAGCGAGTATTGGAGGTTTACCTGGTCCTGCGCGGTGTCCCACTGGTTCGCGAACTCGCAGTAGCTGAAGACCGAGAGGCGCCTCCTCGATGATCCGAGGTTCGATACCTTGAGCCGCCAGTATTCGAAGCATTGGCCGAGGGGCACGAAGTAGGTCGTCTCGGCCCGGATGCCGCGATAGGCCGAGGCGATCGTCGTGTAGGCCGTGCCGTGCCGGCACTCGGACTCGTATTCCCCGAGGTCCTTGCCGACCGGCTGCCAGCTCGCCGACCAA
>CAYPHO010000448.1:0-2101 GCA_964410245.1 uncultured Treponemataceae bacterium | reverse complement strand
CCCGAGAGCCGCGCGACGTCCGCCGAGGAAACCCTTGCCTTCTTCATTCCCGGTCCTATTCCTTGACCGACCCGGCCAAGATGCCCCTGATGTAGTATTTCTGCATGGTGAAGAAGACCACGAGGGGAAAGGCCATCGAGATGAAGGCCGCCGCCGTCAGGTACTCCCATCCTCCGCCGTAGGAATTTACCATGTTCGCCATGGTGAGCGTCATGGGCGCCACGTCCTGGGTGCCCCCGAGGAAGATCAGGGCGACGAAGAGGTCGTTCCAGACCCACATGAACTGGTAGATCGCGAGGCTGGCGATAGCCGGGAGCGAGGTCCTCAGCACCAGGTGGATGAAGACCTGCGGGTGCGAGGCGCCGTCGATGAAGGCGGACTCGAGCATCGAGGCGGGCAGCTCCTGGATGAAATTCCTCAAGAGGTAGATCGAGAAGGGGAGGCCGTAGGCCGCGTGGGCGAGCCATATCCCCGGGAAGGTCCCGGTCAGGCCCAGGGCGTTGAAGATCCGAAGGACGGGGATGACCGTCATCTGGATCGGCACGACCAGGAGGCCGATGACGACGATGAAGAGCGTCTCCCTTCCCTTGAAGCGCATCCAGGCGAAGGCGTAGGCCGCGAAGCTCGCGATGCAGATCGGTATTACGGTCGAGGGGATCGCGATGAGGAGGCTGTTGAGGAAGCTGCGGCCCATGTTCGCGCGGGCGAGCACGTTGCCGTAGTTCTGGAGGGTGAAGGAGAAGGGAGCCGAGAAGGCGG
The DNA here is from genome assembly GCA_964410245.1 of uncultured Treponemataceae bacterium. Classification (GTDB taxonomy): domain Bacteria; phylum Spirochaetota; class Spirochaetia; order Treponematales; family Rectinemataceae; genus CAZXXZ01. The sequence continues at coordinate 1,342 of CAYPHO010000448.1, read as the reverse complement.
TCCACCAGCCGCTCTGGGCGATGTCGCTCCGCGGCCTGAAGGAGCTGACCAGGAGCCCCAGCGAGGGCAGGAGCCAGGCCGCGCAGGCGGCGATCATGACGAGGTGGAGGACGAGCCGCGCCGCGCGGCGGCCTCCGGTAGCGCCGCTAGCCATTGACGTGCCCCTGCCGCCTATAGCGGCGTATGTTCACGATCATGACCGGGACGATGCACAGCAGGAGCACCGAGGCTATGGCGCTGGCCTCGCCCGAGTCGTGGAAGTTGAACATCTCCTTGTACATGCGGTTGGCGATGACGTCGGTCCCCAGGTTGCCGTTCGTCATGACGTACACGATGTCGAAGACCTTGAGGACGTTGATCATCAGCGTCGTCGCGACGAAGACCACCGTGCCCGCGATGCAGGGAAGCGTTATTCGAAAGAAGACCTGCGCCTCCGTGGCGCCGTCCATCCTCGCCGCCTCGAGGACGTCGACCGGCACGGCCTTCAGCGCCGCCGAGAGGATGACCATGGCGAATCCCGTCCACATCCAGATCCCGACCGCGATCAGGGCGAGGTTGTTCACGGACTTGTCGGCCAGCCATGCCCGGGGCTGCCCGCCCGCGAGGGCCGCGATGGCGTTGACCGTGCCGACCTGGGCCTCTCCAGCGGGCCTGAACTCGAACATGAATTTCCAGATGATCCCGGCCGCGACGAAGGATATGGCCATGGGGATGAAGACGAGGGCCTTCACCGCCGCCTCGTAGCGGACGCGGTCCGAGAGCACGGCGATGAGGAGGCCGAAGAGCAGCGTGCCGAGGGTGAAGAGGACGAGCCACAGCAGGTTGTTGCGCAGGGCGCCCAGGTTGTCCGCTTCGGTGAAGACCCTCGCGTAGTTGGCCAGCCCGACGTAGGAGCTTCCGTCCTCGCTCCGCAGGCTCGCGGCCAGTGTCTCGATCACGGGGTAGACCAGGAAGACCGCCACGAGCGCGAGGGACGGGAAGAGCCAGAGCCAGGGACGCAGCGAAGCCGCCTTGCCGGGCCTGAGCTTGGCTAGGGGCTCGGAAAGCCGGATATACGCGTAGAGCGCCAGCGGCACGCCGATCAGGGCTACGGCGAACGCGATTATGGTTTTCATTCCTTCTCCCCCCCGGGGATGGGGAGGCGAGGCGGGCCCGCAGTCGGGCCGCCTCGCTCCCCCGGCCGGGCGGCCTACTTCTTATATGCCGCCGTCCGTACCTTGTCCAGGTTTTCCAAGATCGAATCGAGAGAGGAAGGGCTCGCCACGAAGTCGACGCATCCCTTCCAGAACGCGGCGTTCATTTCCGAGGGCATCATGTCGGAGGCGTCGAACACGACGATCTC
>CAYPHO010000447.1:0-2106 GCA_964410245.1 uncultured Treponemataceae bacterium | reverse complement strand
GACGATGGAGTAGGCGAGGACGGTGGCGGTGGTGGTGCCGTCGCCGGCGACGTCGTTGGTCTTGGTCGCTACTTCCTTAAGGAGCTGGGCGCCCATGTTCTCGTAGGCGTCCTCGAGCTCGACTTCCTTGGCGACGGATACGCCGTCCTTGGTGACGGTGGGAGCGCCGAACTTCTTGTCGAGAAGGACGTTCCGGCCCTTGGGACCGAGGGTGACTTTGACGGCCTTCGAAATGACCTCGACGCCGACGAGAAGCTTGCGCCTCGCGTCCTCGCTGAACAGGAGCTGCTTTGCCATGATTTGTTCTCCCTTTCTGATAAGGAATTATTCGCATGAAGGGGGCCGATCGGCCCACGCTTCAGGCGGAAAATGGACCTGAAGTAAGGTCGATACTGAAGATACAGAATTACCCGCTCTACGGCAAGGGCATGAGGACAAAAACCTAGAAAGTTAGTATACTAACTATATGACAGAGCTGGCGAAAATGAGCAGGATTTCCTCGATGTGGCAACGCCGCGCTGGCAGGGCGTTGCTCCCTTTCGATATTACCTTGAGCCAATATAACTTAATCCAGTTGGCCAGGCGCAGGGGGGCGATCAGCCTCTCCGTAGCCGCGAAAGAGCTCGATTGGGACAGGCCTACAATGACTCTAGTCGCCCGGAAATGCGTCGCCAGGGGCTGGCTTTCCATGAAGCGAGCTATAGCGGACAAGAGATCGACGAGGGTCTCGCTTACCGGCCATGGCGAGGAGGTTCTGGATAAGGTTGAGGCGTCCCGGATCTTGTGGCCGCAGGTTCTCGGCGATCCGCTGGATGTACTAGACTCCTCGGAACGCGGCGAGCTGCGCCGCATGCTCGACAAGGTCGAGCGAAGGTCCAGGGATATCCTGTAAGGAGCGCCGATCGGAGAATATGCCGAGATGAACTTGCACCTGATCCTTATCGCCCTTTCCTCGAGCGCTTGGGCCTTCATGGGCTGGTATGTCTTCTATCGCGATCCGAAATCGGCCGTCAATCGCAGCTGCGCGCTTTGGAGCCTCTTCGCCTCGATATGGTCTTTCGCTATCCTGGCCTATGTCGCCGGCCCGAATGGTGACGAGACCGCATGGTACGCGGGCGAGCTTTTCTCCTATCTGCCGAAATCGGTTTTATTCCTGAACTTCATCCTTCATCTGACGGGCATGCGGGACAGGGTTCCGAGGCTCGTATTCGCCTTCCTGTACGCGTTGGCGGCCGGCATAATCGTCCTCGGGATATGCTTCTTCCTGTCCCTTCCCGTCGGACTGCGTGCCTTCGAGCTTCTCGTCCGCACGGGCTCCGAGGCTTCGCCCCTGCGCGGCGCCTATGCCGCCCTCGCGATCGTCCTCTACTCCTCAAGCGCAATCCTCCTGGTCATCTGGAACCGCGTCACCAAGCTGAAGAGGGAAAAGCGGCTTTCGCTGTTCTTCCTCGTGGCCCTGGGCTTGGTCGTCGGGGTCCACGCTCTTTTGGGCTTATTCAAGAGCCGGATGGGCAGCGCCGAGGTCGACTTCCTCATCGCCCTCCAGCTGATCCACGCCTTTCCCCTGGTCTTGGCCATCGACCATTACCGCTCGATGAGCCCGATAGAGCGCGTCGTCGCGGACCAGATGCGGACCCAGCTCGCCTTTCCGGTCACTATCGTCGATACGAAGGGCCTGATCCTGTCGGCTAACGCGGCCGCGGTCGAGCTGAGCGGGAAGAGCGCCGAGGAGCTGGTGGGCAAGGGCTTCGAGACTCTTCTGGGAGGGACCGCGCATCTTCCCCGGGACGCCGAGGGGCCCGTCTTCCTCGAAGTCGCCTACGCCAATCAAAGCGGGGAAGCCATGCCGATGAGCCTTTCGATCACCCCGGTCAGGGATCGATGGGGCGATTCGGCCGGCTTCGTGCTCGTCGGCCATCCGATCAAGCGCCTGCTCGAGCGACAGAAAGAACTGGGCCTGTCGGAGCGGGAGCGCGAGGTCTGCATCCTCCTCGTCCAGGGCCTCACGAACCAGGAGATAGGCGAGCGCCTCTTTATATCTCCCGGTACGGTAAAGAATCACGTCTACAATATCTACGAGAAGACCGGCGTGAAGAACCGGGTCGA
>CAYPHO010000446.1:0-2108 GCA_964410245.1 uncultured Treponemataceae bacterium | reverse complement strand
CAATGCAACTATTACGCCTAATGCGGCAAATAAGCTAATCTGTGTCCAATCTATGCCTGATTGCGTTGCAGCAGATTGAGCGCCCGTTTGATCCTTTATTACAGCTGGTTCCTGGGCGGGTGTTGCAGTTGGTGATCCCGTAGGGTTTGGTGAAGTGGAAACTGACACCGTACCATCAGACATGCGTATTGTTCGTGTGTTACTCCAATCGCTGGTCTGGCCAGTAAAGTACCATTTGACCGGCCCGCCTAGGGCAGGCCACCATTCAGTATAGTATCCCGCAAGTGCCTGAACTTGAAAGTCAACTTCTCCATCATCTGGGTAGTCTGCGGAACAAGATATGACTGTATACTCAGAACTTGATTGGACCGGACCCTGTTTATGTGCGCCTATTTCCTCTCTCATCAGTTCATCGATAGAGTAAAGTTCTCTCCAAGAATCTTCGAAATGACCTTTAACACGGACATTATAGTACAAATTAATCATATGACCCTCTGCATCAGTGTAAGGAGTAAACGGCTGGTTCTTAATTATGAGTTCTATGGACTTGTTTTCTACACGGTATCCCGGCTGAGTGGTTACAGTTTCTTTTCCTGTATACGGGTCAACGGTTGTGGTGGTGGTTGGCGGCACATCATAAGGATAAGAAACGAGTTTAACAGTAAACTCTGGAACAGATGGTTTAGGTATTGATTGAGCAGTTGCAGGTTTAGCCATAACGACAAGTGATGCCGCTATTAATAAGATAAGAAGCAACGAGGCCCTCTTGTTGATGGTCACCATACTTGCAGTTACGTTTGCTAAGGTAATATAGTTTACCTGAAAACAACCATATTGACCACGGAAATGCAACTGAGCAGTTTATGAACTAAAAAGTATCTTCAGGAAAAACAGCATCTGAGAAGGATTTGTTGGGGGCTGAAGGCAAGGCGCCTAGCGCCAATAAAAATGGCTTTACTCCAAACCATAAAACCACCTATCCAATAAGGAATCAGCTTGTTTTTAATTAAGATATTTGTGATTTAATTGCTTGCTTTTGCCGACCCGTATTAAGCGCGAATAGATACCCATATCTGGGAAAAGGTCATTGCTTCAACCCAGCGGTTTTTTATGCCTTCTAAGAAATAGCAACACCGATAGAGCTACGATGATGACTACGCAGCCGATTATGGTTAACTTGACGTTTTCATCGGTAGGCGTTCCATTGGTCTGTTCTGAATTTAATGATTGTTTTACGGTGAAGTTGATTGTTGTAGAGTTTGCTGTTACTGGTGAGGTTACGATTGGGCTGGGTGAATCGCCGGGGTTTTTGTACGTTCCGCCGCTCACATAGACTTCGCCATATACGATGACTTGTATGCTATGCTCACCTGTTGATAAACCGTTTAGAGGAAATGAGAAATCAAAGCTTTCTTTAATACTTAGGGGGATTGTGTGGACATCATAGTCATTGACTGTAAAGTTTTCACTCCTTATTCCATCCAAGATGTATGTCAAATGAGTTATTTTTCCTAAATTCCTAACTAATACTGGATTTCCTATGGTGGGCTCAGTCCAGCTATCAGGCCTGTTCACCGTAAAATTTAACCAAACTTCTCTCTCCTCATAGGTGTAATTTTGGATAGGTGAATCAACATTCACAATAGGAACGCCTGAAACCGTACCTGCCACAGCCGTTAAATTAGCAAGCGATATTCCCAAAGCTAATAGACCGATTAATATTAAACGAAGGGTTTTTGTCCTCTCTAATGGCATTTTAATTAAATAATTTGGTTGTTCCTAAAGAATTTTGTCCAGATTACAAAACATCCCTACTACTTTACAGGTAGTATGTGTAATGACTCGTAGTGCTGAAGAATGTATTTTCAAAGAATAGTTCTACATAGTCGCTTCTCGAACGCTTCTGTCTTTTAGCCTCTTGGTCTATCCTAGCGAGAATACGGTTAGATAGGGCTATACTTACTGGATGCTTTCTCATCACATTCCAGCGCCGAGTTAATGTGATAATGATTTTTTATGCGACCGAGTTACGAGCGTATCCGCAGGAATTATAGCCATTGTTGGGTTTAAGGTATAATATGTAAACGTAAAAAGAAAGGGAGCAAACG
>CAYPHO010000445.1:0-2110 GCA_964410245.1 uncultured Treponemataceae bacterium | reverse complement strand
TACGCCCGGGACTTCCCCCTGGCGGTCACGGCCTCGATCTGCTTCGAGCAGTCCTACACCGCCGTCGAGGGCGACTCCGCCTCCTCGACCGCCGTCTACGCCCTCCTGTCGGCGATCGCCGACCTGCCCCTGCGCCAGGACATGGCCGTGACCGGATCCATGAACCAGATCGGCCAAGTCCAGCCGGTCGGCGGCATCAACGAGAAGATCGAGGGCTTCTACCGCGTCTGCCGCCATGCGGGGCTTAACGGGAGCCAGGGAGTCATGATCCCCCGCCGCAACGTCGTCAACCTGACCCTCTCCCGCGAGGTCCAGGAGGCCGTCGAGTCGGGCGCCTTCCACATCTGGGCCGTCTCGACCATCGACGAGGGCATCGAGCTCCTGACGGGGATGGCCGCCGGCGTCCCGGACGGCCGGGGCGATTTCCCGCCCGAGTCCTTCAACGGCCGCGTCAGGCGGGAGCTCCTGCGGATGGCCAGGACGGTCAAGAGCTATACGGGCTGATCCGCGGGAGCGCGCCCGTCGCCGCCGGGAGGGCCGGCGATCTGTTGAAAAGACGGCGAACGGATATTATTATACCGTGATATAATCGGCCTTCGACATTTGGATAAAGTTGAAAGGTGGCCTTGATGCCCGCGAGCGAGCTGGTCGTCGACGTTGCGAAGATAAAGAGGGCGGCCCATAACGCGATCGCACTGAACATCCTCACCTATACCCTGCCTCACGATATAGAAGTCTACATGGAGGAAGTCCTCGACGTATTCCTCTCCGAGCTCGGGCAGAAGAAGCTGAAGGACTACCTCATTTATTGCCTGCGCGAGCTTGCGGTCAACGCCAAGAAGGCGAACACGAAGCGCGTGTACTTCGACTCGCGGGGCCTGGACATCCACGACGCCGACCAGTACGAGGAAGGCATGTCGGGCTTCAAGCAGGACACGATGGACAACATCGCCTGGTACCTGCAGCGCCAGAAGGAGAAGGGCTACTACGTCAAGATAATATTCCAGGCGAAGGGCTCGAACGTCATCCTCGAGGTGCGCAACAACGTCGAGATCACCAAGAAGGAATACCTTCGCATCCACGACAAGCTGGCCCGCTCGCGGAAGTACACGAGCCTCGAGGAGGCCCTGGCCCAGGTCCTGGACCCTTCAGAGGGCGCGGGACTGGGCCTCGTCATCCTGGTCCTCATGCTCAAGAAGATCGGCCTCGACGAGGACTGCTTCGACATCTGGGCCGAGTCGGGCGAGACCGTGGCGCGCATCACCGTCCCCGTCGCCTCGACGCGCATCGAGTCCATGTCCGTCCTGACCGACGAGATCGTCAAGTCCATCACCAGCCTGCCCCAGTTCCCCGAGAACATCGTCCAGATACAGCGGCTCATCGCCGACCCGGACAGCCAGATCGTCGACATCGCCCGCTACATCTCGACCGACCCCGCGATGACGGCGGACCTCCTGAAGCTGGTCAACTCGGCCGCCTACATGATGTCCAAGCGCGTCGACAACATCGCCGACGCGGTAAAGCTGGTCGGCCTGCGCGGCATCAAGAACCTCCTGTATTCTTACGGCACCCTGAAGATCCTCGACGACGGGGCGGCGGACAAGCGCAAGCTCTGGGACCACTCGTACCGCACCGCCTACTACGCCTACAACCTCGCCAAGAACTTCAAGGCCAACATCAAGGGCCTCCTGGACGACGCCTATGTCGGCGGCATGCTCCACGACATGGGCAAGATCATCTTCTCCTCGGTCCATCCCGAGCTCTTGGACCGCATCCGCTCCTTCTGCAAGGACAAGTCCATCCCGCCCGAGACCTTCGAGGGAATCGCCGGCGGCATGAACCACGCGGAGATCGGCGCGCGCATCGCGGAGAAGTGGAATTTCCCCGACTGCCTGGTGGCGGCGATCCGCTTCCACCACGAGCCCAGCCTAGAGTCCGGCGACTTCCGCGACGTCGTCCACGCGGTCTACATGGCCAACATCTTCACCGAGTACGAGGCGGGCAACATCGCCTACGAGCAGATCGAGCCCTCTGTCCTCCAGGACTACGGCTTCACCAGCGAGAAGCACTTCAAGACGGTCGTCGACAAGATGTCCGAGGGCTTCCGCCT
>CAYPHO010000444.1:0-2154 GCA_964410245.1 uncultured Treponemataceae bacterium | reverse complement strand
ATCCGCGTCGTGGGCAAGCGGCGCAAGGAGCGGCTCGTGCCCTTCGGCGAGGACGCGGCGCGGTGGCTGACGCGCTACCTCGAGGAAGGGAGGCCCGCGCTCGAGAAGGCCCGCACCGACCGGGTATTCCTGAACCAGGCCGGCAGGGGCATATCGCGCAAGGGGATCTGGAAGCGCTTCGACGGCCTGCGCGACGCCTCCGGCGTCGAGGCGAAGGTCCATACCTTCCGGCACAGCTTCGCGACGCACCTCTTGGCCGGCGGCGCCGACCTCAGGACCGTGCAGGAGCTCCTGGGGCACTCGGATATCTCGACCACGCAGATATACACGCACATCGAGAGCGAGAGCCTGCAGGACTACCATCGCGACTACTTCCCGAGGAAGTAGGGCAGTCGGCGGGCTAGGGGGGGAACGTAGGATGAGGGGAGGCATCATGGACATAGCAAGCTCGAAGCGACTCGTCCTCGCCCTCGCGATCCACAGGGCGCCCCATATCAGGTCGGACGAGAAGCTCCTTCTATGGGACCTCGTCGACGACGAGCTCTCCCTCTCTCGATTATCCCACCGCGCCCTCGAGGAGGCGCTCGGCAGGTCACTGGCCGGCAGGCCCTGGCGCCCCGATGAGCTCCTCGCCCTCGCGAGGGAGGACGCCGAGTACCTGGCGCGCTCGGGATGCGCGTACCTGCACTACGACGATCCCGGCTACCCCGCCTTGCTCCGCGAGACCGCGAGGCCGCCCTTCGGGCTCTTCTTCCGCGGCCCGGCGATGGGCGGGGATGCGACCGCGGTCGCCGTCGTGGGCACGAGGTGCCCTACCGGCGTGGGCCTGTCGGCTGCCCTGTCCATCGCCGCGGACCTCGCCTCGGCGGGCGCCTGCGTCGTGTCCGGCCTGGCGCGCGGCATCGACGGGGCGGCCCATCGGGGCGCCCTCTCCGGCCGCCGCCGAGGCGGCGCCCCGCGCCCCTGGCGCGGCGCCGGGGCGCCCGGGGCCGCCGGTACCGCCGGCGCGACCTGCGCCGTGCTGCCCTGCGGGATCGATCGCGTCTACCCGCCGGCGAACAAAGAGCTCGCATCCGCTATACTCGAGGGCGGGGGATGCCTGGTCTCGGAATATCCGCCCGGCGACGATCTTCGCACTTACCGCTTCCCGGAGCGGAACAGGATCATCGCGGGAATGGCCCGCTCCTGCCTCGTCGTCGAGGCCCCGGCCAAGTCGGGAGCCCTGATCACGGCCGAGCACGCGCTGGACGAGGGGCGCGACGTGTGGGTCGCCCGCGCCTGCCTCGGCGGCTCGAGGGGAGCGGGAATCGATAGGCTCGCCATGGACGGCGCCGGAATCGCCGATTCGGCGGCCGATATCCTCGCGGATATCGGCCTCTCGTCGGGGATCCCGGGCGCCCGCGGCGCCGAGTCCGCGCGATCGGAGGAGGCGTCGGAGGGAAGGCGGTTGGCCGCGCTTCTCGGCGAGGAGCTCGGGCCCTAGCGGGCCCACAATGCATTCTCAGCGTTTTAGCGCCCGTTTAGCCCGGCGCGGCGAGAGACGGAGATCGGAATAGGAGATGCCCGGAATGGGAGATTCGAAGAAGTCGGCGGCGAAGGACTCAGGGGCGGCCGCGATCGCGAAGGAAGCGAAGCCTCGGGCGAAGGCCGCGGCGAAGAAGGCCGCGCCCAAGGCGAAGAGCGGGTCCAAGGCCGCCTCGCGCAAGGGGACCCTCGTCATCGTCGAGTCGCCCGCCAAGGCCAAGACCATCGAGAAGTACCTCGGCTCGAAGTACACCGTGCTCGCCTCGATGGGCCATCTCATCGACTTGCCCAAGTCCCGGATCGGCATCGACGTCGACGCGGACTTCGAGCCCGAGTACCTGACCATCCGCGGCAAGGCGAAGCTCCTCAAGGAGCTGCAGAAGGCCGCGAAGAAATCCTCCCTCGTCCTGCTGGCGTCTGATAACGACCGCGAGGGCGAGGCGATCGCCTTCCATATCCAGAACGCGATCCTGGGGAAGGACGCCGAGCTGCCCATCGAGCGCATCGTGTTCAACGAGATCACGCCCCAGGCCATACGCGACGCGGTGAAGGCCCCGCGCGGCATCGACGAGACGAAGGTGAACGCCCAGAAGGCGCGCCGCGTCCTCGACCGCCTGGTCGGCTACAACC
>CAYPHO010000443.1:0-2155 GCA_964410245.1 uncultured Treponemataceae bacterium | reverse complement strand
ATCACGACAGGTATATCGGCAACACGATGGATTTTCTCAGAGGCTGCGTGAAGCTGCATGAGGACGAAACCAATGATTACGACGTGGTGAACTGGAACAGATGCGCGGAGCTCAAGGCTCTGATAGGGCACGAAGAGAAGGGCAGAGCCTCCCTGCTGATGCAGGCGAGGATCGCCATTGATGAAAATGATTACGCCGGCCTCAGCAGGCTCGAGCTCGAGATCGAAGAGAAGCTCGAGGAGCTGCAGGCGATCGTAAGGAACGCCGAGAGCGCCCCCGCGACCGCGGACATCGAGGCCTTCTTCGGCCGCTTCTTCCTCGACATCAGCCGCAGGGCCCAGGAAGCGGGCGACCTCACCGCGCTCATCGCGCGCGAGGAGACGAACCTCGCCTTCCCGAAGCTCCTGTACCTCCGCGACGTCCTGCCCTACCGGGGCAAGATGGAGGAGAACTCGGGCGAGAACGACGGCGTGCCCCTGATCGAGGCCAACACCGGCGAGACCGCGACGATCGCCCTCGCTATCCAGGCCATCGGCTGGAAGGACTCCCTCGCGAACCGGCTCTGGAACGAGTGGTTCTCGATGGACAAGGTCGTCCAGGCCGCCGTCGACGCCTGGACGGACATGCGCAACTCCAAGGTCATCGGCGCCATCGTCGCCGCGACCTTCGTAGCGAGCCAGAAGCAGGCCGCCGTCAGTACCTCGGGCCTCACGTACGACGAGAAGGTCTACGAGACCTTCCTCGCGGCCGTCAAGACGCTCAAGGGCCTGAAGGACCCGCTCACCAAGCGCCCCATCTCCACGGCGGCCGGCATCCGCATCCTGTGCAACTCGGCTGACACCTGGGCGACCGAGAACGTCATTCGCGGCCAGCTCAACGGCAACGGCGCCGACGCGAAGGTCAATAACCGGCCCGCGCTCCCCATCTCCCAGATCGTCGAGTACGACCAGGGCATCAACAACGGTTTCGTCCTCGGCAAGAAGACCCTGAGCCTGCCCGGCGTCACCGCGGGCAAGTGCTACCTCTACGTGCCCGGCGTCGCCATCGTCGCCAACAAGAGGCCCTTGACCATGGAGACGGGCATCGGCTCCGTGCTCGAGCTATCGACCGAGGAGCGGGCCTGGTACTCCGTCCAGGGCGAGTACCTCGACCATCTCCTGGGCTCGTCCGCGGCCACGCCCTCCGGCGGCGCCGCCGGCTACGGGCACATTGTCGAGGTCACGCTCCCGACCTGATCGGGCAGGTGAAGTAATCCGGCTGGGCCCTGGCAACGGGGCCCGGCCTTGAAGGGGAGGGCAGGCCATGGCGAGCTTCGCCGATACAGTAGAGCTCCGCTTGCGCATCAAGGACCCGCTCGGCGTCATCGCGATCCTTTCGGTCGCCGACGCCGCGGCCAGGCTCGCCGTGACCTCCCCCGCCCGCCAGACCGCCTACAAGCAGCTGGACACGGGCGAGTACTGGACCTACGACGCCGACCTCGCGGCGTGGACGGCCGAGGACATCCTCATCTCCGATACCCGCCTCGGCATCCTCATCGACCTCTGGGGCGTAACGGGCGCGGCCCCGCGCGTCGTTAAGGAGATTCTCGTCGAGCTCGGCCGAAAGCTGTCCATGATCGTGCGCACCCAAGACGGCGCGGGCTCGACCGATTACGTCAACCTCTCCACCCTCAAGGACTTCTACCGCGACCTCGCCGCCTCGATGACGGAGGAGGCCGCGAAGGAGGAGGGGGAGTCGCAGGGGCGCATGCTCAGGATCCGGCGGCGCGGGATCGCCGGGGGGATGCTGTTTTGAACGCCAAGCTCCAGCAGCTCCGCGACGGCATCAAAGCCCATATCGCCGAAGAGCCGACCGTCATCGTGCCCATGCGCCAGCCACTCGTCGACAACGGCTACGGCGGAACCATGCCCTCGGGAGTTCCCGAGGCCCAGCCCCGCGCCCGCGTCCGCATCCAGCACGAGCGCGGCGCCGTCCAGAGCAACCAGGTCGGCCCCTCCGGCCTCGACACGAACCTCTCCCTCTACGTCCTCACCGACCACCGCGCCCCGCTCGAGGAGGGCGACACCTTCGACGCCCTCGGCTTCACTTGGACCGTCGGGCCCGTGAACGCCTTCCGTCAATTCGGCGGAGTCTACAAGACCGAGGCCCCGCTCTA
>CAYPHO010000442.1:0-2162 GCA_964410245.1 uncultured Treponemataceae bacterium | reverse complement strand
GGGTCTACATCATCCCGGGCATGATCAGCGCCTTCAACTTCATCGTCATCAGGACTTTCATCAAGACGATACCCGAGAGTCTGTTCGAGTCGGCGCGGCTCGACGGCACGGGCGAGTTCCAGATCTTCCTGAGCTTCGTCATTCCCCTATCGAAGCCCGTACTGGCCACCGTGGCCCTCTTCGTCGCCGTCGGGGCCTGGAACGCCTGGTTCGACACCCTGCTCTACAACTCTGCCAAGCCCGAGCTCTTCACGCTGCAGTACCAGCTGATGGCGCTGCTCCAGCAGTCGATGAACCAATCGAGGAGCGCGGCGGACATCAACTCGGCGGGCATGGCCGCGAACTTCATCGCGAGCACGGTGACGCCCATGTCGATCCGGGCGGCCGGGACCATCATCGCGACGCTCCCGATACTCGTCGCCTATCCCTTCGCCCAGCAATACTTCGTCGTCGGCATGAACGTAGGATCCATCAAGGAGTAGCGGAATAAGTATCGCCGAAGCCGCCTTAGGGCGCTCGCCCGCGATCCGAAAAAAGGCCCGCCGCGCGCTACGCGCCGGCGGGCCTTCTCTTTAGCACGCGAAGGGGGCTCAGCCCTGGTGCTTTTCCTTGATCCTCTTCTGGACGTCCTCGAGCGTGCCCTTGAAGGGACCGGGCGTCTCCATCTTGATCGAGACGAGGGCGGCGGCGAACTTCAGGGACTCGGCCGGGCCGTGGTCCAGCCGCCATGCCAGGTAGGCCGAGAAGGTCGTGTCGCCGCGGCCCGTACGGCCGGAGACGTTCGAGTTGGAGAACTTCTCGTAGTAGGTCGTGCCCTTCACCCGCGCGAGGACTCCCTGCGAATGGGTGATCATCACCTCGGGGCAGCCCCAGGACTCGACCATGACGGCGGCCTTTTCCAGGTCGTCCGTCCCGGTCAGGATCTTGGCCTCGACGATGTCCAGCTTGAGCTTGTCCATCATCGCCGCGATCTCCTTCTTGGCCGCGACGTCCGAGAACTCGATCTCGCGCGTCGCCGGGTCGACGTGGCGGACGAAGCTCTGCATGTCCGTCGAGAGGCTGTAGCCCCGGGCCTTCAGGCCCTTCATGAGCGCCATGTCGAATTCCTCGTCCGAGATGCCAGCCAGGTGGACGTACTTCGAGTCGATCTGGGGCACGTCGGCGATGTCGATGAAGCCGGCGGACTTGACGAGGGTCAGCTTGCGCTCGTCCACGTTGGCCGAGAAGTGGAAGACGCGGGAGTAGGTCGTCTCCTCGCTGGGGATGAGGTAGGTGTCGACGCCGACGTCCTGCATGGGCTTCAGGATGCCCTCGTCCTTCTTGGCCATCTTGACCACGGCCGCGACCTTCTTGCCGACGCGCGGGGCGACCATGGCGCCGCAGAGGACCGCGCTGCCGGGCGCGACGTGCGGCTCGCCCCCGAAGGGTATGATCTCGTCGTAGCACATATGCCCGACGAAGGTGATGTCGTACTGCTTTGCCATGATCCTTCCTCTCCTATGCGATTGATACTCGGACAGACTTGTCCCTGGCGCCGAGGCTGGCCGTCACGGTCCTTCCCCTCGACGTTATGCGATAATTACCGTAGAAGGCGGGGACGCTCAGGGTCCCGCTCGAGTCGGCCCTCGCCTTAGCCCTCGTCCACCACTTCCCGAAGACGAGCTCGCGGAAGGCCTCGCCCTGCGGGGTTATGTCCCAGTCGGCCGTCCAGAAGGCGGCCCAGGGATGCCAGTGCAGGCCCGCCCAGAAGCCCCAGAAGAGGATGGCCTCGACTCGGGGACAGGCGAAGTAGATGGGCAGTATTTCCCGCATCTGAGCGGCCTGCTCCTCGGGATCCTCGGTATGGTCGAAGAGGCATTCGGTGATCTTTATCGGCAGCCCGAAGCGCGATAGGCGATCGAGGTTGCGCTGCGCGATGGCCGGATCGACCGGGACGTTCAAGTAGGTCGCCGAGTGCGCCTGGCAGCCGATGCCACCGATCGGCGCTCCCGCCGCCAGGAGGGCCTCGATCTGCTCGATATAGGCGTCGGCGTTGTACCCTCCCTCGGCCAGGATGCCGTAATCGTTCAGGTAAAGGACCGCGTCGGGATTGCCCATCCTCGCGGCGAAGGCCATCTCGCCAACGATGCCCCAGCCCAGGCGGCGGCGCCAGAAGCTGCCGT
>CAYPHO010000441.1:0-2167 GCA_964410245.1 uncultured Treponemataceae bacterium | reverse complement strand
CTGTCGGTGTTATGAATATGAATGTAACCACCGCGGTTGCGCTCTCCCGCGCGGCTTCAAGGTAGGTCTCGGTGATGTCGATACCGGTTACCCGGTACCCGCGGCGCGCCAGCTCGAGGCTGTGCCTGCCCGGGCCGCAGCAGGCGTCGAGGACGGCCCCTCCCCGCGGGGGCGAGGCGAGGGCCTCGATCGCGTCGACGACGGCGGGGACCTCGGCCCACCTGTCCTCGTCGAACATGATCGAGGCGTAGTCGTCCCAGAAGCGCTCGTCCTCGAACCACTCGGCCGTCCCGCCCCGCCGGCGGCGCCGCGGCGGGGCCGTCACAGGGCGCCGTTGTCCAGGACCAGCGACATGACGTACTCGAGTAGCTCGATGTCCAGGTCCTCCTCCTCGAGGGCGACGGCGTCGCGGATGTCGCGCCAGTCGCGCTCGGTGAGGGCGCTGCCGTCGTAGTCCATGGCCAGGACCGAGCCGACGGCAGCGAGCCAGTCGAGGGCCGAGTCAGGGGACTCGCGGCGCCGCTCCAGGTAGGAGGCGAAGAGCGAGGCCTTGGCCTCCTCGCCGACGGAGGGGAAGGATTTATAGAAGAAGGAGCGCAGGGACTCGATCGCGGCGGCGCCGCCCGGCGTCCGCCCGGCCGCCCGTCCCAGGTCCGAGCGGAATTTCTCGGTCTCTCGCATGCCCCTCAGTATAGCATTCAGCGCGGCAGGGCATATAGCTGGAGGACGAAGACGACGGCGTTGTACGCGCCGTGGGCCAGGGCGATCTCGTGCAGGTCGCCCCGGCGCGAGAAGCGCAGCGCGAAGAGCAGGCCCAGGACTCCGGAGACGGCGATTCCCGGGACGCCCTGGGCCCCGTGGGCGAGCGCGAAGAAGAGGGTCGAGGCCGCGACGGCGAGGCCGGGCGCGAGCCCCGCCTGCCCCAGCCGGCGGATCAAGTAGGCGCGGAAGCAGAGCTCCTCGGCATAGCCGGTCGCCGCCGACGACAGGACGATAAGCGGGATGAGGGCGAGCGGGGCGGCCGCGCCGGCCTTCCATATCGGGTTGGCCGCGCCCAAGGCCCCGAGCAGGAATCCCAGGCCGGCCATGAGGGCCAGCGCCGCGCAGGCCAGGACGGCGGCCCGGCCGACCGAGCCGCCCCTCAAGGGGCCGACGCGGAAGGGCCCCAGGCCGTCGGTCGTCGCCATCATGTAGAGGACGAGGAGAATCGCCGGGACGGCCGAGGCGATGCTGTAGAGATAGAACGCGGCGCTCGCTATCAGCGCGCCGATCGCCGAGGAGCCGGAGGGCAGGTAGGCCGTGAAGTAGAGCGCGGCGAGTACGGCCAGCGCTTCGATGCCGGGACGATCGGGAGCGCCCCGCGGCGAGAGGCCGAAGGACTCCTTCCTCGCGTGATCCGCCGTTCCGCCATCGGCATCGTCGCTCATCGCGGATCCTCCCTCCCCGTTTATCCGGGCATGAGGATATAGTATACTCGATTATCAATACGCTCCGGCCGGCGGCGCGAGATGCCGGGCCGACGGCGAGGGGAGGGCCGAAAGGCCGATCGATAATGCTGTACATCGCCGTTCTCGTGTCCCTCGTGCTCGGCCTCGTCATCGTCGCCGCGACGCTCGCCCTCAGGGGGGCGAAGCGCTACTCCTGGGTCGAGTACTACCTCAAGTCCAGGGACGCCGGCTTGAGCTATTCCGAGGCCCGCCGGCTCAAGGAGGCGGCCTCCCTCGCCGGCCTCGCTGACCCGACCAACATCCTCTGGTCGCCGCGGGACCTCGACCGCGCGATCTCGGTCCTGGCCTCGAGGCTCAAGGATCAGGGAATCGACAAGGGACGGGAGGGCGTCCTGCTCATGGATCGGGCCTACGCCCTGCGCAAGAGCGTCGAGTTCGAGCAGCCCCGCTTCAAGTACGGCATCCGCTCCAGCCGGCACGTCGCCCAGGGACAGCGCCTCCGGGTGCTCGTCCACGGGGTCGGGGTCTTCGGGTCCTCCGTGGTCGACAACCAGGGACGCTATATCGTTATAACATACCCGAGCGGCGGCAGGCTGCCCAAGAACTGGGTCTGGAAGGGCAAGAAGGTCTCGATCTACTTCTGGCGGAAGGAGGACGCGGGCTACGTATTCGACAGCTACGTCATCGACGGCCTGCGGATCCGCAACGTGCCCGTCCTC
>CAYPHO010000440.1:0-2172 GCA_964410245.1 uncultured Treponemataceae bacterium | reverse complement strand
GAGGAGGAGCGCATGGCCGTCGTCGTCCAGGAGCTGGCCGGCGACCGCAGGGGGAGATGGTTCTATCCCATCGCCTCGGGCAGCGCCCAGTCCTTCAACTACTACCCGCTCTCCTATTCCAAGCCCGAGGACGGGCTCTGCGTGGCCGCCCTTGGCCTGGGGACCCGGTCCCCCGCGGGCGCGAGCACCTTCCGCTTCTGCCCCCGCTATCCCCGCCTCGAATCATCTCCCCCGGAGCGCCTCCTCGAGGACGGCCAGCGGAGCTTCGCCGCGCTCGATATGGGAGAGGCGGCAGCCGGCCTCCCGCCCGGCGATCCCGCCGCCCTGGCCGAGGTCGAGCTCTCGGAGGCCGAGGCCGATCCGCTCTTCGACCTCGCCTGCTCGACCTGGGACCGCGAGAACGGGCGCCTCGTCCCGGGCCGCGGCCTCGCGGGCCCGCGCGTCGTCGATTTCGCGAACATCCTCAAGTACGACGCGCTGCCCCTCGCCGAGGCGATCTCGGCTATCCTCGAGCTCGGCGAGAAGGCGATGCGCACGGCCGTGGAGCTCGAGTACGCCCTGAGCCTCGGCGGGCCCGGCGACCGCGCGGGAGGGGCGGGGCCAGGCCGGGGCGGGCCGGGGCTCGCGCCGACGCTGAGCCTCCTCCAGCTGCGCCCCCTCGCGCGGGCCGAGGCGCCGAGCGAGTCCGAGATCGACGAGGCCGATCCCGCCGATTGCCTCGTCGTCTCGCCGCGCAGCATGGGGAACGGCCGCGACCGGTCGGTGGCCGACATAGTCTGGGTGGACCCGCGCGCCTTCGACCGCTCCCGAACAGAGGCGATCGCCGAGGAGATCGGCAGGCTCGACGCCGAGATGCGCGCTCTCGGGCGGCGCTACCTCCTTATCGGCCCGGGAAGGTGGGGAACGCGGGACCGCTGGCTGGGCGTGCCCGTCTCCTTCTCGCAGATATCCATGGCGAGGGCGATAGTCGAGGCCGACATCCCGGGCCTCAGCGTCGAGTCGAGCATGGGCTCGCACTTCTTCCACGGCGTCGTCAGCAAGGGCATCGGCTACCTCACCGTCCCCTCGGGCGGCGGGGGAATGGTCGACTGGGAATGGCTCTATTCGATCGAGCCCGAGTCGCGCACCGAGGGCTGCGCCCGCACGTCCCTGCGCGAGGGCCTGGATATCCTGATGGACGGCAGGAGGGGCAGGGCCCTCGTCCTCAAGCGGGCCGCGGCGCGTACCGCGGGCGGGCCCGCGCCGCGGCAAGATTGACGCGTTAGGGGCATTTCGCCACAATGGCCGAACCATGGACGAACGATCAGTCGTCAAGACATTGCATCCCCTCGAGGTGAAGGTCCTCCTCGCTTATAGCCCGGGAGACCGCCTCGACGCGGCCCGGCTCGCCTCCGAGCTCGACTACAAGGAAGGCCACTCGAACCAGGCCTTCTCCTGGCTCTCGGCCAAGGGCTTCGCCGCGGAGGACGGGCGCTCGACGAGCCTCGTCTACGAGCTGACCCCCCTGGGCCGAGAGTACGCGGAGAAGGGGACGCCGGAAGAGCGGATGCTCCGGCATCTCGCCGGCGCGAAGGAGGGCGCGGCCCTCCCCGAGCTGGCCGCCGCCTTGGGCCTCGAGCAGAAGGACGTCGGCTCCGCCTTCGGCCAGCTCTCCAAGGAAGGCCTCGTCGCCATGGACGGCGCCAAGCGCGCCGCCCTCGTCCCCGGGGCGAAGGACTCGCCCCGCGTCCGGCTGATCGCCGGCCTCCTGGCGAGGGCCGCCGCGTCGGCCGAGGGGAGCCTGGAGGAGACCTCGCTGTCGGAGGCCGAGAAGGCCGCGATGGGCGGCATCGCCCGCAAGCGCGGCTCGGGCGACGCGGCCTTCCGCCTTGCCGAGCGCGAGCGGGTCTGGTATCGCCTAACGCAGGCCGGCGCCGTCGCGGCCGCGGCCCTGCGCGAGGAGGGCGTCACGGGCGAGGAGCTCGGCGCCGTCACCCAGGAGATGCTGGAGAAGGGGACCTGGAAGGAGGCCTCCTTCCGGCCCTACAACGTCAACGCCCCGGCCGCCAGGCTCATGCCCGGCCGCCGCAACGCCTACGTCGAGTTCCTGGAGGGAGTCAAGGACAAGCTCGTCTCCCTCGGCTTCGAGGAGTTCGACGGAGGCCTCGTCGAGACCGAGTTCTGGAACTCCGA
>CAYPHO010000439.1:0-2181 GCA_964410245.1 uncultured Treponemataceae bacterium | reverse complement strand
AGCCGCGGCGGCGACATCGACGGGATACTCCGCGCGGTGGAGCTCCTCATGCCCCGCGATCCCGCCTTCGTCTGCGTAACCGACCATCCCGAGGGACGGGCCTGGGCCGAGTCCGAGGGCGGCCCCGCGCGCGTGGCGCTGCGGACGAAGCCCGGCACCCTGGGCACGGCCGTCGCCGTGCGGGAGGCCTTCGGGGTCAGGTCGGTGCCCCACCTCGTGGCCTCGGGCGCCGACCGGCTGGCCATGGAGGACCTGCTCATCGACCTGCACTACGCCGGCTTCCGCGACGTCTTCGCCGTGCGCGGCGACGAGCGCTTCGCGCCGATCGCGCTACGGCCGAAGCCCGGGGCCGGCCCGGGCGGCGCCGCGGCCCGCCCCGAAGAGCGCGGCTACAAGTACGCCTCGGACTTGGTATCGCACATCGCGTCGCTCAACCGGGGCGAGTACACGCCTCCTAGCGAGGGCAAGCCGACCTCCTTCTCGGTCGGCGTCGCGGGCTACCCGCAGAAGCACTTCGAGGCCCCGAACCTCGAAGAGGACGCTCGCCGCCTCAAGGAGAAGCTCGGGGCGGGGGCGTCCTACGTGATCACCCAGATGGTCTTCGAGGCGAGGCATTACGTCGAGTACGTCTCGCTGCTTCGAGGCATGGGCATCGACGCGCCGGTCGTCCCGGGCCTGAAGCCCGTGCTCAGGGCCTCGACCCTGGCCTCCCTGCCGAGGACCTTCTTCATCGACCTGCCCCCCGGCCTCGTCCGGGCGATGCAGGAAGCCCGGAGCCCGAACGAGGAGCGCGCGGCGGGGATAGCCTGGGCCGCGGACCTGGCCAGAAGCCTGATCGACGCGGGCGCGCCCTGCCTGCACTTCTTCACGATGGGGGCGGGAACGGGCACGAAGGCGGTCCTCGACGCGCTATACGGAGGCTAGGCGGGCGGGCCCGCTTCGCCGTTAGCGAGCCGGCTCGGCCCCCAGAACGCATTGGACATCAGGCGCCCCCTGCCTTAGAATTCGCCGCGGGGGAAATCTATGGAAGCCATCGAGATCGGCGAGGCCGCGAATCTCCTCATCGACCTGGCAATGCTTCCTGCCATAATCCTCGTGCTGTCGAAGCGCCTCCTTCCTCGGCCGGAGCTCCTCATCGCGGCCTGCTCCTGCGTCATCCTCAGCCACGCGGCCACCATCGCCGAGGGCCTTGCGCTGGGCGGCCTCTTCGACGCCCTCGAGCATCTGGCGGCCCTCGCGGCCTGCGCATTCTTCGCCGCATTCTTCCTGTCGGCATCGCGGGCGGCCGTCGCGGGCGGGGTCGGGGGCCGCGACGGAAGGAAGCGGCGCGGATGACCCTCTCCCTGGCGGTTAACCTCGCCTCGTCCGCGCTGTACGCAGCGCTATCCCTATTCTCCGCCCGCGAGGCCCTGCGCAGGCGTGCCTTCGCGGCCCCCTTCCTCTTCCTCTGCGCCGCCCTCGGGGTCCTTTGCCTCATCTCGGTCTCGAATGTCCTGGAGAGAAGCGCCGCCTTCGCCTGGATCGACCGCTACGAGGAGTACGCCGAGGTCTTGATCCTTCCCTTCGTCCTCGTCTTCGCCTATTCCTGGGCATCGGCCGAAAGGCTCGCCGCCAACGAGGCCTACGTCGGCGAGCTGCACCATCGCGTGAAGAACAGCCTCCAGGTCGTCGAGTCCCTGCTCGGGCTCCAGGCCGAGTCGACCGACGAGGGCCCGGCGCGCTCGGCCCTCCGCGAGGCGCGCCTCCGCGTCGCGGCCTTGGGATCGGCCGAGAGGATGTCCCTCGCGTCCGGGCTGCGGGGGGCCGTCGGCATGGGCGAATACCTCTCGTCCATAGCCGAGGGCCTCGGCGTCGAGGCGGAGATAGAGGCGGGAGGCATCGCGCTCGGGTCCTCCGCCGCGGCGGCCTGCGGCATGGCCGCGACCGAGGTATTCCTGGCCGCGCGCGCCGAGGGAGCCCGCCCGCGAGCCTCTCTCTCGCGGTCCGGCCCGGGACGTTGCGCGATCTCAATTGGAGGCTGGAAGGCTCCCCTGCCCGCCTTCTCCGAGGAGATACTCGGGGCCATGGCCGGGAAGCTTGCGGGGAATCTCCGCTTCGTCGAGGGGCGCTCGCTCGTCATAGATTTCCCCGATCCGGGAGAAGAGGCGCCATGGCGGCCCGCAGCGTCCTAATAGCCGAGGA
>CAYPHO010000438.1:0-2188 GCA_964410245.1 uncultured Treponemataceae bacterium | reverse complement strand
TAGCGCTGGTGTACAACGTGCTTTGCCGGAACACTTCCCGTGAGAGTTCCCTACGGGCCTTTACGAGGAGATTCACTTCTGCGTGACGTGTACAATCGTTGTCGGTATTTACCGTGTTTTCGGCGGCCATGATGACCTTGCCCCGATGAACGAGGACTGCGCCGAAAGGATGATTGCCTTTTTTCCCGGCGCTGATTGCCAGGTCAAATGCCTGTCGCATGAATGCTTCATGCCCTGATGGGGCAACCGTTCTAATGACGGACGGCAACGTTTCATCGGCGGCGCCGATGAGCGAGACTGCCGAAAAGACAAGAAAAGCGGAGAGGGCGAAGAGGATAAATTTTTTTACCATTGTGAATTCTCTCATTTGTATTGATTTTTTCATGTCCGACATTGTCTTCATCTTAGCGCCCATTGGTGAATGAGCGCTGCACCCAACCATGCAGCAAAGCCTGCCGTAAGCACATAAGGCAGGGGGATGCTTTTTGCGTCCGTTCCCGGTCATCTCGAATAGAACAAAGAATCGGCATACGGCTAAGGCATTCCTAAAGGCAGCTCTCATGATCAAAAACCGAGCCCTTACGCCTTGTGCGCCGTCCTGGTCCGGTACTCCGGGGCCGACAGCGCTCTGGCAGACTCGCTTCCTTATTATACCATCTTCCCTGAAAATATCCTACACATTAGGTCGAGCATGGATTCTCATGCCTCCTCGTCCCGATATGTCTTTATATTCCTATGAAATGTGTCCGGATTGCGCCGAGAAAAAACCCCCTCTCTTTTGATTCCATGATGCCCTTTCTTGACTCCTTTGGGATATTCGGACTTATTCCATGTTCAACGTGTGAATCGAGGCAACAGAAGCCCGTCTATGATTATTATTACCGAATCAGGAACCGCTGTTGAGGCTGGAGACCTGATCATTGAGCGTCCAAAAATCGTAAAGATAACCTATCCCAAAGAGACCCCCGGACAGAAGGTATATGATTCCGGTGCCCCACTTTCTCATGTAAAAGCGGTGTATTCCCAACAATCCAAGAAAGGTAAGTAAAATCCACGCTACAGTGTAGTCTAAGTCACCGCTTTCGTATTTCAAATCGGACCGACGATCCATTGAAGGAATTGATTATCCGCTGAGGATTGAAATCATGCGCGCGGAGCAGGGCGCCTCACATTAACTCAGGGAATGTGCTATAGTGATGAGGAGCATCCTATCACATTGGAGGAACAATGAAGATACGATTATTCGCGACAAACCTTATTCTCGTGACAGCTCTCTGTCTTTCCCCGTCCCTCGCCGCAGATACGCCAAAGAAGGCTGCACGTCCCGCCGCAATCTTCACCCTTCCCGCCTCCCAACTGGTTCGCGTCGGCGATATCGACATAAACTACCGAATGATCGGCGAAGGCCATCCGACTATACTCATCACGGGCTATGGCTGCGCCATGGACCAGTGGGATCATACACTTCTCAAGGTCCTGTCCTCCCGGTACAAGGTTATCATCTTCGAAAACCGCGGGATCGGCAAAACCACTGCCTCAGATAAGCCTTTCAGCGTTGAGCTATTCGCTCAGGACACGGTGGGCCTCATGGATGCTCTCAAAATCCCCAAGGCTCACATCATGGGCTTCTCTATGGGCGCCTTCATTGCACAGGAAATCGTCCTCAGACACCCCGCACGAGTGTCCAAGCTTGTCCTCTACGCGGGCAACTGCGGATGGGAAGGCAAAGATATCGTAAAAGCCCGGCCCGAGGACTTTGCCGCACTGATGGATCTCTCCGGCACGAAAGAAGAAAGGTCCAAACGCCTCGTGAGCGTTCTTTTCCCCGAGAAGTTCATCGAAGATCATCCTGATTTTCTCAAGAACCTTCCCGTATCGGAGTCCGTTGTACCGCTTTCCACCATGGAACGTCAGGGACAGGCAATGAGCAGATGGTCCGGGGTCTGTGATAAGATCGGTACGATCAAGAATTCCACACTTATCATCACAGGCACGGAGGACGCGGTGATTCCTCCTGCAAATTCTCTCATGATGGCACACCGTATCCCCAATTCCTGGCTTATCAGGATACCGGGCGGCCATTCAACCATGTACCAGTATCCGGAGACGTTCAGTCGCAGCGTCCTGACTTTCCTGGATGCCGACTAGCCTTCGGCTCAATCACATCATTGCCTCGTTGAAATAAACG
>CAYPHO010000437.1:0-2189 GCA_964410245.1 uncultured Treponemataceae bacterium | reverse complement strand
CATGGCCTTGGCGCTCTCCTTGAGCGTCTTGGCCAGTGTGCGGCCGGCCTTCACCACTTCTCCGTCCTCGACGTTGAGGTAGGCGCCGCCGGGCAGGTGGTAGGTCACGATCTCGTTGCCCGCCTCGTCCGTGATGATTACGCGGGGCTGCTTGGCGTCGCGCTCGACGGCGAACTCGGTAATCTTCTTCTCGACGTTGCCGGTCTCCTCGTTGATCTCTTCCTTGATCGTGGAGCCGGGGATGATGTCCTCGTAGCGGACGTAGCCGTCGTGCTCCGAGATGATCGGGTCGGAGAAGGGGTCGAAGGTCGCGAGCGTGCCGTTGGCGACGATGATATCCCCGGGCTTAACCACGACCTCCGAGCCGTTGCGCACCTCGATCTTCTGATCCTGCGCGATGAGGAGGACGCGGCCCGGGACGCCCTTCGCCTCGTGGATGACCTTGGCGTAGGAGATGTCGTTGGCCTTCACGGTCGACTTGTCGGCCTTCTGGACGATATCGTCGCCCTTCAATATCCGTTGGCCGTCCTGCACGAGGGCCTTGTCGCCCTTGCCGAGCTCGATGTTAGAGAAGATCTTGCAGGCGTGCAGCGCGCCCTTGCGCGTGAACAGGAAGCGCCCGTCCGGCATCGTGACGAAGGTGCCGACGACGTCCGTCACGAGGACGGGGTATTTCAGGTAGATTCGGTTCTCTTCCGAGACCTTGGTCGCAGCGCCGCCGATATGGAAGGTACGCATCGTCAGCTGCGTTCCCGGCTGGCCGATGGACTGGGCCGCGATGATGCCGACCGCCTCGCCTATCTCGACGGTGCGCCCGGTCGCCAGGTTGCGGCCGTAGCACTTGCGGCAGACGCCGTGCTTCGCCTCGCAGGTGAGGACCGTTCGGATGGTCACTTCCTCGATACCGGCCTCGTCGATCTTGTCGGCGATATCCTCGGTTATCTCCTCGTTCGCCGCGACGATCAGGTCGCCGGTTATCGGGTGCCTGATCGGGTCGAGGGCGTACCTGCCCACGATGCGCTCGCGCAGGGCCTCGACGATCTCCTCGCCGTCCTTGATGGGCGTGTGGAGGGCGCCGTTGATCGTGCCGCAGTCGTCCTCGTTGATAACGACGTCCTGGGAGATGTCGACGAGCCTTCGGGTCAGGTAGCCGGCGTCGGCCGTCTTGAGGGCCGTATCCGCGAGGCCCTTGCGGGCGCCGTTCGTCGAGATGAAGAACTCGATGACCGACAGTCCCTCGCGGAAGTTGGAGCGGATCGGGAGCTCGATGATGTCGCCCGAGGGCTTGGCCATGAGGCCTCGCATGCCCGCGAGCTGGCGGATCTGGTTGCGGCTTCCGCGCGCTCCCGAGTTCGCCATCATGTAGATGTTGTTGAAGCCCGCCCGGTCGCGCTCGAGGGTCTTCATCATTACCGAGGTCAGCTCCTCGTTCGTCTTGGACCAGACCTCGACGACGCGGTTGTAGCGCTCTTCCTGGGTGATGTGCCCGGCCAGGTACTGGTTCTGGATGGCGTCGACCTGCTTGTTGGCCGCCTCGATCATCTCGGGCTTCTCGGTCGGGACGACGATGTCGTCCATGCCGATGGTCGCGCCGAAGAAGGTGGCGTAGCGGAAGCCGTTCTCCTTGATCGCGTCGAGCATCTTCACGGTCACGAAGGGCCCCTTGGCCTTATAGACGCTCTCGATGAGAGCGCGGATGTCCTTCTCGCCCAGGGCGTAGTTCACGTAGGGAACGCCCTCGGGCATGGCCTCGTTGAAGAGCCAGCGGCCGGCGGTGGTCTCGATCGGGGCGCCGTCGGGGACCCTGGCCTCGACCCCGACCTTGGACCAGACGGGGCGCTTGCCGACCGGGATCTTGACGACGGCCTCGTAGTCGCAAGACTTGGCCTCGCAGGCCATCAGGAGCTCCTCGGGCGAGGAGTAGCGCCGGCCCTCGCCCTTGACGCCGGCCTTGCTGCGGGTCAGGAAGTTGATGCCGAGTACCATGTCCTGCGAGGGATAGACGATCGTCTTGCCGTTCGCGGGATCGAGTAGGTTCCTGCTCGAGAGCATGAGGGACCAGCACTCCGTCTGAGCGGCGTTCGTCAGGGGGACGTGGACGGCCATCTGGTCGCCGTCGAAGTCGGCGTTGTAGGCCTTGCATACGAGGGGATGAAGCTTGATCGCCTTGCCCTCGACGAGCAGCGGCT
>CAYPHO010000436.1:0-2191 GCA_964410245.1 uncultured Treponemataceae bacterium | reverse complement strand
GAGAAGCGCGGCGGCGGCTCGGTCCTGGCCGAGTGCGTCCTGCACATGGGCGACGGCGTCGCGCGCTGCGTCGCCATGGAGGCGACCGAGGGCCTCTCGCGCGGCCTGGCCGCGCGGGGGACCGGCGGGCCCCTTTCGGTGCCCGTCGGCAAGGAAGTGCTCGGGCGCATGTTCGACCTGGCGGGCAGGCCCATCGACGGCGGCCCTCCCGTCCAGGCGGAGCGCTCGCCCATACACCGCGAGGCGCCATCGCTCGAGGAGCAGAGCCCCACGGCCCACATCCTCGAGACGGGCATAAAGGTCATCGACCTGATCGCGCCCTACGCCAAGGGCGGCAAGATCGGCCTCTTCGGGGGAGCGGGCGTCGGAAAGACCGTCATCATCCAGGAGCTCATCCGCAACATCGCGGCCGAGCATTCGGGCTACTCGGTCTTCACCGGCGTCGGGGAGCGCAGCCGCGAGGGCAACGACCTGTGGAAGGACATGAACGAGTCGGGCGTCATCAAGAACACCGCCCTTGTCTTCGGCCAGATGAACGAGCCGCCGGGAGCGCGCATGCGCGTCGCCCTGTCGGGCCTGACCATGGCCGAGCACTTCCGCGACGTCCTGGGGCAGGACGTCCTGCTCTTCATCGACAACATATTCCGCTTCGTGCAGGCCGGCAGCGAGGTCTCGGCCCTCCTGGGGCGCATACCCAGCGCCGTCGGCTACCAGCCGACCCTCGCGAACGAGATCGGCGCCTTGGAAGAGCGCATAACGTCGACCCGCAAGGGCTCGATCACCTCCGTCCAGGCGGTCTACGTCCCCGCGGACGACCTTACCGACCCCGCTCCCGCGACGACCTTCACCCACCTGGACGCGACGACGGTCCTCTCCAGGCGCATCGTCGAGAAGGGCATCTACCCCGCGGTGGATCCCCTGGCCTCGAGCTCCCGCATCCTGGACCCGCGGGTCGTCGGCGAGGAGCACTACGCGACCGCGACGAAGGTCCAGGAGGTCCTGCAGCGCTACCAGGAGCTCCAGGACATCATCGCCATCCTGGGCATGGACGAGCTCGGGCCCGAGGACAAGCTGACCGTCTACCGCGCGCGCAAGATCGAGCGCTTCTTCTCGCAGCCCTTCCACGTCGCCGAGCAGTTCACCGGCATACCCGGCCGCTACGTGAAGCTTGAGGATACGGTGAAGGGCTTCAATGAGATCATCGAGGGCAAGTGCGACGAGATTCCCGAGCAGGCCTTCTTCATGGCGGGCACGATCGACGAAGTCCGCGAGCGCTCGAGGAACGCCTGAGCGCCCTCTCGGGCGGGGGATGAGCTATGGCAGCCGACTTCGCGTGCGAGATCCTGACTCCCTATAGGCGATTCTTCTCGGGCAAGATCGAGTCGGCGACCTTCACGACCCACGACGGCCGCATCGAGATACTGGCCCATCACGACAGCCTGGTCGCCCCGGTCAAGGTCGGGCAGCTGCGCCTCGTGGTCGGGGGCAAGGAAAAGAAGGCCGCGGTCACCGAGGGATTCGCGCGCGTCAAGCAAGGCAAGATAGACCTCTTCGTCGGGGCCGCGGAATGGCCCGAGGAGATAGACCGCGAGCGCGCCGAGCGCGCCCTGGGCCGCGCCATGAAGCGGCTCGCGGACGAGACCCTCGCCTGGCGCATCGAAGCCTCGAAGCTCGCGATAGCCCGGGCCCAGAACCGCCTCGCGCTCGCCGGTGGCGGTCCCGACTATCCCGACCTCGCCTCGAGCTCCGACCTGGGAAGGCTTCCGCCCCGGTAGCCCTGGACGGGCCGGCTATCTCCCGGGAGGGCCGCGCGTTCTGATATAGGCGGGAAGAGCGTGGGGAAGAACCTTCTTGGGAAGAAGGTTCCCCCTCCCCGCGCCCCTGAACTGACCCCCTGGAAGTGGACAACCCGGGGGGTGTCAAATGGCAATACGAAGAACGAAGTATGTGCATCGTGGGCTAGAGTTCAAAAAAAGGATCGTCAAGGAACACCTCGAAGACGGCATGAGTAAAAAGCGACTTGCGCGGATCTATGGGATTTCCACAAAAGAGATTACGATATGGTCCAGCCGCTTTCTCGCCGGAGAGCCGCTGGAGATGAATATGGGACGACCTCGCAAGCCTCCCGCGCCCGGACAGGCCGAAGGTGACGAACGTGTGACAGCCGAACTGCAGGCCGAGAATAAGCGCT
>CAYPHO010000435.1:0-2198 GCA_964410245.1 uncultured Treponemataceae bacterium | reverse complement strand
GACCCGCGTTGCCTAGTCCGAGGCTGCTCCCGACGCATGAATGACTGTGAGGTAAACCTTCGGGCGAACCCTCGAATATCAGCTTGATCACCGTCGACAAAGCTTGCTTCGGCCGCTCACTCTTCGCTTCATCAAGACAGAGAGGAGACAGAACAGAAAAGAATCACTACGGTCATCATTTCAGTTGCAAGGTCGTTCCATATCAACGCTTTGCCGTTCAGCAGCGAAGGCCGGACGGGCACGTCGATAGTAGCACTGCCGGGGCGCGCGGCGGCCACCGAAGCTCAGACGAGCCGCGCGCCCCGGCTCGTTGACTGTTGAACGTCAACTACATTGACTCGGCAACGTCAATTACATCGCCCCATCAGCCTCCGGGGTAGTTGTCGTATTTGGGTTGGTAGTGGTCGTAGTTGTCGTCGGTGAGTCTCCTCTCTTGCGGGCGGCTTCGTTGCGGATGCTGGGGCCGGTCATCTCCAGGATGACCGCGTGGTGGATCAGCCGGTCGATGGCAGCAGCCGTGGTCATGGGGTCCTTGAAAATCCTGGTCCAGTCGCTGAAGACCAGGTTGCTCGTGATGATGACGCTCTTTCGCTCGTACCGTTCGGCGAGGAAGGTGAAGAGCACTTCCATCTCGTCTCGGCTCTGCTGGACGTAGCCGATGTCGTCGAGGATCACGGCGTGATAGATATCGAGTGAGGCCAGCTCTCGTTCGAGTCGCAGGTCGCGCTTGGCCGCCAGTAGCCGCTGTACCAGCGCGAAGGTCGGAGTGAAGAGGACGCGGTATCCCCGCTGGATCAGCTCGTGCCCGATGGCCGCGACCATGTGGGTCTTCCCTCGACCAGGGAGACCGAAGGCGAGCAGATTTTCACCACGCTCGACGAATCCACCCTCACACAAGCTGGGTAGTTGCTTGGCCACCTTGGCAGGCACACGGGATCGGTCAAGCGTAGCCAGCGTCTTGTCGGCGGGTAGGTCAGAATCGTGCAGCGCACGCTCGATACGGCGACCTCTGCGCTCCTCGACCTCCAGCTCAGCCAGGTGTTTCAGGTAGTGCGTGAAGGTCCAGCCTTCACGTGCCGCCTTGGTCGCGATCTCCTCGGAGTAACGGGCGAAGGACGGCAACTTCAGGGCACGCAGAAGCACCAGCAGGGCGTCCAGCGGACTCGGCGTCGTAGCGGCGATGGGCATCGTCATGATGCCACCTCCGCCAGAAGCGCGTCGTAGGTGGAGAGATCTACGGCCGGCGCTTCGAGCGTGGGGACGGTAGGTCCGTCGGCAGCCTGCGTGGTCTTCTTCTTGACCGCCTCGGCCGTCACCGACGATCCAGCGGTGAGCAGCGCCACCAGAGCCTGCTCTACGTCGGCCTCGATCGTACTGGCCGCCAGGTGAAGGATTCGCAGATATTCCACGTCGCCCTTGGTCCCTGGCTTTGCCGCCTGGATCGCGTCGTAGGCCCGTCGGAAGGTCAGCGTTGGGAACAGCTCTTCGCGGTAAACGTAGCGAGCGAAAGCGCCTGGCTTGCGCACCAGCGACCAGATCACGTGGCGGTAGTCGATGCGCGCGCCCCTGCCGCGCAGGCGCTCGCAGCTCAGCTCAAGCCTCTCGGCGTAGTACACCTCCAGGCGACCCCCTGTGACAGGGTAGTTGCCGCCCGGACCTGATGGTCTGGATTCAACGGCAAGCGGGGCGAGAAGACGATGACACGAGGATGCAGTACACGGATACGTTCAAGGCACGAATGGTGCGCAGGATGCTCGGGCCGAACGCGGTGAGCGCGAACGCACTGGAGCAGGAGGTCGGGGTGCCACAGCCGACCCTATCGCGCTGGCTGCGGGAAACGGCTACGTTCGCGGCCATGGAGAAGAAAGGCAAGCAGCCAGCGGCAGCTGTTAACCCGAAGCGGGCACAGGACTGGACGCCCGAGGAAAAGCTGCGCGCTGTCGTGGAGACGCTCGACCTCGATGGCGAGGCGCTTGGGGAGTACCTCCGACGCCACGGCCTGCACAGGGGACAACTGGAGCAATGGCGCGAGAACGCGAAGTCGGGGCTGGGTAAGCCGGCGCCCACGCCGAAGGCCAAGGGAGATGCCAAGCGCATCAAGGAGCTGGAGCGGGAGCTGCGCAAGAAGGAGAAGGCGCTGGCAGAGACGGCGGCGCTTCTGGTGCTACGAAAAAAAGCGAATGCTCTCTGGGGGGACG
>CAYPHO010000434.1:0-2205 GCA_964410245.1 uncultured Treponemataceae bacterium | reverse complement strand
CCCCCCTCGGAGGACAGGGGTATGGGGTAGGGGCGGTTCGCCCTCCAGCGAGAGGTGTCGAGGACGATGAGCGCGATGCCGGGTATCGGCTCCGCGACGTAGGACAGCGAATCCGAATCGCGGGAAAGAGCCTCGGCGAATCCGAAGTCGGAGTAGATCGATTCGAAGCCGGCGGGTCCAACGGTAAGCGTCTCGGTCGATAGGAGCTTTCCGTGCCGAACGGCGTAGGGGTTGCGCAGGTCGTGATTTCCCGTTGTGACGTAGGCGCTTTTTCCCGATCGCTCGTATTCTCGCAGTACCTCGGCGAGCATGATATGGCTCTCCTTTTCGCCGTCCACCGTAAGGTCGCCCGGAAGTATCGCGAAATCCGCGGCCCTTTCGGTCGCGTCCGCCTGTAGTATTCCTCGCGTAAAAGAGTAATCGTCGTCGCTATTCTTGCCCCAGAATACCAGGTGCCTCGCCCTGGTCGCCGCGCTTTTGACCAGAGCGGTCGCCGCGTACCCATGAATATCGCTAAGGACGAGGATGCGCACCGCGGCGGGGGCTCCCGCCCTGGAGAAGATCGGCGTCGAGGGCTCCCCGTTTCGCGCCAGCGCTTCCCTGTAGGGCGCCCGGCTCGCGCACGAGGCGGCGGAAAGGCTCGCGACTGCTATCAAGAGAGCGGCGGGAAAGCAATGCATGTCCGAGAAGTCTAGCGCGCGTAATTCCCGCAAGCTAGGCGTCAGTCGAGTAATCGAACATAATCAAACGCGCGGCTCCGGGTCAGCCGAGCCGCTATATCAGGAGTGCCGCCATGGGTAAAAGGATTCCGCTCGCCATCGCCCTTCTCGCGTCGATCGCACTTTGCTTCGCCGAGGCGGCGGAATACTCAAGCGTCGACGAGGAGGCGGGAAGGGATTTCCTGACGCTCGCGCCGACCATGGGCTTCAAGTACGATACGCGCGACGTTCTGACGCCTTCGCACTACGCGGAGATGGAGCTCGGCTACGACGCGGAGCGATTCTCGCTCATAGCCCAATTGTACTTACTTAACGACGGCAAGTACCCTCCCTTGGAATCGAATCAAGCCGGCGGGACATTCTTCGATTATTACTCATTCCTGAAGTCCGGCGGCATCGAATGGAGGCCGTCCGAGGGCCTTACGTTCCGCGCGGGCCGCTTCGAGCACAGGGACGAGGTCGACGGCCCTTACTCGCTCTTCATCTCCTCCGTCGCGCCGTCGGCCAACATCCTTCAAATCCGCTTCGAGACCGGGATCTTCTTCTACGAGTCCCGCTGGATCGAGCTGAACTTGAATTCGGAGATGGAGACTACGGCCTACCCGGGCGGATACCCGGACCGCGGAGCCAGCTTCAAGACTTACGGCTTCAAGCTCGGGAACATGACCTTCGGCATCCAAGACGCCGCGATCTACGTCGGCCGCAGCTTCGACTTCGAGTATTTCCTGAGTCCCCTGCCCCAGTACTTCACGCAATACGCGAAGGGCGCGCTCGGCAGGCCTTGGACCACGGGAAGCAACGAGAACGATATCATAGGCGCGTTCTGGAAATGGGACCGGCCGGACGGATTGGGCTTCGACGCGCAGCTGCTGATCGACGACTTCAGCATCTTCGGGCTCGCCGACACGCCGAATAATCCCTGGAAGGCCGCCTGGTCCCTCAGGGCGAGAAAGGATACGGCGATAGGCTCCTTCGCCTTCTCCCACGCCGGAGCCTTGAAATATACGTTCGAGCCCACTCGCGATCTTGAAAGTCAGTGCTACTCCTACACCTATTATCCCGACACGCGATTCTCCGTCGACGACCCTTCGGATAGCCCAATCGCCCTGGAGGATCTCATGGTCGGCTATAAGAACGGCGAGAACAACATCGCCTTCCGGGCCGATTACGAGGGGACATGGTCGGGCTTCGATATAAGCTCTTATCTGGAGTTCGTGCTCTCCGGAGCCAAGTCGCCGACCAACGCCTGGCATGACGACGATTGGCACGACTATAAGGGATCGCGGCTCCTCGATGACGATGTGCTTGAGAAGCTCGTGCTCTTCGGCGTATCCGCCTCGCGCCGCTTCGGGGATTTCTCGATCACGGCGTCCTTCCTGGTAGGCGGCGACTTCAACGCCCTCGAGCTGACTGCCCCCGATCCGACCGGTTATGATCCTATCAAACCGCAGTATGAGACGATCAATAGCAATTCATACATCTGGAA
>CAYPHO010000433.1:0-2227 GCA_964410245.1 uncultured Treponemataceae bacterium | reverse complement strand
GCCTATGCCGTCTTCAGCATCAACGCCAAGGCGCTGGCCTCGGCGAAGCTCTCCGAGGACAGGCTTAAGGCGGCCGTCGTCGAGAAGGACGCGCTCCTGCGCGAGCTCTATCACCGCACCATGAACAACATGCAGATGGTGTCGTCCATGCTGTCGCTCGCCTCCGCGAAGATCGCGAGCGGGTACGACCGCGTCCAACTTGAAGAGATACGGAACAGGATCTACGCCATGTCGCTCGCCCACGAGATGCTCTACAAGTCGCGCGACCTCTCGATCGTGGCGATGGGCGGCTACGCGGAGGACCTGGCCCGGCTGCTCCTGCGCGGCTACGGGGCCGAGGGACGCGTCGAGGTCCTCGTCGAGTCGGAGGGAATAGACCTTCCTATAGACGCGGCGATCCCCTTCGGCCTCGTACTGAACGAGCTGCTATCGAACGCTATCAGGCACGCCTTCCCCGACGGCCGCTCCGGCAAGATACTCGTGCGGATGTCGGGCCTCCCGGACGGCCGCGTCGAGCTAATCGTCTCCGACGACGGCGTCGGCGTCTCCCCCGGCTTCGATTTCCGCCGCGACAAGGGCATGGGCATCGAGACCGCGCTCCTCTTGGCCGAGAGCCAGCTCGGGGGCGAGGCGGCCTTCTCCTCGGGCCGGGGAGTCGAGTGCCGCGTGCGATTCAAGCCCGCAGCGGCCGCCGCGAACTGACTCCCGGGCATCGCGCTCGCGCGGGATCGGGGATCGCTTCCGCCTAAAATACGGCATTCCATGACATTCCCAGGCCGCGCCGCCCCGCTCGCTCCATATCCGTGAAAATCATACTAATGACCGACAGGAAGGACTCGCACGGAGAAGGTATCCTCGCACTCGAGCGATCGGGCGGATAGGCCGCGCGATCGACCCGACTCGAGGCAAAGGAGCCGCGAATGAAACGAAGCATCTACCTTATCGCGCTGTCATCGCTGATATTGGCCTTCGCCGCCTGCTCCGGCGGGAGTTCCGGGCCGACCGGTCCCCTTTGGACGATCAGCACGGTACGCTCGGACTCCGGAGCCGGCCTGCACCCGTCCATCGTCGCTGATACGGAGGGCTTCCTCCGCATCAGCTATTACTCCATCACGAATTCGGAATTACGCTACGCGACGAATGAGAGCGGAAGCTGGGCGGATACGGCCTTGGACTCGGACGGGATCGTCGGGTACTATCCTTCGATCGCTCTCGACCCCTCGGGATACCTTCATATCGCGTACTACGATTACGACAACAAGGACCTCAAGTACGCCACGAACTCGAGCGGCGCCTGGGCCGTAACCGCGCTGGACTCGACCGATTCGGTCGGCATGTACCCTTCCATCGCCGTGGATTCCGGCGGGCATTCGCATATCGCGTATTACGATAGCACGAACCGCGGCTTGAAATACGCCACCGACTCGAGCGGCTCGTGGGTATTCGCGACGCTGGACGCCGAGGGTGACGTCGGTTGGTACGCGTCCTTGAAGCTGGACTCGGGCGGGCATATCCATATCAGCTACTACGACGCTACGAATGACGACTTGAAGTACGCGACCGACTCGAGCGGCTCGTGGGCCTACGCGACCTTGGACGCGGACGGGAACGTCGGCTCTCGGACATCGCTCGCGCTGGATTCGGACGGATATGTCCATATCAGCTATTATGACGATACGAATGGCGACTTGAAGTACGCGTCGAACTCGGGCGGATCATGGGCGTACCAGACCGTGGATTCCGACGAAGATGTCGGCATAAGGACTTCGATCGCGCTGGATTCGGAAGGCAATGCGCATATCGCCTACTTCGACAATGCGAACTACACCCTGAAATACGCCGCGAACGCGGCGGGGGAATGGGAGACGGAAACCCTGGATCCGGTCCTGTCGATAAACACCTACGCGTCGCTGTCCCTGGCCCTCGACTCGGACGGCGCTCCCTGCATCGGATACACGCATAGCTCCCAAAGCGGCTCGACCCTGAAGCTGGCGGTCTATAAGTAAGCCCGCCCGGGCCGCCCGCGGCAGCTAGGCGGGCGGCCCCCCCGCAGAGGGCAGCGGACGAAGGCGGGGACGGAGGCCGAGGAGAAGCCGGGCCCGGAGCTTCCAACATCAGGCCGCATTCCGTTATCATGTCCTCCGCCGGAGGCTTTCATGGACATCTCGGATCTCGTCAGGCCCGCCGTCATGGGCCTGCCGCCCTACGTGCCGGGCAAGCCCATCGA
>CAYPHO010000432.1:0-2246 GCA_964410245.1 uncultured Treponemataceae bacterium | reverse complement strand
CGGCCAGGGCCTCGGCCTAGTCGCCCGTCATCCTCGACAGCTCCGACTCGACCATGGTCAAGCGGTCCTGCAGGTTCTTGATGGTGCGCTCGAGCCGCTCGCGCTCCTTCTGGAGGCGATCGGCCGGGTCGTCGGCGGGCTTGTCCCGCCGGACCATGGACTTGACGGTGTCGGGGCTCTTGCCCGCCTTGAACGCCTCGATGGCCTGGCCGCGGACCTCGGGCTGCCTGATGCCGGAGACGACCTTCATCGCGTCCCAGCCTATCTCGGCGGGCAGCTGGTAGCCGTAGGCCTTCATCGCGGCGGCGGCGCTCGTCCTCGGGATGCCGATCGCGCGGTCCAGGTAGTCCTCGAAGCGGACCAGGTGCTTGCGGCACAGCGCCTCGGCCTCGACGACGAGCTTGCCGAACTCGAGCATCACGCGGCCGTTCTCCGGCAGCAGGGCCCGGATGCGCCCGGTCATCTCGACGAAGTCCGGGTCGGAGTCGAAGCTATTCTCGTACAGGCCAAGGCCCTCGGCCTTCTCGAGCAGCTCGTGGAAGATGGCCCAGAACTCGTTCGTGTGGGACCTGGCGCCGGGCACGAAGCCGCCTCGCTCGCAGTGGATGTGGTGGGCGTACTCGTGGATGGCCGTGTAGACCAGCTGGCCGTCGTTCTCGAAGTTCTTGTTATGGATGAGTATCTCCCTGGTCAGGGGCTTGTAGAGGCCGTTGACCATGCCGCTCTTCTTGCCAGTGAACACGACGCTGAACTCCGTCTTGCAGTCCTCGACCCTGAGCAAGAGTTCCTTTACCTGATCCTGGTTCATCGATGGCCTCCGCCGCGCACTGTACTACGGCGCCGCTCGGGGCGGCAAGCGACTCAGTATCGCGACCGGCATAGACCATGAGGTAAAAAAGGTTTAGGATAGTAGCTCTCAGGCGTCGGTTCGAAGCGCCGAGCCCCAACCATCGTTCAATCATGAAAGGGATATCCGTGGCGAAAAGGACCAATTATTCGTTCGAGAAGCGCCAGAAGGATCTGGCTAAGAAGAAGAAGCGCGAGGATAAGCTCAAGAAGAAGCAGGAGCGCAAAGCCTCCGGCGTCCAGACCATCGTACAGATAGACGAGTACGGCAACGTGGTCGAGATCGAGGTGGACTCGGACGGCAATCCCATCGTCGACTCGGATGATGACGACGACGATGACGACGACTCGGATGACGAAGACTAGCGGGAGCCGTTTCAGCCGGCCAGGCTCCCCACGGGCCGACGTCTAGCGCAGCGCGCGCTCCAGTTCGGCCGTATTGAATCCGACGATGACGCGTCCGTTGACGTCCGTCACCGGCACGCCCATCTGTCCGGATTTCCTGACCATCTCCTCGGCCCGCCTCTGATCCTGGGCCACGTTGTAATCGTCGAAGCGTACGTTCCTGGCCTTGAGCCAGTCCTTTACCAGCCTGCAGTACGAGCAGCTCGGCGTCGAGTATACCGATACAGCCATATAGCGCCTCCTAATATATGGAAAAGTATATGTAGAGAATACCGATAGATACGCCGGTCGTCAAGCGAGGCGGCTCCCCGCGTCGTATGCGCCCGTATGAGTCATACAGGACACGGCGGCCTTGATCCGCTCAAAGCCGGAGGGCTAGCTCCGATCGCGATCAGGGCCGCGATCGCCGCGGCTTGGCTCCTCTCGGCCGGCCTTGACGCATGGCCCTCTCCTCAGCGGGCCGCGTCGGCGATCGGCGCCCTCGAGCTGTCGAACGTCGACGGCCTCGACTGCAAGGCCGCGATTGCCACGGCCGCCGCCGGGTTACGGTTCAGCTACCGCGTTCCTGTTCCCGCCTCCGACGATCCGGCCGAGGTCGGCTTTACCATGACCCTACCGTACCTGCTCGTAGGCTCGGCCAGGCCAGTGGGGTTGGCCGCCTTCGTCGAGGCGCCGGCCTCGGCCATCGTGACGCTGCTCGGCCGCTCGGGAGCGCCGCTCGAGGCCGCTTGGCCCCTCGCGGCGACGCGGGTCGGCGCGGCGCTCGGAGACGACTACGGCGCCTACGCCGAGCTGCCGGCCTTCGACGGCGGCTCGGCCGGGGACTGGGCCGCGTACGGATTCTGGGCGGCGCCCCGAGGCTCGCCGCTGTCGGCGCTCGCCAGCGTCGTCGAGACCGAGGCCGAGCCCGGCGGCCTCGGCTGGTACGACCCGCCGGCCCCGGCCGGGCGACGGGCCTACGGAGCGCTCGGCGTCTCCGTAGGCGGGCCTGCCTG
>CAYPHO010000431.1:0-2248 GCA_964410245.1 uncultured Treponemataceae bacterium | reverse complement strand
CGCGCGGTCTCGACGATGCTGTAGAGCGTGGAGCTCGCCCAGGCGCCATCCGGGGTATCGCAGAACAGCCAGTTCTTGCGGCCTACGACAAAGGGCCGGATGGCGTTCTCGATCAGGTTGTTGTCGGGCGTCAAGAGCACGTGCTCGACATAGCGGACGGCGCGATCATACTGCCCGAGCGCGTAGGCTATCGCCTCGCCCAGCGGCGTCCGCGGCGGCACCTGAGTACGCTTTTCGTGCAGCCACGAGAGCAGCTGCGCGAAGGTCGGCGCCGTGTCCGACTTACGCCTCGTGAGGAACTCTCCCGCGGTGATCTTTCCCGCCTCGAGCTCCTCCCGATGCGTAGCCTCGATGTGGTACAGCTCGCGGATCATCTTGATCGCCTCGAGGGCGAGCGGGCTGCGCTCCTGCGACTCGTAGACGTGATGGAACTCCCGCCGTATGTGGGCCCAGCAGCCGACATGGGTAATGCCTTCCCGCGAACCGAGCTTCGTATAGCCCGAGTAGCCGTCGGTCTGGAGACAGCCCCGGTAGTCGCCGAGAATGGCCTCGGCGACCTTACCCGATCGAGACTGGTTATACGAGAACAAGAGGATGGGGCGGCCCTCGCGGTAGCCCATCGCGACCCACATCCTGGATTCCGATCCGGGCGGTCTGCCGTTTTCCTTTAGGACCTGGACCGGCGTTTCGTCCATCCGCACGACCGGCGAAAGCCGAATGTCCCGCTGCATGAGAGCGGTTATCGGCGCGAGGGCGGAGCCGACCTTGATCGCGATCCGCGCCATCGTTCCTCGCGCCATATCGAGCCCTATACGCGAGAGCACCTTCTCTTGCCTATGGAAGGGAAGCGCGTCGGCATACTTGCCCACGAGGAAGAAGGCGATCGAGCGGTTCGAGAACATGCTCCCCGGAAGGATCTTCGGCGGCGGACTCGCTTGGACTATCGCCTTCGCGCCCTTCTCCTCGAAGCCGTCGCAGGAACAGGGGCCGTACTTCGGCCGCACGTGCACCGTAACGACGGCCCGCGCGGGGACGATCTCGATCTCTTCGCTCCTATCCTCGCCGATCCGGGGGCGTTCCTTCCCGCAGCAGGGGCAGAGCTTCTCATCGTCGGAAAGATCATGCAGCTTCTCGATCCGTTCCAGCTCGGGCGCGGGGCGCTTCCGGCCGCCTTTCTTCCCGACCCGGCGCCTGACTATCTGGACCCGCTCCTCATCCGGAGTCGCGCCGGCGTCGCGTTCCGCCTCGTTGAACAGCTCGCCTTGCTTCGGATCGGATTCGCCTATCTTCTCGCTCTTGCGTCCGAATATCTCACGCTTGAGGTCCTCGTACTTGGCCTTCTCGCGCTCAAGGAGCGTCTCGGTTTCCGCGAGGCGCCGAATGCTTTTGCCGAGTTCTTGGCGTAGACTCTCGACGAGCGCGTGCAACTCGTCGACGCTGCTGGGCAGTACATCCGCTCCCACGGCCATACGGAAATTCTACCATCGTTCGTCGATTCCGTGGGACAAAAAACTACGCCAGACGCTGATAATCAAGAGGTTTGAAGCGCTTTCGGAAATCTATCCCGTCAAGGAGCATCGCAAGCTCTTCAGAGCTTAGCGCGATTACCCCCGAGCCGCCATCATCATCCTTGGGCCACGGGAAGGTCCCTTTCTCAAGCCGCTTCGTCCATAGGCAGAATCCGTTTCGATCCCAATACAGGGCCTTCACCATCGTCCCGTCCCTGCCGCAGAACAGAAACAAGTCGCCACAGAAGGGAAGCTTGCCCATTCCCTGCTCGACGAGGGCCGCAAGGGAATTGATCTGCTTGCGCATATCGGTCTTCCCTGCCTTGATATGGATCTTCAGCTTCTCGATGTCAGGCCACATGCCGCCACCGCCGCTCGGATAGCCGTCTCAACTGCTCCTGGACTGGAGCGCTCATCGCACTCTATTGCTATGCACTCCCCGATCATGATGCGGCAGGGAAGCCCGAATACGGCGGCCTGCCGGGGAATGACCGCTACGGGAAGGAAACGCGCTTCCGTTTCAGCCCGAATATTGGCTTTCCGTTTCCATCGCTTGAAGCTGTCGAACGAAAGATGCTTCCGTGTGCAGAACGCCTTTATCGGCTCACCGCTCGATTGCCATTCCTCGACAAGCGCTTGTTGCTCTTCGATACTTCGTCGTTTCACCCGGCTGCCTCCAAGACGGCCAAGCATAGCGATTCTACGCCGTCTCGGAAGATGGGGTGATGGTATCGCTTACG
>CAYPHO010000430.1:0-2267 GCA_964410245.1 uncultured Treponemataceae bacterium | reverse complement strand
GACATTCAAATAGGTTTCAATATAGCCGTTATGGGCTTGGTTGATAGGTCCATGTATGCTCTGCACATAATCCAGTCGCTCACCTAACCAAAAACTTTCATACCCGAAACCAATTAGAGGATTCTTAACCATAGAGAGAAGATCTTCCCACATAGGTACACGCGTGGTTAAATCGACTCGCCTGCCAAGCATGGTAATCAAGGTGTTTTTTATATCAAAGACATATTCCAATGTGCCATAAAGGATGGCACAACCGAGACAAATGAACATGATACTGTAGGGTATACGTGCAACAGCAGGTATGCGGGAAACGACCAGAATTAATGCAGCAACAATCACACAGATCAGTGAGGTTGCACTATTAACTATATAGAAGAGCCATGCAAGCATTGGCAGGAGGGAAAGATATATTAAAGGATGCAAACGCTGCCCTACCTTTCCACTACTCAATCGGTTGTGAAGCAAATTCCAGATAAAATAGATGCTACAAAAAAGACAAATTTGCCCAAGGCCATTTTTATCTGTAGCAACCCCTGTGTACCATTGAGAACCGGAATAGCTATGATAAAATCGGCCTAACTCGGGATAATACTTGATAAAGATTATTGACAAGGGTAGAAAGATAATAGCAAGACGTCTAATAATCGCACCAAGCGCGACAAATGGTCTTTCTTCAGTCAAGATAATCAAGGCCATAATAATAGTGCCCGAAGTCTTGATTAATCTTTTTATAGCAATTAAGGGAAAATCAGACCAAACAACACTTACCAATCCAAAAAGAAAGTATAACCAAATGAAAATGTTATTTTTAAATATTCCACCCCAAGCGATCTTCCGTTTGCTCAGGGCGATGATTCCTAATAAAAGAAGAATTGTGTGAAAACCTGCCTCAGTGGGATTGCCTGTTTCATACGAAAATTCAGAAGGAGATCCGATACCCAACCAATAACTGAGCCAAAATGAGATGGGGCGAGAACTGTTAAAGAGCAACATGATAAAAGGTATCCAGATTGCGCCGGAAACTTGCTCTTTATTCTTTCGGTCAATCCAAAAGAGGTAAAATATTAATAAGATACAAAAGATAGTGGCAGGTAGTTTGTACATTATATTTTTATAATCCGCAGATTACTATATGAAATAAAAGCGCTCCTGTATTCCTTAGTTGCGGTGATACTAATATTTCCGGTTATTGAGTAAGACTACCTCGAAAAACACACCTTAATTTATAATGATGATTGGTTGCTATTTTGGGGTTTGTCAAATATTAATTGCTCATAGGCTTTGCATATAGGCAAAATACGTGAGCCGGAATTGACCGCATGTGCGACTACTTCTCTGAAAAAACTAATTGAGCAACCAAAAGGCGAAGGACTATTACTAATATCATGTGTTGCAAATATGAGCCAGCCTCGTGAATTCATATTTCTCTCTACTAATTTTCTTATGACATCAATTGAGTCACCATTCCTGAAATCAAGAAAAAAAGCTTTCAGGTAATTTAAATCAGTTTCACCGCAATTGAAAGTTTGGCCACCGCCCCTACAACACTTAAACAGTCTTCCGACTATCCGCTTGGTGGCAGGTCTAGGTCCGCATATGGGGTAGGCCAAAGTTTCAAATGTAATCTCCGGAAGAGCCTGCGATAATACTTGTCGATTTTTCAAGACAGATTCAACAAATTGCGAAGGCTTTGTTTCCCATGAATTCTTATGATCAAAGGTGTGACAGCCTAATTCATGTCCTTCTTTCACGGCGCGACGCAAATCATCGAGAGAAGCAATTGGCCCAGATGGAGAATCAGAACCAAGCTTACCAAGGGATATATAATATGTTGCACTTGTCCCAAAAGAATTTAGTATATCGCCACCTTGTGTAAACGCAGAGTGCGGAGCATCATCGAAACTGAATGAAATAGTCGGCGTGGTTGCTTGTAACTTTGCCATTCTGCGATATAAATACTTTGATGAAGTTCTACGATATTTATAAACGGCTCGCATAAGAAGATTATTTATGTGCATAGGGAATCTCTTTTTTTATCGCAAGTTGTTATGCCCTTTAATAAATTTATATGGCGTCCTATTGAGAGAGATCAATCTCCAATTTTCGGAGCACGCTGCCCACTTGTGTGAAGAAGCACTTCTGCTTGTTAAAACACAGGTGGTCTCTAACATCTATTAAAACCAACTTAGCGATGTTTAAAAGTATAGATGATCATTGTGTGAGTCTCAGCTTCAGTGGCGGCGATGGCGGGCTTGATGACTCTGTCA
>CAYPHO010000429.1:1598-2268 GCA_964410245.1 uncultured Treponemataceae bacterium | reverse complement strand
TAAAACAATTCTTTTTTTTCTTACGTTCTCCGGAGTCTTCGCTCGAAACGCTCGAGCCGCTATAAGAGTTTGGTCCGCCCTTAAAAGCCGCCCCGGTGGTTTTGATTTCTTTCTTCCCTTCCTTTTGAGCCGGCTCTTTTAATTCCGTCTCAAATGCCCTTTTGCCTGAAAAAGAAATCGAACAAGCAAAGTTCCAACTCTCGTTTTCAGATTCCGGAAGGCGAATCTGAAATTCGTTTCCCTTTTCCGACACCCCCTTTCGTCCGCGTGGGACAAAAAAAAAGAAATACGAATAATTACATTACGATGCGTTGTAGCGATTTCGCCATGTCAACGCAGGCTCATAGTAACATTTCCAACAACAAAAATCAAGAAAAAACTTTAAAAAAATACGCATTTTCAGTATTAAAAACCCAATTTTCTGTATCCACAAATAGTTCCGATAACAACTGTAATTTTACTGCTGATTTCTGCTTTTTTTTGCATTTTGTCCGATAAAAATTGTAAATTCACTACTGATTTTTCCCATTTTATGTCAAATCGTGTTGAAGCGAAGCGGAAACCCCGCTCGCGGGGTCAAATCCGCCTGTCATTGCGAGGATTTTTGGTGGCTTTAGACACAAAAACGACGAAGCAATCTCAATTTCCCGAACTTTTGAACTGTTTTTTT
>CAYPHO010000429.1:623-1588 GCA_964410245.1 uncultured Treponemataceae bacterium | reverse complement strand
ATTTTCCCTGTCATTCCCGCATTCCTTGTGTCATTCCCGCATTCCTTGTGTCATTCCCGCATTCCTTGTGTCATTCCCGTGAAAACGGGAATCCATTTCTGCTTTTTTTACATTTTTTTGCGAATTAGATTGACATTTCTTCTTAAAATTTCTAATATCCAGCGGTTTTTTTGTTTTTTAGCCATGAAAATCAACACCCAATAATGGCTAACGGTTATCGACTATGAATACTCAAATGTAATGAAAGGACGGGTTTACTGTGTCTATATCTAATGCCCAACAGTACTTACAGCAAAAATTGGACAAAGAAAATTTTGCGAAATTATCGGTTTTGAACAATGATAAATTGTTCCAGTTCGTCGCCGACTCGATCGAATTAGCAAAACCGGCCAAAGTTTTCGTCTCTTCCGACTCTGCCGCCGACGTTGCCTACACGCGCAAACAGGCCGTAACTACTGGTGAGGAAAGGACTTTGAATATCAAGGGACACACTATCCACTTTGACGGTATGGAAGATCAGGGGCGCGACCGCGAAGTTACGAAATATATGGTGCCTGCCGGCGAAACCTTAAGCAAAGCTTTAAATCAAATGGACAGAGACGCGGGCCTGAAAGAAGTTAAAGGCCTGCTCGCAGGTTCTATGCAGGGCAGAACAATGGTTATCCGTTTTATGACGCTGGGGCCGAACAATTCCGTTTTCAGCATCCCCTGCGTCGAATGCACCGATTCATTCTACGTCTCGCACAGTCTGGATTTGCTCTACCGCCGCGGCTATGAGGAATTTAAACGCCTGGGCAAAAAAGCAGAATTTTTCGCTATTCTGCACTCCAGCGGCAAAGTTGACGAAAGAATGGTCAGCGTCGAAGCTGATAAAAAACGCATATATATAGATTACTCAACCGATACCGTTTATTCCGTCAACACACAATATGCCGGCAATACCGTCGGCTTGAAAAAATTAGCGC
>CAYPHO010000429.1:0-613 GCA_964410245.1 uncultured Treponemataceae bacterium | reverse complement strand
TCAGGCGTGTTCGGCAAGGGCGGCAGAAAAACTTATCTGGCCGGCGCGTTTCCGAGCGCTTGCGGCAAAACATCGACCGCAATGCTGCCGGGCGAAACAATCGTCGGCGACGACATCGCATACTTCCGCGAAGTCAACGGCAAATGTATGGCTGTCAACGCTGAAGCGGGCATCTTCGGCATTATTCAAAACGTTACGCAAAAAGACGACCCGGCAATTTGGGATGTGCTGACAAAAGAAGGCGAAGTTATTTTCTCAAACGTGCTCGTAAAAGACGGCAAACCGTATTGGCTCGGTATGGGAATCGATATTCCCGCTGACGGCGAAAATTTCTCCGGCCAGTGGACAAAAGGCAAGAAAGACGCAAAAGGCGCTGAAATACCCTGTGCACATAAAAACGCACGCTACGCGGTAACGCTGTCGGCATTGAAAAATTGCGACCCGGAATTGGACAACCCAAAGGGCGTTGAACTTGCCGGTATGATGTACGGCGGACGCGACGCGAAATCTTATGTTCCGTGCCAGCAGAGCTTCGACTGGGCTCACGGCATTGTCGCTTACGGCGCTGCGCTTGAAACGGAAACCACTTTCGCGACAGTCGGCAAAGAAGGTG
>CAYPHO010000428.1:0-2268 GCA_964410245.1 uncultured Treponemataceae bacterium | reverse complement strand
CACGACCCGCGTCGACCTCGCCTGCAACCTCGACAAGCGCACGGTCGAGATCGCGCCCAACGCGGCGGCCGATACCGTCGAGCAGGGCACCTGGAGGGTCGAGGAGAAGATCTACGACTCCTTCGGGACCGAGCATATCTTCCGCGTCGAGTACCGCAAGGTGGCCGGCCAACCCAACCAGTGGCAGGGCACGGTGACGATAGATCCCCAGGCCGAGACGCCGACTAACGCTGCCGTCGCCCTCGGGGCCGAGGTCGCGGCCGGGGCCGGGACCACCTTCATCGTCGAGTTCGACAACCGCGGGCTCCTGGCTCGCGTCCTCGACTCCCAGGGCAACGCCTCGCCGCAGACTGGCGCGCTCGACATGGGCGTCTCCTTCGACGTCGCCGGCACGACCCCCGAGGCCGGCGGCGGCCAGGCCAGGCAGACCTTCCGGCTCAACCTCGGCACCGTCGGCTCGGCGACCAACACCGTGACCCAGATGTCCGAGCGCTCGTCGACCAAGGTCTTCTCCCAGGACGGCTACTCGATGGGCTACCTCGACAGCTTCAAGATCGACCAGTCCGGCGTGATAACCGCCGTCTACTCGAACGGCTCGAACAGGACCATCGGCCAGATGGCGCTGGGCAGCTTCACCAACCCCGGCGGCCTCGAGAAGGTCGGCGAGACCTACTTCTCCGCCTCGAACAACTCGGGCATGCCGAACATCGGGCCCTCCGGCATCGCCGGCAAGGGCAAGGTCATCGGCGGCACCCTCGAGATGTCCAACGTGGACCTCGCCGAGCAGATGACCGACATGATCGTCACCCAGCGCGGCTTCCAGGCCAACTCGAGGACGATCCAGACCTCGGACCAGATGCTGCAGGAGCTCCTGACCCTAAAGCGCTGATAGAGGCCGGGCGATAGGCGATACGTAAGCGGGGCGGGCAGTCATGGCCCGCCCCGCTTTTATATGCCGCCCTCGGGGCGGCGGGAGACATACGGCGATGATCGAGCTGACCCTGCTCTCTGGCAAGCGATTCTGGCTGAACCCCCACCTCATCGAATCGATGGAGCGCAACCCCGACACGACCCTGGCGCTGATCGACGGCAAGCGGATCATCGTCAAGGAAGACGCGGAGGAGGTGCTGCGGCGGATCGTCGAATACAGGCGGGCCATAGGCGTAGCGGCGGACGAGGCCTAAGGGACGGCCCCCCCCGAGGGCGCCGCGGAAGCCGCGCCGGGGAGGCCGGATCTCTCGCCCGAGCCGCGCGCGAGGCTCCGCGCGGCGAATTCCGCGCTTTCTTGCGCTTTTCAGGCATAATCCCGTCGTGTATACTAATCCGCGCTCGCCGATTTCCGATAATCAGGAGAGAAGGCCGCGCGTCGGCGCGACGCCGATGGCGCTTCCGGGAGGACGAACGTGTCGGACAACATCGACGATCAGGAAATGAGCTTCGCCGAGGGCGAGGCCGAGTCCGCGCCGCCGCCGAAAGCCAAGGGGGCCGGCCCGGGGATCGCGCGCATCCTCACCTTCGTCGGCATCGGCCTGGGCGCGGTCATCTTCATCGTCACCGTGGTCGTCATAACCGTGGGCATCGTCAACAAGGGCGGCTCCCCCGCGCCGGCCATCG
Organism: uncultured Treponemataceae bacterium; assembly: GCA_964410245.1. Lineage (GTDB taxonomy): Bacteria > Spirochaetota > Spirochaetia > Treponematales > Rectinemataceae > CAZXXZ01. The sequence goes on along the minus strand of CAYPHO010000428.1, from coordinate 654 downwards.
TGAAGTCCGAGCACTTCCAGGCCGCGACGCCCCTGTACCAGTACGTCGGCACCATCGGCGAGATACGCACCAGGACCAGCGACGCCGAGCCCGCCTCGGTCATCGTAAAGATCGAGCTGGGCTTCGACCTCGAGGACAAGAACTCGGCCGTCGACCTGAACGCGAGGCTGCCGCAGATCCGCGACTGGCTGCGAAATTACTTCACGTCGAAGTCCGCGAGGGAGCTGGCCGCCGACCGCGAGCGGATACTTAAAGACGAGATCAGGGAGAGCCTGAACAACATCCTCACCGAGCCCACGGTCAAGGAAGTGCTCTTCGAGAGGCTCGACGTAGTCAGATACTAGGGTAAGGCTGCCTGGAGGCGGAATGACCGAGGTCCTGTCGCAGGATGAGATAGACCAGCTCCTCACGGCGATCAACGCGGGCGAGACGGAGATCGAGAGCATAAAGCCGACCGCCGACACCCGCAAGATCAAGATCTACGACTTCAAGAGGCCTGACAAGTTCTCGAAGGAGCAGATCCGCACCGTCCAGAACATGCACGAGACCTTCGCCCGCCTGACGACGACGACCCTGTCGGCGTCGATGCGCGCCTTGGTCAACGTCCACGTGGCCTCGGTAGACCAGCTGACCTACGAGGAATTCATCCGCTCC
>CAYPHO010000427.1:0-2272 GCA_964410245.1 uncultured Treponemataceae bacterium | reverse complement strand
GATCGAGCCTTTCCCGTTGACGCTGGCGCCAACGACCCGGTCGCCGGGCCCCTTTTCGACGGGCATGCTCTCGCCGCTCAGCATGGACTCGTCCATGGCGGTCCTGCCCGAGACGACCAGGCCGTCGACGGGCACGCGCTCCCCGGGCCGGACGAGGATGAGGTCCCCCGCCTCGACTTCCTCGATGGGCAGCTCCATCTCCTCGCCGCCCTCTCCCTGGATGACCGTCGCCGTCTTGGGCCGGAGTCCCATGAGCTTCTTGATCGAGTCGGAGGTCCGTCCCTTGGAGACGGCCTCGAGGAGCTTGCCCAGGAGGATCAGCGTGATGATGACGCCCGCCGTCTCGAAGTAGAGGCGGTGGACCGCCATAGCGTCGCCTCCCGCTATCCCGAGCGTCGACCAGGCGCTGTAGAGGATGGCAGCGCTCGTGCCCATCGCGATGAGGCTGTCCATATTCGGGGAGCGGCGCCAGAGCGCCGGGAAGCCCGCTGCGTAGAAACGGTAGCCGGCGGCGACGACCGGGAGCGCGAGCGCCGCCTCGACGAGGGCGTAGCGGAGAGGATGGCTCGTCGGGTCGACGAGCGCGGGAAGGGGCCAGCCGAGCATCGCTCCCATCGCGATGTAGAAAAGGGGTATCGAGAAGGAGGCCGCGACGATGAGCTTGGCCAGCAGGACGCGGATCTCCCGCTCCTTGGCGGCGCGGTGCGCGTCGGCGGCCTTCCCGAAGGGGCCGGAGTCCTCCAGCGGCAGCGGCTCGTAGCCCGCCTTGGAGATCGCCCGCTTGATCTCCGAGAGCCGCGCGGCTCCCGGCTCGTAGTTAACCGCGGCCTTCTCGGTCGCGAAGTTGACCGAGACCGAGGCGACGCCCTCGACCTTGCCCACGGCGCGCTCTATCGCCTTGGCGCAGGCCGCGCAGGTCATGCCTCCGATCGGGATGCTAACCGAACGATCCATGACTTAAAGGTAACGACGCGGCCTCCGTATCGGCTACGGCGATTCGTCGCGGCGCGCGGCCAGGGCCTCCCAGTCCGGGACCTCGATGCGCCCGCGCCGGGTCGCGAGCAGGCCCTGCGCCTCGAGGCCGGCCAGCTTCTTGTTCACCGTCTCGCGCGTGGCGCCGATCGCGCGGGCGATCCCCTCCTGGGTGACGCTGACGGCGGCCGCGCTCGCGCCTCCGATCTCGCGGCGCCGCGATAGGAGGAAGGACAGGATGCGCGCCTCGGGGCCCTCGTCCTCGACGAGCCCGTGGAGGACGGCGACCTCGCGGCTGAGCTCCCGCGAGACGAGGGCGCGAAAGGCCGGGTCGGAGGAGGCGAGGAGGAAGTCGCGGCGCGGCAGGGCCGCCGCGAGGCAGTCGATGTCGGCGAGGGCGTCGAAGAGGTAGGGGAGGCCCAGGACCAGCTCGGGCAGGCCGAGCCAGCCGCCCCTCTCGCGGGGAGGCAGCTCTATCCGCTTGCCGCCGCGGCCGAACTGGGCTGCCCGGGCCCGCCCGTCCAGGATGAGCCACGCGGACTCCGCCTTGCCGCCCTGGTAGAAGAAGGCCCGGCCTTGCCTGAGCTCGATCGGGCGGGCGCGGCGGGACATGGCCGCCGCGCCCGCCCTCCGCTCCTCCTCGTCGCGGAGTCCGGGCCCCCTGTCGAGGGATTCTTCCACGAGGCCGCGGAAGTCCTCGGCGGAGATCATGCGTTCAGGGCCCTGAAGCAGGCTTCGAGGCTGCGCAGGGGGTAGACGAGGTCGAGCCTTCCTCCCTTCTTCCCCTCGAAGCGGGCGATGAGGATCATCTCGTAGCGGTAGGCGGCCTCGTCGCCGGGGATCGCGTCGAGGATCGAGGAAGGCGGGGCGAGGCGCAGGTCGGCGACGCGCTTCCAGCCGTTGCGCAGGCAGGAGGCGGCCAGGGCCAGGGCGCCTTCTTCCTCGAGCGTCGGGCCCAGCTTCCGGTCGAAGGCCACGATGACGGGCCTCCCGCCCTTCGGCCGCAGGCTCTCCTCGGCGTAGAGGCGGAGAGTGTCGGCGATCGCGCTATCGAGCGGGCCCGGGGCCGAGCGCGGCCGCAGGAAGAGCCTTCGGGGAAGCTCCGGGGCCTCGTCCGGCAAGGGCCTGGGCGGCCTCGTCTCCAGTAGGGCGACTCGGAGTCCCGCGTCGCCGCTCGGATCGGCCCACTCGAAATAGGCGAGCTGGTCGACGCGGGTAAGCTCGAGGTCCTCGGTCCCGGGAAGCCGGTCCGCCAGCGTCCTCAGGAACTCGAGGTGGACGGCCCGGGCCTTCTCGATGC
>CAYPHO010000426.1:0-2284 GCA_964410245.1 uncultured Treponemataceae bacterium | reverse complement strand
TTGGGAGTCGATGTGATCGAGGCGGGATTCCCCATCGCATCTCCCGGGGATTTTCAGTCAGTCAAAACGATTGCGGAAACGGTAAAAAACGCGACTGTGGCGAGCTTATCCAGAGCGCTTGTGAAGGATATCGATCGTTCATACGAAGCCGTGAAAGGTGCCGTGAGCCCAAGGATTCATACGTTTCTCGCGACATCGCCGATTCATATGGAATACAAGCTCAGAATGAAGCCGGATGATGTACTGGCGCAGGCGGCGGATATGGTGAAATACGCAAAAACGTTGTGTGCCGACGTGGAATTTTCGGCTGAGGACGCGTCCAGAAGTGAGCCGGAGTTTTTGTACCGCGTGTTTGAAGCGGTCATTGCGGCCGGGGCGACATGCATTAACGTGCCTGATACCGTTGGCTACTCGATGCCGGAGGAATTCGGTGCATTGATCAAGGGCGTTAAAGAAAACGTCAGAGGTATTGAGAAGGTTGATCTGTCGGTACACTGCCACAACGATTTGGGATTGGCCGTTGCGAACTCTCTCACAGCCATTCGTGCGGGTGCCACACAGGCGGAATGCACGATCAATGGCATCGGAGAGCGGGCGGGAAACGCAGCGCTGGAAGAGATTGTGATGGCTATCGCAACGAGACAGGACTTTTATGGTTTTTCGACGAATATCAATACAAAGCAAATTTACAACGCGTCGCGGTTGATTTCCGCGATTACGGGTGTGCCTGTCCAGCCAAATAAAGCCGTTGTCGGCAAAAACGCGTTTGCCCATGAAGCCGGTATCCATCAGCATGGTGTTTTGGCGAACAAGAAGACATATGAAATTATGACGCCGGAATCCATCGGGCTGCCTCAAAACGCAATCGTGCTCGGCAAACATTCGGGCAAGCACGCGTTTTGTGAACGCCTCAAGGAACTGGGGTATGTGCTGGATGATAAAAACGTCAGCGAGAACTTTGAGCGTTTCAAACAACTGGCAGACAGAAAAAAAGAAGTCTCCGATATGGATTTAAGAGCGTTGGTTGAACTGGAGCAGGTTGTGATACCGATGGATTACGAGCTGGATTCGTTCGTTATCAACAGCGGCAACAAGATGACGGCCACTGCGGTTGTAAAACTAATTCATGAAGAGGAAGCTGTTGAAGAGGCAGCAACGGGCGATGGCCCTGTGGATGCCACATTCAACGCGATTGAGCGCTGTATCGGAGAAAGCTTCACGCTGGAAGATTACATCGTTCGGTCGGTCACGGGCGGTAAGGATGCTCAGGGTGAAGTGGTCGTGAAGCTGAGCAAGGATGACAAGTATGCGAAGGGCCGCGGCCTCAGCACGGATATTGTGGAAGCAAGCGTTAAGGCGTATATTGACGCGATCAACAGATATTACTATCAATTGAAAGTGGAGGGCTGAAAAATTGGGCATGACAATGACGCAAAAAATATTGGCTGCCAAGGCGGGGCTTAAGGAAGTTCACGCGGGTCAATTTATCGAAGCGGCTATTGATCTCGCGCTTGGAAACGATATCACCACGCCGGTGGCCATCAAAGAGTTCAAGAAATCGGGACGTGATAAGGTTTTTGATAAAGAGAAGATCGCGCTGGTGCCGGATCACTTTACGCCGAATAAAGACATCAAGGCGGCGCAGCAGTGCAAAATGATCCGTGAATTCGCTTATGAACAAAACCTCACCAACTATTTTGAGGTGGGTGAGATGGGCATAGAGCATTGTCTGATTCCCGAAAAGGGACTTGCGGTGCCGGGCGACGCGATCATCGGGGCGGATTCGCACACCTGCACCTACGGCGCGCTGGGGGCTTTCGCGACCGGCGTCGGCAGCACCGATCTGGCCTATGCCATGGCGACGGGCAAAACCTGGTTTCGTGTCCCCGAGGCCATCCGGATCGAACTTCTCGGCCAGCTGAAGCCCGGCGTGACGGGCAAGGATGTCATTTTGCACCTGATCGGGAAGATCGGCGTCGACGGAGCTCTCTACCAGTCGCTCGAATTTACCGGGCCTGGCGTCGCCACCCTGAGCATGGCGGAGCGGTTGACCATTTGCAACATGGCGATCGAAGCCGGGGCCAAGAACGGCCTGTTCCCCGTCGACGACAAGACCCGGGACTACCTGGCGCACTACGCGCCGGAACGCGTCGCCAAGAACGACTTCACGGTCTGCGCGGCCGATGATGATGCTCGCTATGCCCGCACCATCGCGATCGACCTGGCCACGATCCGGCAGACCGTGGCGTTTCCCCACCTGCCGGAAAACACCCGTGAGATCGGC
>CAYPHO010000425.1:0-2303 GCA_964410245.1 uncultured Treponemataceae bacterium | reverse complement strand
GCGAGAGCGCGCGCGATCATCGTTCAGCATCATCCGCTTATCGAGCCTCGAAGCGGGCTGCTCGCGGATTTCCCGGGCGCAGCGGAAGAACTGGAGCTATGCGAGCGCTTCGGCGTGGAGCTCTTGATAACGGGCCATCGCCACATATACGCCGAGCACCGCCTGGATAGCGCCGCGAGCGTCTCAGCCCCGAGCATAGCGGCTAAACCCGCCAACGCCCTCCTGATCGAGCTCGGACAGGGAGAAGCGAAGGTCATCCGCGACCCCTTCGATTTCGGCGACGAAGCAGATGATTGAGGTTTATTCCAGATCCTCGTCCCGGTCGGTCAAGGGATAGAGATCCCTGGCGCCGATCGACACGAACTCACCGGCGAGGGGATGCGAGGCGCGGCGCGCCTCGAGGGCGCCGAGGGCCTCGCGGTACTCGGCCGGCGACAGGAGCGCCCGGGACAGGATCGCGAGCGCCGCCGGATCCTTCGTTTCGTAGTAATTGACGAAGCCCGGATCGGGCACTTTCCAGCCGGGCCCGTAGTGATCCGCCAGGAAGACCTCGGGCTCGGCGGGCACGAAGACCCTCGTCCCTGCCAGGATTCCCTCGGAAGCGGGGACGTAGCACCCCCTGGCCTCGGCCGCGCAGAAGTCGTTGTGTGCGTAGACCTTGCCGTCCTGCACCCAGAAGGAGTGCACGTCGATGTGGGCGCCCTTGGTCCCCGCGCCGCGTCCGTGCAGCCTGAACAGCCGACCCCTCCGGTTGAAACTGACCGAGAAGCCCGCCTCCACGAGGTCGAGGACCATGCCGAGGACCTCGGCCTTGACGAGCTCGGGATCGGTCGAATCGGCCATGAAGGCGGAATCGAAGTCGTCGTCGCCGGGGATGAAGCCCCCGTCGCGATATTGGCCGAGAAGAGTCCCGTATATCAAATACAGCTGCTTGCCGAAGCGCTCGAGGAAGAAATCGCGAGCCTCGGCGTAGATGGAGAGGTAGGCCGCGCGCTCGGCCTCGAGCTCCTGGGGCGTGGGGACGGGGACGCCCTTCTTGTCCATTCGCCGCTCGCCCGTGACGAGGGGCGAGGCCCCCTCCGCGCCCATCGGCAGGCGCAGCCTCGCGGCGCTTCCCCCGGCGAGCGGCAGGAGGAGCTCGCCCGTGTCCGCGCGGACCGACAGCGAGCAGTCCCGGGGGAATAGCTTGAGCGATCGCCGCGTGATCTTGAACGAGAAGGACGAGCGGAGCCGCCCGGCCACGACATTGACGTCCCGAATCTTCTTGCCGTCCAGCAGGAGATCCACGGAGCGCGCGGCCCCGGGCGCAAGCGCGCCGATGACCTGGAGTCCGGAGAACACGAACTCGACCTGGTAGTAGCCGGCGGGACGCAGGCCGGACGAGTCGCCTTCCGGCGAGGCCGAGCAGCCGAACAGCGGATCCTTTGCCGACGGCTCGCCGAGCTCGCCCTTCGCTCGCTCGAGGAAAAACTGCGCCGCGTGGAGCCAGCGAGCGGGAGCTGCGGAAGGGGAGGCCTTCGCCAGGGCCGCGGCCTCGGCGTAGCGCGCTCGGGCCCCGGCCCAATCGCCCAGCCGCTCGCGGGCGTAGCCGGCCAGGACGTTCCAGCGCGGGGATCGCCGGAACGAGGCCGCGATTCCCAGGGCCAGCGAGGCCGCGCGCCAGAAGGCGCGGGAGTCCGCGAGGCGCATCGCGCCCAGGAGGAGGGCGCGCCTCACGGCTCGAGCACCTTTTCGGCGAAGATCCTCCCCGCGGCCGCGACATAGGCCTCGGCGTCGAAGGGAATGCGATCCATGACCTTGCCCGAGGCCGCGAAAGCCGCCATGGCGTCGGCTAACGCCTCCGCTGTCGGCGCGACCAGGCGCCCCTCTCCGTTCTTGAGCAGGTCCCTCGGACCCGGGATGTCCGTCGCGATAACCGGCTTGCCGAGCGTCAGGGCCTCGAGCACGGTCACCGGCTGTCCCTCGATGTCCGAGGACAGGACGAAGCAGTCGCAGGCGGCCAGCAGGGGGTAGGGGTTGGCGAGGAAGGGGATGAAGACCGCCGCGTCGCCGAGGCCGAGCGCGGCCGCCCTCGCGCGGAGCGCGGCCGACTTCTGCCGTTCCTCGGCGAGCGCGCGCTCGAGGCGCTCGCGCGCCGCATCGAGCTCGGCCGGCGCCGGCTGCGCCGCGGCGGGCGCGGCCGCTTGCTCGTGAGTCATCGCACGGAATCCATTCTCAGACACCGCGGGGCAGGGTAGAGCGAAAGGGGCGGCGGTGCGCTGACGGCGATCACATTGGGCGCGCTTAAGATCGCGGCTGGACGG
>CAYPHO010000424.1:0-2304 GCA_964410245.1 uncultured Treponemataceae bacterium | reverse complement strand
AGCATGTCCTCGAAGAGGCCCGAGGAGCGCACGATGAGGGGGCGGTCGGTCGAGAGGGCGAAACGCCCCAGCCCCTCCTCGAGGCCGGGCGACAGGGGCGCGGCGAGGAAGCGCTCGCGCACGCGGCGGCTTCCCTCCTCGCCGCCGGCCTCGTAGTAGGCGAAGGACCACATGCCGTTCGACTCGAGGAAGGACTCGAACTCGTCGATGCCGACGAAGGCGGTGCGGGGGACCTTGATCTCGAGGCCGTCCAGCCTCCCCAGGCCGGCCCCCTCGATCAGCGACCCGATGAAGGCGATGCCGCGTCCCTTGCCGCCGATCGACCCGTCGCCGAGGCGGGTCATCGCCGCCCCGCCGGGGAGGCCGTCGAAGCCGGGGATCGAGCCGCCGGCCGCCTCGCGCCGCGAGTCGCCGATCAGGCGGACGATGAAATCGCGCATCGCGCCAAGGCTCTTGAAGTCGGCTCTCCGGTAGGGCTTCAGCATGTCGGCGAAGCGGAGGCGGCCCCGGGCGGCGAGCCAGGTCGAGAAGTGATTGCGCTCCGCGTGGTAGGCGAGGCTCTCGTCGGGGATCGCCGCGACGAGGCGGGCGAATTCCGCGATATCGGCCGCCTCGCCGAGGGAGCGGCCGTCGGGCATGCGGAAGGCGAAGGGCCCGAAGCCCAGGCGCTCGCGCATGAAGGACTCGAGCTCCCGCTCGAGCGACGACGAGCCCTTGTCGGCGAAGGCCGCGCCCATGGCCAGGGCCCTGCCGTGGACGGCCTCGTCGCTCGACTGGATCATGACGGGCAGGTCGGGAAGGCGCTCCCTCGCCATGCGGACGAAGTCGAAGCCCGCCTCGGGATCGAGGGCCCCGCCCCGAGGGAAGCGCAGGTCCGAGATCACGGTGAGCAGGCTCCGCTCGTAGCGGGAGAAGAGGGCCTCGGCCTCCTCGTAGCTCGAGGCGAGGAGGATCTTGGGCCGGGCCCGCAGCCTTAGGAGCTTGCCGGACTCGAGGCCCCGCTCCTCCTCGATCAGGGCCTGGGCCTGCCTCTGGACGACCTCGAAGAGCAGCGGCAGATAGCGCGAGTAGTAGCGGACCGAATCCTCGATGAGGAGGATGACGCGGACGTAGCCGGAAAGCGAGTCGGCGTCGACGTTGCGCTGGTCTTCCACTAGCTTGACCATGCCGAGGAAGAGCTTGGAGTAGCCGTTCCACACGAAGACGCGGTCGACCCAGGCCAGCTCGGCCCGCTCCGCGTCGAGGGAGGCGTAGGCGCCGTTGTCGGTCGCCATGAGGAGTACGGGGACGGCGGGCCACTCGTCCTTGATCGCGGCGGCCGCCCGCAGGGGCTCCTCGAAGTCGGTCCCGGCTATCAGGACGACGAGGTCGAACCTCGCCTCGCCGAAGAGCTCCAGGGCCGATTCGGCCGAGTAGGCGCAGGAGACGCGGGGAACCGAGCCGAGGTCGAGCTGGAAGTACTCGCCGTAGGCCTGCTCGGTCAGGATGCCGTCGGTCTCGATCGCGAAGGAATCGAAGAGGCTGGCGACGACCAGGACCTCGCGGACCCGATAGCGCATGAGGTCGTGGAAGGCGTTCCGCTCGGCGCGGGACCTCTCGTAGGCCTCGACCAGGCCGTCGAATCGCATGGGCCCAGTATGCACCGGCTTCGGGGCCGAGGCAACGGCGGCGCGCCCGCCCGGGGGCGGCGGCCTACACCAGCCCCTGGTCGATCATCGCGTCGGCGACCTTCTTGAAGCCGGCGATGTTCGCGCCGACGACGTAGTTCCCGGGAAAGCCGAAGCGCCTCGCCGTCTCGAAGCAGGCGCGGTGGATGTTCGCCATGATCTCTCGGAGCCGATGGTCGACCTCCTCGGCCCCCCAGGAGAGGCGCATGGAGTTCTGGCTCATCTCGAGGCCCGAGGTGGCCACGCCGCCCGCGTTGGCCGCCTTCCCGGGAGCGAAGCTGACGCCGCGCTCGACGAAGAGCTTCCAGGCCTCGGGGGCGCAGCCCATGTTCGAGACCTCGACGACCGCCTGGACGCCGTTGCCCACGAGGGCGCGGGCGTCCTCCCCGTCGAGCTCGTTCTGGATCGCGCAGGGCATGGCGATATCGACCTTCCGCTCCCAGGGCTTGCGGCCGGGGATGAACCGGGCGCGGGGGAATTTCCCGACGTAGGCCTCGCACTTCTCGCGCTCGTTCACGAGCATCTGCTGGAGGTAGTCCCACTTCTCCTGGTCGCCTATGCCGTCCGGATCGTAGACGTAGCCGTCCGGGCCGGATATCGTCAGTACCTTGGCGCCGAGCTGGGTCGCCTTGATGCA
>CAYPHO010000423.1:0-2305 GCA_964410245.1 uncultured Treponemataceae bacterium | reverse complement strand
GATTATGCGCTGAACCGCGATCACTTGCCGCTTCAACTGCATATGGGATAGGTTACATTACCGGAACATTAGATAGCCCGATAACTCAAGGTGCTGTGAACTTTTTTAATAAGTTAGTCGACTATGGAGATGAAGTAGAAATTGTTCTTGCAGTTAAAGGTGTCGTAAGAAGCCCTGCACAGAAATCAAATTATTTACAAGAGTTAGGTCAAAGTGGAAAAACTGCCAAATATATGAACCAATGGTTAGATAATGGTAAAGTTCCACCAGGCCACCAGGTTGACCATATAAAACCATTATCTGTTGGTGGAAAAGACGACCCTTCAAATATGAAATTGCAAGGAACTGATCTTCATAGAACACATCATAAATATTATCACCCATGGAGGTAACCATTGGAATACAATAAAGTTCTCATTGGAAAAAATAGCCCTGAAAATAGATGCTTCACAGAGGATGGAGAATGGTTAATTATCGCGCAAGATGGACATAAAATGAAAGGTGGTTTACCAATAGATCATCATTTTTTTGTTGGCATAAATTCCAAAAAGCCATCGCGTTATGGGTGGGTCGCTGAGATTAACGAAGAAATAGATGAAAATGATCTTGCAAAAAAGGTGACTAATTCACCATCGTTGTCACTTATTGAATCATGTAAAAATTTACTAACTTCTGTTTCTGCTCAAAAAGCGGGAACACCAATGGCATGTACATATGCTACTACTGGAATATTAAAAAAAGAAAAAATTCTTAAAGTACATAAAGTTTTTTTTTATAAAGCTTAAGATTATTTTAGTGATATTGATTTCACATTTGAAAGAAAAGGTAAATATAATCAATTGGGCGACACAATAAAATTGAATTATGAATTAATGTTTATAAAGTCTTTTATAATTGCAAACAAACAAAATCGTATGATTGAACTTCTTTCTAATAAAAAACGTAGGTATAAAATATTGTCTGAAATATATCATTTTAAACATTTGGATCCAAAATATTCATATAAAATACCTCCTGACCTCCAGACTTCAAAACAACTATATGAATTACTTATCAAAAAAGGAGCTCTAGATATTTGTTACATAATAAGCCCAGATCAAAGGTATGATATGAAAGAAATAGAGTTAAATAAAATAATAGAAATAATAATAAACGCAAAAATAAGTGCCTTTATTTCCTGTGTTCCCGGACAGCTCGGGTATTTTGAAGGAGAAAATCCAGGTGAAAGATATATTTTAGAAAGGCTTAAACAGTAGTATGGTGAATAATGCCTATAATTTTTCTTTCGCAGATTACAGAAGTTACGTGGAATTTGACGGACAGAATCATGTTGTAAAGACGGCTGATCCCAGGGGAAACGAGGCAGAATTAATCTATGATGGCAATCATAACCTTGTAAAGGCAGTTGGGCCTTTATCAGGGGCCGAATATGACTCCGGATATACATATGATTCAGAGTTCAGGCTTACAGATACCTATCTCTCTATGAATGATGTTGTACAGAGAAGCCTTTCTCATCAAGACTATGATTCTGAACATCACCTTGAAAAAGCAACCACATATCCTGAATCAGGAAAGGAGATTCATAGAGATATAACCTATTACCCAAACGGGCTTACAAATACAACATCAGATGGAAAAGGAGTAATAACCACATTAGCATATGACTCCTTCGGGAACCCTGATACCTCCAAAGTGGATACTGAGCCCATTGTTGATTATGGATATAACTCAAGAGGCTTTATGACAGACCTGTATGATCAGGCAACCTCTCATACATCATTTACTTATAACAACAGGGGGCAAATATTAACAAGGACAGACCCTCTAAGCAAGGCTACAGGGTACACATATTATGATGATGGTAGCCTTCATACGATAACAGACAGAAAAAACAATACCATCTCATACAGCTATACCCCAAGCGGTAAGATGGATACAATCACCTATCAGGATAATTCAACAGTAAGCTTTCAGTATGATTCACGTGATAACCTGTACAGGATGTTGGATTCCATAGGCACAACAACATACAATGAATATGATGCCGCAAACCGGTTGAAAAGTTTTACAGATGCACAAGGGTTTGAAATATCCTATGGTTATGATGCAGCCGGAAACCTCACCACATTAACCTATCCCGGTAATAAGACAGTCACTTATACCTATGATGAACTGAACCGGCTTGAGACAGTTACCATCAACTTTGTAACCGGCACCCCAATAAGCACCTTTTACTATGATGAATCCGGGCGGCTTGATCAGATAGACCAGTTTAATGGGTCAAAGGTCTATTACGGGTATG
>CAYPHO010000422.1:1289-2316 GCA_964410245.1 uncultured Treponemataceae bacterium | reverse complement strand
TGCTAGGCCTTTATGATTATGATGTTGAATATGGTGTTGATGCAGGATTATTTTACATCCCGAACGTTGCATTAAGCGATACTTACAATCTGTTATGGTTTAAGGATTCCGCGGATGACGCAGAATGGGCGATGTATTATTATCGTTATGATATTTATTACACTTCGCCATACATTGTTACAAAAGCGTATAACAGCGGGATAACGGAAGATCAGACACTTACGAATTTAATTCTTTATGTGCGATATGGCGAAGTAGAGGTAGGTGGCGTTTACATCAATGTGTATTATAGCAAATACACTCATGATGTAGTTGATGATTCTTGGACGCTTTTATATGCGTATTCAGATACGGACATGGAAACGATGGAAGAACCGACAATCATAACAATAAACCTTGTAGGTTCTGAATTGGCAAGGACAAGGCATTTTAGATTGAAAATAACGGCAAGTACAGAAGTTCAACTATGTGGCATTGAGCGCAGGTATAGAGTCATAGGAAGGAGCAGGTAAATGCAAAACAACGTTAACACCTTTAATGCGGCAAAAATGAATGGAGCTAAAGACCAGTTGTTTCAGCAGAGATATAATTATCTGATTGATATATTAAGTCAGCAGATAAAAATATTAAACGCTTCGATTAATGGTGGATTAACAATAACCAATGCGGGAATATTAACGTTAGGCAACGAACTAGAAGCATTACAGGCGTTGTCTGATGCCGCAGGATTTGTTACGAAAACTGGCGACGGAACGTATGCTATAGATGCTTCCGATTATCAACCGCTTAATAATGAATTAACCGCATTGTCTAATCTTGCCGATACTGCCGGATTTGTCAAAAAAACAGGCGATGGAACATATTCGATCGATATAACCGTATATGCAACGGATAATGACGCAATAGCATATGCGATTGCTTTGGGAGGTTAAAGTGGCTAAAGTTTTGGTATTAAATTACGCGTTTGACGCTTCTGAAAAAAAGGTTACGCTAACCGATTATGATCCGGTTTTAATAGAACGTCTTT
>CAYPHO010000422.1:583-1279 GCA_964410245.1 uncultured Treponemataceae bacterium | reverse complement strand
GATGGAATTATAATTTATCAGTTTAATGATCCTGCAAAGGGCGGAACAGCGGCAACAAATATCGTTACGCTTGATTATGATACAACATCGATGGATGATACAGACCCGTTGCAGATATTCTACGACGATCCTAATGCAACAACCGTTATTTCTGGCACCATTACAGCAACGGTTGACACTTCTTTGTTGGCAACTGCCGCAAAGCAATTACCGGATGGGCATAGTGTAGCTTTGAGCGCTACGGATAATGCTGTTTTAAATACTATAGATGCCGTGTTAGATACCATTAATGCAAAGTTGGTTACTGGAACAGACATAGGTGATGTCACCATAAATAATGCCAGCGGTGCAAGTGCCGTCAACATTCAAGATGGTGGAATGCTGATTTGGCAAGTATAAAAACCGCAATTGAAATAATTGATAATATTGTTGCAGGGACAGAGGCGCAAGTCGATGTTGTCACTCTTCCTGTTGGGCATAACATTATAGATAGTGGCACAATTACAACAGTAACCAATGTGGTGCATGTTGACGACAATGCCACCACATTATCTATTGATGATGGTGGGGACGCGATAACTGTCGATGGAACAGTAACCGCCAATTTGTCTGCAACCGATAATGCGGTATTGGATGATATTGCCGCAAATCAAACAGACGCTTCTCAAAAAACACAAATAGTCGATGGTTCTGGCA
>CAYPHO010000422.1:0-573 GCA_964410245.1 uncultured Treponemataceae bacterium | reverse complement strand
CGTTATTGGTGCGACAAGCAATGCTCTTGATGTAAATATTAAGTCTGGGGCATCAGCGGGAGAACAATATGCTGACGGTACCATAGTTAACGCGGTATATAAGGGAACGATTGTTCTTGGAACCGATGGAAGCAATTATCAGATTCTCGGAACGGACGCAGATGGACATTTGCAAGTAGATATTCTGTCTGGTGCTGGGTCTGGCGGAACGGCGGCAGATGACGATGCTGACTTCACGGCTGGTACAACTCCGGGGACTCCTGCAATGGGCGTGTATGAATCTTCTCCATCAAGCGTAACCGATGGAGATTTAGGTGTTGTCGGAATTACTGCGGCACGGAGATTAAAAACAAGTGCGACAATAGATGCGGCATTGCCTGCTGGAACAAACGCAATAGGTAAACTTGCGGCGAATAGCGGAGTCGATATCGGTGATGTGGATATTTTATCGCTTCCAGTAGGTCATAACATCATTGATTCTGGTACAATCACGTCAGTTACTACGATTACAAATGTCGTTCACGTTGACGATAATTCTGGCGCATTAACAATAGATGACGGTGGTGGTGCGAT
>CAYPHO010000421.1:0-2319 GCA_964410245.1 uncultured Treponemataceae bacterium | reverse complement strand
GCAGCGGGCCCGCGGTTTCTCGCGACAGGCCCCGCCCGAGGCCGTTCCTGATAGTGCTCTTCCGCCGCTATGATAAAGTGCAGTCCGAGGTCCTGTAAAAAGACGAGCTAGTGCTCCCCCTCCCAAATTATGCGAACAGCTCCTCCGGCGCTTCGACCAGCATGTGGCGGTAGTCAGCGTACACGGACATGAGTTCGTATAACCTGTCGAAGGGCATGGACTCGCGGTCGAAGGCCACGAAGGGCAGCTGCTCGGCCAGGCGGTCGGCGTTGAAGCCTCCCTTCCCGGTCAGCACCAGCATGGTCTCCATGTCCTGGGCCTCCTCCATCGCGCGATAGGCGAGGGAGGGATTCCGCGTGGCGAAGAAGAGGCGAGCCTGGTAGCTGGGCTGGGGGTCGAGCGAGAAGAAGCGCGAGAGCTCGTAGTAATGGTCTTCCTTGACGAAGGCCTCTCGGATGCGGGCGGCCAGCTTCTCCGAGGGGAAGCGCGAGTCCGAGCGCAGGACGATCTGGTAGAGCGTGAAGGGATTATCCCGCTTAAGGTCGCGGGCGGCCCGCACCAGGCGGGACAGTCCCTCGGGGTCGTCGGCGTCCGCGAGGACGGTGACCGAGGAGGCGAGCCGGCCGGGATTAAGGCGCATCCAGTCGAGGCCCTCGCCGCGGCGGGCGTCCACGAAGGCGCGGAATCCGTCTTCCTCCTCGCGGAAGCGCGGCGAGGGCGGGAAGGCCCACTCGACGTCGAAGCCGTCCTCGAAGGCCGCCACGGCGTCGGCCATGTCGTCCCCGGAGATCCAGTCCGTCGAGGTCACCCAGTAGGGCGGCTTGTCCATGCGCGACATGCCCCAGTCGTCCGCCATCTTCCGCGCCTCGGTCCCCGGCAGGAGGGCCAGGGGCGCCAGGTCGGCTTCCTGCCCCAATCCGTGCATGCCCAGGAAGTCGAAGGTCTCGATGACCTGCTCGTAGCCGTCGAAGGGCAGGCCGACGAGGACGCGAGCCTTGACGCCGACGCGGGCCTTCTGCAAGGCCTCGACGCCTCGCTCGAAGGCCGCGCGGTCCTGGGATCGCCCGACGGCCTCGAGGGCCTTGGGGTTCACGCTCAGGAGCTCGGCGTCGGCGAAGGCGAGGCCCGCGGCGGCGTACAGGCGGGCGGCTTCGTCGGTGACGGATTCCATGCGCATCTCGGCGTGCAGGGACAGGCCCGCGGCGTTGGCCTTGGCGAGCCCGACCAGGGTCTCGGCCGAGTGGCATTCGGCGCCGCGCGGCGGGCCCGAGAGGAAGAGGTCGCGGACGCCGGCCTTGCCGGCGGCCTCGACGGCCTTCAGGACTTGGTCCTCGGGGAAGTACCTCGGCGCGCCGCCCTCGGGGGCGAGGCCGCGATAGCCTCCGCGGGCCGACGCTCCGCGGGCGGTCTCGATATACGCGGGTCGATCCGCCTCGAAGCTTAGTAGGCCCGCGAGGTAGGGATTCGGCAGGAGGGATAGGTCGAGGGGAGCGCGGGCGGCGTAGCGCCGCGCCGGGGGACGGCCCTTGCGCAGGTCCTCCGCGAGCTCCCGGAAGCCCTCCTCGCTCTCGCCCTCTATCAATGCGTGGAAGGGCGAGCGGGTCATGATTCCCATGCCTTGGGCCACCTCGGGCCCGCAGGCGGCGAGGCGCAGGCGCGGCTGGGCCTGCGCGGCCCGAGAGGCGATATAGAGGCTTCGCTCCAAGTTCCAGTCGAAGAGGCAGAAGCAGGCGAGGTCGGCCCCGGCGGCCGCGATGGCCTCGGCGATGGCGCTGTCCGATCCGGAATCGCTGACGGCGCGGCCCAGGATGAGGGCCTCGTCCCGGGACAGTACGCCGCGCGACAGCGCGTAGGAGGCGAGATTGCCCGCCAAGAGCGGGATGGACGCCTTCGCGCCCTCGGCGCCGGGTTCTTGAAGTGGCAGCTGGACGAAGACGACTTTCATAGCTTAGGCGCATTCTCCGAGGACGTTGCGGCGGTACTCGCGGGAGTCTGGGAAGAGCGGGAAGAGTTCGGACCAGTCGCCCCTGCGCGTCGGCTTGCATAAAGCGTCCGCGAGGAGGCGCAGGTAATCGGCCCGAGGGATCTCCCGGCCTCCGAGCCCGGCGAGGTGGTCAGTATATACTTGCGAATCGACGAGGGTGAAGCCCTCCTCCTGGAGGCGCCAGGCCAGGGGGATGAAGGCCGCCTTCGACGCGTCGTCGGCGCGGCTGAACATCGACTCGCCGAAGAAGACGCTTCCCAAGGACACTCCGTAGAGCCCCCCGACGAGCTCGCCGTCGAGCCTCGCCTCGGCCGAGTGGGCCAGGCCCAGGCGGT
>CAYPHO010000420.1:0-2322 GCA_964410245.1 uncultured Treponemataceae bacterium | reverse complement strand
CCGCGACCTCTTTGTACACGCCCAGCATCTTCATCGTCTCGTCGACGGCTTCCTTCTCGGTCTCGTGCGCCGTGTGCCCCTCCTGCCAGAGGAACTCCGCCGTGCGCAGGAACAGGCGCGTGCGCTTCTCCCAGCGGAAGACCGAGCACCACTGATTGTAAAGAAGCGGGAGGTCGCGGTAGGACTGGATCCAGTCCTTGTACTTCGACCAGATGATCGTCTCGGAGGTCGGACGAACGCAGTAGGGTTCCTCCAGCTCCTCGCCGCCCCCGTGCGTGACGACCGCCAGCTCGGGCTTGAATCCCTCGACATGCTCCTTCTCTTTCTGAAGGAAGCTCATCGGGATCAGCATGGGGAAGTAGGCGTTCTGGTGCCCCGTCTCCTTGAAGCGCCGGTCGTACTCGGCCTGGATGCGCTCCCAGATCGCGTAGCCGCGAGGTCGGATAACCATGCAACCCTTGACCGGGCTGTAGTCCGCGAGCTTCGCGTTCAGGACGATATCGATATACCACTGCGAGTAGTCCGTGCCGCGGGGCGTGATCTTCTCTGCCATGCCGAACCTCTTTATCGAAGGAAGTGCGCAATAATAGCGCGCCGGGGGGAGGATGGTCAAAAGGGGGCGCGCATGCCGACCTTCCAGCAGGACTCCCTGCAGTCATCGTCAGCGCGGCGGAAGAACTGCCCAACGGACTGCCCCTGGCGGGTCCCGTCTCGCGAATCCGCGCACCCCGCTACGCGGAGCGCGTGGTTCGCGTGACGCCCGCCGCCCTCCGACACACCGCGAGTAGTGCCACGGCGCTCAGGCCAAGCACGCCGCGGCCCCGTATGATCGTGATGCTCTTCCGGATCACCGGGGAGTCCTGCGGTCGCGCCGATGCCGTCACGGCTTTGCTCGCTGCTCCCCCTCGCTTCGAAGTCCTCGCGCGCCGTGGCTATTTGATCGCGGCGCGCGGAACGAGAGGAATGGATTATATGCCCGCTAGCGCGGGCGACGCTATCGGGCCTGCGGCCCGGAGTCGAGTGGAATGGATTGACGCGCCCGCTGTCGCGGGCCACGACTATCGCGCGCTTGAATCCAGGCCCTCCGGTCTTCTCCGCTACCCCCGCTCTATCCCTTGTTCCCTTCTCTCCCTGCGTTGACAATTCTCTCGAGGCGCTTTATCGTCGATCCATGAGTTTCGGCATCTGGTTCGTATAGCTTTCCCTATTGCTCATTCTTTCTCATTGGCAGGTCTTGCCGGAAGCGATGGCGGCCCTCGGTCTCCGTCCCGGCATACGATCGCGAGCAAGAGGGAACGCTATGGACGCCGAGCTTTACCGCCCCGAGGCCTTGCCCGGGCGCTTCGATGATTATTTCATTGATCCCAACGAATACACTCACGAGGAATTCCGAAAGGCTTTCGGACTAGAGACGGCCGACGCCGTCTTCCGCTCGCTGTACCGCGCGAGCGGAGGCGGCGCGTCGCGAAGACAGCTCCTGCCCGTGCGGATCCTGGCCGAGCGCGACGCGACGAAGTACGCGTTCCGCCTTCGCGACGGCCGCGTGATCGAGACGGCGTGCGTCCGTACCCGGACCGGAAGGACTCTCTGCGTGAGCGCCCAGGTCGGCTGCGCGGTGAGATGCAGATTCTGCCGTTCCGGCAGGCAGGGCCTCATCCGGGACCTGCGCGCTTCGGAGATCGTCCAGCAGATGCTCTTCGTAGAGGAGGCGGTGAACCGGATCGTATTCATGGGCATCGGCGAGCCGCTTATGAACTACGACGAGGTAATCCGGTCGATCCATATCCTGCGCGATCGCGCAGGCCTAGATTTCCCTACCGACGGCATAACGGTCTCGACGGTAGGCCCGCTCGACGGCTTGGCCTCTCTCCGCGATGAGCGCTTGAAGATCCAGCTGGCGCTTTCGCTCCACGCGACGGATCAGGCTACCCGCGACTACCTCGTTCCGGGCATGGCGGGTTGCCCGATCAACGAAGTGGTCTCGTCGGCGATGGCGTATGGAAGGAGGCACTCGCGGGCGGTCGAGATAGCGTACCTGATAGTTCCCGGCTTGAACGATCGCGCGCGGGACATTGATGCGCTTATCCGCTGGTTCTCCGGCAAGGAGGCGGTCGTGAATTTGATGAGTTATAATGGGGAGCCGTCGACGGAATTCCGAGTAGCGCCTCGCAGGGCGCTGGAGGCTATCCGCTCCCGGCTCGAGTCGGGAGGGGTGCGCTCGACGATACGCCGCAGCAGAGACTCGTCTATCCAAGCGGCATGCGGACAGCTGGCTGCCGGGTAGCGCGCGTTTTGGGGGCGCGCCGCGGAAGAGTAATCGCG
>CAYPHO010000419.1:0-2332 GCA_964410245.1 uncultured Treponemataceae bacterium | reverse complement strand
GGCTTCGCCTGCATCGCCGGGCTCTGGCTGGATACCGCGAATCCCCGCCTGTCCTGGGACAACCCGATCGCGGCGATGAAACAGAACGTGAACGCGGTCATCGTCATCCTCGGCGTCATGGGCCTGCTGGGAGGACTGGGCGTCGCCTCGGCCTACATGGGCTGGGGCAAGGCCGGCTTCTTCGCCCTGTACTTCCTCGGCTTCGGGATCCTCGCGGCGGCCGCGCTCGCCGCGTACCCGCGTTATGCGAAACGAAAACTGGAGGAGATAGAAACATGAATTCGAGAATCCTGGCGATCGCGGCCCTCGCCTCCGCCGCCCTCATCGGGGCGGGAGCGCAGGCGGCGGGCGGCGGCGCGGCCGTCCTCGCCGGAACCTGGGTCGGCGCGATCAAGATAGGCGCCAGTTCGCTGGCCATCGTACTGAACGTCGAGGACCAGGCCGGCACGGTCGCGGCGACCCTCGACAGCCCCGACCAGAACGCGCGAGGCATTCCTGTCTCCGCCATATCGCTGGAAGGCGGGAAGCTCAGGGTCGAGTCGAGCGCGATCGGCGCGATTCTCGAGGGAATCCTGTCCGCGGACGGGAAGCGCATCGAGGGGACCTGGACCCAGCGGGGACAGGGCTTCCCGATCGCGATGGAACGAGGCGAGGCTCCGGCCGCCCCCAAGCGCCCCCAGGAGCCGAAAGGCCCCTTCCCCTATACGACCGAGGAAGTCTCGATCCTCAACGCGAAGTCGGGGTTCACGCTCGCGGGCACGCTGACCATACCGTCGGCGGGCGCGGCCGGCGGCGGCCCCTACCCCGCCCTCATCATGGTCACGGGTTCGGGCGCGCAGAACCGCGACGAGGAGCTCCTGGGCCACAAGCCATTCCTGGTCATCGCCGACTACCTGGCGCGGCGCGGCATCATGAGCCTGCGCTGCGACGACCGAGGCTTCGCGCTCTCGACCGGCGACGCGGCGAGCGCGACGACTCTGGACCTGGCCGAAGACGCCGAGGCCGCGCTGGACTACCTCGCCTCGAGGCCCGAGGCTAAAAAGGGAGCGGTCGGCGTCCTTGGCCACAGCGAAGGCGGGCTGATCGGTCCAATAGTGGCGTCCCGCAACGCATCAGTCGGCTTCCTCGTCCTCTTGGCGGGCCCCGGCATCAAGGGCGCCGAACTCCTGAACCTCCAGGGCCGCGCGATCGCGAAGGCCCAGGGAATGAGCGACGAGGATATCGAGGCCGCCATGGCGATCAACGCCCGGCTCTACGGCATCGCGATGAAGGCCGGAGACGAGTCGGCGCTCAAGGCCGAGGCGAAGCTCGCCTTCCTCGACTGGGCGAAGGGCAATCCCGCGCTGAGGGGATTGGGCGAAGCCGACCTGAACGTCGCCGCCGACCGGGCGATCGGCCCGATCTTCATTCCCTGGTTCAGGGAATTCCTGGATCTCGACCCAGCGCCCTACTTGGCCAAGGTCGGCGTTCCGGTCCTCGCTCTCTTCGGCTCGAAGGACCTCCAGGTTCCGGCTAGGGAGAACATGGCGGCGATGAAGAAGGCCCTGGGCTCCGCGGTGAAGGGCGGTCCCAGCAAGAAGAGCGCGATCGTCGAGCTAAAGGGCCTCAACCACCTCTTCCAGAACGCCAAGACGGGATCGCCCGACGAGTACGGCGCCATAGAGGAGACGATCTCCCCCGAGGCCCTGAAGCGCATCGGGGACTGGATACTGGGATTGTAATCGATCGCGGCGCCGAAGAGGCAGGCCATCCGGCCGACGCGGCGGCGCCGAAAGGAGAAGCATATGAACGATATCTTCGAGAGGAAGATGCCCAGGTTGAACGGCTTCCTGGCCCTCCTGGTCCTGACAGCCGCCTTCGCGGCCTCGATCTACCTCTTCATCGCCGAGCTGCCCGGCATGGAGAAGACGGACCTTCCGACTCCGGGCTTCTGGATCGCGATAACGATCTTCACGCTCGCCTGCATCCTTACGGGGGGCTTCTTCATCGTCCAGCCCAACGAGGCGAAGGTCTTTACCTACTTCGGCCGCTACGCCGGATCCTGCCGCGACTCGGGCTTCCATTTCACGAATCCCCTGACCAAGCGCAAGGGCGTTTCCCTCAAGGCGCGCAACTTCGGATCCCAGGTCCTCAAGGTCAACGACGCGCTGGGCAACCCCATCGAGATCGGCGCCATCGTGGTATGGCGCGTGACCGACTCGGCCAAGGCCCTCTACAATGTCGACGACTACGAGAGCTTCGTCACCATCCAGAGCGAGACCGCCCTGCGCCTGCTCGCGAGCCGCTTCCCCTACGACTCGGGAGCGCCCAACGCGGACGAGCAGCCGAGGCA
>CAYPHO010000418.1:0-2335 GCA_964410245.1 uncultured Treponemataceae bacterium | reverse complement strand
GTCCAAGGCCCGCCGCCTCGCGGCCTTCAACGAGGCCCGCCAGAGGATCCGCGCGATGGGAGCCTCGGACGAGGGCTATCGCCGCGATCCGCCGGCCGACGCGGCTTCCTTCCGCGCCCTCGAGGCCCGCTTGGCCGCGCGATCCATGGGAATGGAGCCGGGAGAGGCCGAGGAGTACATCGCCCGCAATTTCTACGCCTACGTCGAGGAGCTCTTCGCCCGGATACGGCCCTTCCGCGGCTGCGCTGCGGCGCTGGACGCGTTAGCCGAAAGAGGAATGCGCCTGGCAGTCCTCTCGGACCTCCCGCCGGATCGCAAGCTCGAGCTCCTGGGCCTTTCCGGCAGGTTCGAGGCCGCGCTCTGCTCCTCGGACTCGGGCTTCCTGAAGCCCGCCGCCGAGCCCTTCATGATGCTGTCCGAAAAGCTGGGCCTGAAGCCCGAGCGCATCCTGTACGTCGGCAACTCGGTCCGCATGGACGCCGTCGGCGCCCGCGGCGCGGGGATGACGTCGGCCCTGGTGTCGCGGCGCCGCCGCCCCGAGGCCGATTTCTCCTTCCGGGATTGGTCCCGCCTCGTCGAGTACGCGCTGTCCTAGGGCGCCTTGGCCGGCTCGGCGGCGCGCGCCGCGCGCCTTAGTCGGAAAGCATTTTCTTCAATAGCTCGAAGGGAATGACGTCGCAGATCTTCCTGACGAATCGATGATTCTCCTCGTCCCCGCTCGCCGTGCCCTCTTCCAAGAGGAAGGGAAGGTAGTCGAGGTCCAGGGCGCCGCGGTAGGTCGAGAGCACGCACCACTCGGCGCAGTAGCCGGCGAGCACCAGGGTATCGACGCCCCGCTCGCGCAGGAGGCTGTCGAGAGCGGTCTTGTTGAAGCTGTTGCCGTAGCGCTTGGAGACGCGGATATCGTCGGGCAGGGGCTCGAGGCCCTCGATCATCTCGAAGCCCGAGGATCCCTCGACGACGCCGTCGCCCTCGTCTATGTGCTGGACCCAAACGACCGGCAGGCCCTTCTTCCGGAAAAGCGGCGATACGGCGTTGATCGTCTCGGCCGCGCCGTCCATCGACGAGGCGTTCTCCTGCCGACGCCAGCCCTTCTGAAGATCGATGATCAATAAGGCGAGCTTCACTCTAGTCCCTCCATATCTCAGCGACCGGGCTGACCGATCTCAGCCGCTCCAAGGCCTCCTCGGAGGCCGAGCAGGTTATCTGGACGTGGGCCTTCACGACCTCCTCGCCGCCCGAGCCCGCGGGCACGTGGAAGAAGACGCCGCATGGGCCGGGCTCGTCGAAGATTGCGTCGCGCAGCTCGTAGAGATCGTCCTCGGAATCGGGCGCCTTCAGGAGCCGGAAGTGGACCTCGCGCCAGGACTTCTCCTTGAGCGAGGAGGGATCGACCAGCTCGTCGACCTTGAAGGCGGGATTGCCCCGCGACAAGTCGATCTTCCCCCGCGCGAAGATCACCGTATCGACGACGAGCTTGTCCCTCCAGCGCTCGAGGGCGTCGGCGAAGACGACGATCTCGATGCTGCCCCGCGGATCCTCTACCGCGCCGAAGGCCATCTTCTTGCCCGTCCTGGTGACGATCTCCTTGAGCTCCTTGAGCATGGCCACCAAGGTGTAGACGCGATCGGGGCTCGAGCGCTCGGGACGGGAGAGATCCGCGTCGCAGGAGCGCTCCCAGAGATCCTTCCACTCGTCCATCGGATGCCCGGTGAAGTAGAAGCCCAAGAGCTCCTTCTCCAGCCTGAGGATGTCGGCGCGCTGGTACTCCTCCGCGCGGGCTACCTCGAAGGGCGGGTACTCCTCCTCGCCCGAGCCCTCGAAGAGGCTGGCCTGCCCGAAGCGCGAGGCCTCCTCCTTGCCCTGGACGTAGGCGACGGCCCGCTCGATCTCGAGGACGAGCTCTCGGCGCGCGTGCCCCATGGAATCGAAGCAGCCCGCGTTTGCCAGGCACTCGAGGGTCTTCTTGTTCATCGCCTGCGTGCCCAGGCGCTCGATGAACTCGACGAAGGAGGCGTAGCTTCCCCGCTTCTCCCGCTCGGAGGCGATCGCCGCCGCCAGGGCCTCGCCCACCCCCTTGATGCCCAGGAAGCCGTAGACGATCTTGCCGTCGGCGACCGAGAAGTAGGCCTCGGAGCGGTTGACGTCGGGAGGCAGGACCTCGAGGCCCATTGACCGGGCCTCGCCGATGTACTCGGTGAGCTTGTCGGTGTTCGCGATCTCGTTCGTCAGGTTGGCGGCCATGAACTCGGCGGGATAGTTGGCCTTGAGGAAGGCGGTACGGTAGGCGACCACCGAGTAGGCCGCGGCGTGGGACTTGTTAAAGCCGTAGCCC
>CAYPHO010000417.1:0-2339 GCA_964410245.1 uncultured Treponemataceae bacterium | reverse complement strand
CGCTTCGAGGAGGCGCAGGGGGGCACGCTCTTCATGGACGAGGTCGGCGAGCTCTCGCAGGCCGTGCAGGCCAAGCTCCTCAGGGCCCTCCAGGAAGGGGAGTTCGAGCGGGTCGGCGGCTCGGAGACGGTCAAGGTCGACGTCCGCGTCGTCGCGGCGACCAACCGCGACCTGGCCGCCCTGGTCGCGGAAGGGAAATTCCGCGAGGACCTCTACTACCGCCTGAACGTGTTCCCGATCCAGATGCCGCCCTTGCGGGAGCGGGACGGGGACATACTCCTCCTGGCCGACCACTTCGTGGAGAAGTTCTCGAAGATGAATCCCAAGCCCGTGCGGCGGATCTCGACTCCCGCGATCGACGCCCTGATGGCCTACCACTGGCCGGGCAACGTCCGCGAACTGGAGAACGTCGTCAAGCGGGCCATCATCCTCTCGGACGACGGCGTGATCCACGCCTACCACCTGCCGCCCACGCTCCAGTCCGCCGAGAGCTCGGGCACCAGGTACCGGGGCAGCCTCGAGCAGCGGATGGCCTCGGTCGAGCTCGAGCTCATCGTCGACGCGCTGAAGGCCTCGCGGGGCAACATGGCCGAGGCCGCCCGCCAGCTCGGAATCACGGAGCGCGTGATGAACCTCCGCGTCCGCGACCACGGGATCGATTATCGCCTGTATCGCACGAAGCGGGGCTGACGGGGCGCGAGGGCCCGATGGCGCGTTATGCGATCGCGGCCGAGACCGTCGCGATGGCCGCGATCGACAGCAGGCTATGGATGGAAAGGGTCGTGGCCACGCGGCGGGCCTCGGGCCCCTCCCCCTCCCTCATGAAAACGGGGATGACGAAGGGAGGCGGCAGGAGGAAGAGGACCAGGGCGGCGAAGGCGTAGGCTTTAGGCAGGCCGAGGAGCCGAACGGCGAACAGATCGCCTATCGCGAAGGCCAGGGCGGCCATGAGGGCCAGCCTGGCCAGGCTCAGCCTGAGGGCGAAGCCGAGGCTGGGACGGTCTATCTTGATGTCGGCCCCTATTACAAGGCAGATCAGGGGAGTCGTCAGCGACTTCAGCGTATCGACGAGGCGCCAGAAGGCCGAGGCGGCCCCGGATTCGGCGACGGCCCCGTATACGCCCGCGGCGCGCGCCGCCATGCCCAAGGCGAGGCCCAGAGCGATGCCCGCGATCACGGGCGAACGGATCATGCTTGACGCGAGGGAGCGGATGCCGGGGCGGGAGCCTCCCCCCTCGCCGCCGGCCATAGCGCCGAGCTGGGACCGGAGGATCGTGAAGACGAAGAGGACCTGCCCTAAGTCGCAGGCGGCGAAGTAGGGAAGCTTCTCGTCGCCCGCGATGCCGAGGAAGAGGGCGTAGCCGAGCATGCCGGCCTCGTAGCCCTCGAACATCAGGGGAGCGTGGGGACCCGGCAGGCGCAGGGCTCGGCTCATCGCCCGGCCGGCCGGGATCATCAGGCAGCAGGTCCCGAAGACGGCCAGCGCGAGCGCGAGGTTGCGGCCGTCGGGCTTAAGCCGGAAGAAGGCGTCGAAGAGGAGGACCGGCAGGCTGAGGTTGACGACGAGCTTCTTCAGGACGCCGACGCCGCCAGGATCGAGGACCCTCGCGCCGCGGAGCGCGAGCCCGAGGCCGAAGAGGGCCAGGACGGGCAGTATCTCGAGGAGCGTGTCGCCGATGCTCATCGCGCCATGCTACACTGGGGGCGACGCAGAGGTCACGAGGGGGATATCGAGAGCATGGCGGATTCGGCGCGCGAGCGGGACATCGGAAGCTTCATGGAGGCATTCGGCCCGGCGTTCTCTGGCCCGGAATGGAACGGCGCCCTGCGCGCGCGGCTCGCCGATTCGCTATCCTTCAAGGAGCTCGAGCCGGGCCGGACCATCCTGAGGGAGGGCCAGAGCTGCGCCTCGGTCCCCTTCGTCATCGAGGGCTCGATCCGGCTGTACAGGATATCCGAGTCCGGCCGCGAGATAACGCTCTACCGCCTCGGGCGCGGCCAATTCTGCATCCTCGGCCTCGACTGCGGGCGCTTCCTCCCGGCCTTCCCGGCCACGACGGTGGCCGACGCGAGGACCTTCGCGGCCTTCATCCCCAGCGAGGCGGTCCGCCTCTTCCTGGCCGACAGCCCCTCGTTCCGCGACTTCGCCCTCGCCCAATTCTCGGGCCGGCTGGTCGAGATAATGGAGCTGGTCGAGGAAGTCGCCTTCCGGCGCGTCGACGAGAGGCTCGCGCAGTTCCTGTCCCAAGAGGCGGCCCGCTCCTCGGGCCGGCGCGTCGAGGCGACGCACCGCGAGCTGGCCGACCACATCGGCAGCTCGCGCGAGGTCGTCAGCCGCA
>CAYPHO010000416.1:0-2339 GCA_964410245.1 uncultured Treponemataceae bacterium | reverse complement strand
CGCGGGCGACGGCCGCGAAGTCGACGCGCGTCCCGAAGCGCGAGGCCGAGTAGCGCCCCTCGTAGAAGAGCTCCTGCTGCTGGCGCACCAGGCCCAGGGTCCCGTTGTCGAAGAGGGCCACCGTGACGTCGAGGCCCAGCTCGGCCAAGGTCGCCAGCTCCTGGATATTCATGAGCAATGACCCGTCCCCCGTAATGCAGACGACCCTGCGCCCGGGATTCGCCAGGGCGGCGCCGATGGCGGTCGGCAGGCCGAAGCCCATCGTGCCAAGGCCTCCCGAGCTGAGGAAGGATCGCGGCCTGCGGACGGGATAGGCCTGGGCCGCCCACATCTGATGCTGGCCGACGTCGGTCGTAACGATCGCGTCCGGGCCGGCGGCCTCGGCGATGGCGCGGATGATCGCGCGGGGATGAAGCTCGGACCGAGGCTCGGGCAGGGAGGCGGATGCGGCCAGCTCCCTCGCCCGGGCGGCCCAGGCCGTGCCGCAGCGAGTAGGGACCAGGGGAAGGATGGCCTCGAGCGCGGTCCTCGCGTCGGCGCGGACGCCCAGGTCGGCGGTCCTGATCTTGTTGATCTCGGCCGCGTCCGCGTCGATGTGCAGGACTCGGGCGCGGCGCGCGAAGCGGCGGGCGTCCCCGGTCGCGCGGTCGTCGAAGCGGGCGCCGACCGCGATGAGGAGGTCGGCTTCCTCGATGAGCTCGTTGACGGCGCGGCTGCCGTGCATGCCCAGCATGCCCAGGTAGAGCGGATGATCGGGCACTAGGCAGCCCAGCCCCAGCAAGGTCGAGGCCGAGGGGATCTCGGCCTTGCGCGAAAGTTCGGCGAGCCGGGCCTGGGCGCCGGCCGCGGCGACCCCGCCGCCGAAGTAGAGGAAGGGCCGCTCGGACTCGGCGATCATCTCGGCAGCCCTCCGCGCGTCGGCGCCGGCGATCGGCGCGGCAGCGTCGGTCCGCGAGCTCTCGGGCCAGGACTCGAACTCGATCGACTCGAGCTGGACATCCTTGGGAATGTCGATGAGCACCGGTCCCGGCCTTCCCGAGATCGCGATGCGGAAGGCCTCGGGAATGGCCCAGAGAAGCTCGCGCGCCGAACGGACCAGGTAGGAGTGCTTCACGATGGGCAGGCTCATGCCGTAGGTATCCACTTCCTGGAAGGCGTCCGTCCCGAGGAGGGGACTCGCCACCTGGCCCGTGATCGCGACGATCGGCACCGAGTCGAGCTTCGCGTCGGCCAGGGCGGTCATCAGGTTCGTCGCCCCCGGCCCCGAGGTGGCTAGGCAGACGGCGCAGCTGCCCGTGCTCCGGGCCATGCCCTGGGCGATGAAGCCCGCGCCCTGCTCGTGGCGCGCTAGCACGTGGCGTATCCCCGATCCGTGCAGGGCGTCGTAGAGCGGCAAATTCGCGCCGCCGGGTATGCCGACGACGGTGTCGATTCCCTCGCGCCTCAAAAGCTCGACGATGATCCTCGCGCCTGTCTCTCTCATGGCCGTCCCCTTTCTCGATATCCGAGCGAATAAAAAAGGCCCCCGCGGCGTCGCCGCGGGGGCCTCATGCTTACGATCGCTGTATAGCGGTCGGATTACGGCCTCATCGCGACGCCCCCGGGCAGGGCCCGAGCGCTACTACGATGAGGACTACGAAACCGATCGCGGCGCCGACGGCGCCTTTCATGCTCGCGTTCATTATGAGTCGAATACTATCGCCGCGAGGCGCATCGGTCAAGGCGGCGCCGCGCGGGCCGGTCGGGTCCGGCGAGCCCGCGCCCCGCGCCGGGAGCGGCCGCTTGCCCCCGGGCGGAATGCGCGTACAATGAAGGCATCACCGATCCGCGGAGGCATCGATGAAGCTCGAAGACATCGTCCTGTTCGGCAAGCCCTTCTCGTTCTACGTACCCATCACGGCGATCATCGGCATCGCGGCCGCGACCCTCGTCATCCGCCTAATCCTCGGCAAGGTCGCCAAGCGCCTTGCCGCGAAGCAGACCGAGGAAGAGAAGCGGCCCAAGGATATCGCGTGGGAGAAGGCCATCAGGGGGCTCATCATCCCGGCCATCTACCTCGTCGCCGCCCTCGCCTCGGCCGAGATACTCGACCTGGGGGGCGCGGCCCAGAAGATAGTCGGCAACATCCTCGTCGGCCTCGCGGTGCTCTTCGGCGCCCGCCTCCTGACCTCGCTCCTGGGCATGTACGTCGAGTCCCTCGCCGAGCGCGAGGACCTCCCCGAGAGCACAAAGCACGTAAAGCCGATCGCCGGCTTCCTGAAGGCCCTGCTGTGGGTGCTCGCCGCCCTCTTCTATTTCGACAACCTCGGCATCGACACCTCATCGGTCCTGGCGGGGCT
>CAYPHO010000415.1:0-2346 GCA_964410245.1 uncultured Treponemataceae bacterium | reverse complement strand
ACAATGCGTAGCCCTCGATGTACTTCAGGTCCAGGGCGAAGGGATCGATGCTCGAGGGATAAAGGACCGAATTCGGATCGGAGGGATCGATAGGGCGCATCGTGAATTTCATATCGTCGCGATTACGGAAATCTATCGAGTTGTAACGGTTATCCCCCATTGCGAAGTACTCGGTCGGGCCCAGAACGACGGATCCTCCGGGGAAGGGGGCGAAATTCCGGGCATCGTACTTCTCAAGGTATGCATTAAGCTCTACGCGTTCCCTCTCCAAGTCCGCCAATTCCTGATCCTTCAATACAGCATCGACCGAGGCCCCCGAGGCCGCCAATCGCGTACAGCGCTCGATCCGATCAACGGTATTCTTCTTGATCAGCAGGTTCAATGCCCGCGCGCCGTGCTCGAAAGCGTTATCCGCCGCGGACGAGGGCGCCTTGGCGTAATCGGCCAGGACGGTTCGGGCGGCGGGCGATGACGGCAGGGACAGCGCAAGGACGAGAGCAGCGGTAGCGTCGAACCTAGTCCAGCTAGCCGCGATGGGATTGGCTCTCCCGGGCGAGTAAGACTCGAACTCTTTCCGAGCCGCCGAGACGATGGCATTCACGGAAGGCGCGCCTTTCCCGATCTCATTGAAAAGGGCTTCCGCCCGGGAAGCGCCCAGGCCAAATGGAATCGCCGAAGACGCAGATGCCAGGGCGGATGCTAAGGCGGCGAGATCGGCCTCGTTCTTCCTAGCGTCCCAGGCCGAGAAGACATCCCTCGTCGCCTTGTCGATCGGGAGCGTCTCTATCTTCCTGCGAAGCTCGGCGCTTTCCTTCCATAAGTCGACATGCGCCCATTTCGCGTCTTCCTTCACGGGCGAGAAGGAGGCCTCTCCCCCGCGCCGCGAATAGAGGACGTCGTCGACCATCATGAGCTGCTCGCCCGGTAGGCCGACGATGCGCTTGACTAGCGGGTCGGCCCTATCCCTGCCGTTCGGAAGCTTGCGATCGATCGTCACTGCCGTGAAAGTGACCATCGACACGAGCTGCGAGAGGTACTTCTTCAGGTTGACGCCCTGGTTCTCGGGATAGCGCGGGTTGGCGAGGGTGATCACGTCGCCGCGCGCCGGCAGCTTCATGAAGGGAAGGCGCCAGTCGGTCAGGGGGATCCTCGGCCCGGCGATGAGCTTGAGGGTAAAGGGCCGATCCTTGTTAAGGAATGTCGGCACCATGGATTCCGAGGGGATCACGTAGAGCTGGAAGACGAAGGTGTTGACCAGGATGACCAGGATCGCGGCGAATCCCAGGGCGTCGACCCACTCCAGGGCTCCGTGGACGAAACCCTTCTTCCGCTCCGCGGCGAATCTCTTCTTCCGCAGATTCCTGTCCTTCGCCTCCGCCTCGGTCAGGAGGCCCAGGGCGGCGAAGGCCGAGGGCCTGCCGCAGGCGACGAAGAGGGCGAGGCCCGCGGCGAGGCAGATCATCGCGAGGACGAACATGTAGGCGACGTAGCCCTCGCCGATGAGCCCCGAGCTCGCCCAGTCGACGCGCGGCAGGGCCGAGGCCGCGTAGTGCAGCGCGAGGCCGTAGCCCAGGAATTTCTTGAAGGCGGGGTGGAGGTAGGCCTTGCGCTTGCGGTAGATCGCGTCGAGGAAGGCCAGGGCGCCCGCGCAGAGGGCGAGGCAGATCGCGATGTAGGCCGCATAGAAGGCGGTGAAGCGGGGACAGAGCGCGGCGATCGCGGTCGCGGCGACCAGGCCGATCCACGCGAGGGCCATTATCGGGAGATGGCGGGCGCCGGCCGCGAAATCGGCGGCCGCGGCCGATCGGGCGGCGTCCCTGCGCTCGGCCGCGAGTCTCTTCTTAGTGCTGCTCATCTCGGAAGTATCGGCATGCGGGGGGCCGACGGTCAAGCGGGCCCCCGACGGCGATCCGGCGCGCATCGCGCCCGCCGGGCGGCCCGCTAGAGCGTGAAGGCGCGGCCCTCGCGGGCCATCTCGACCTGCATGCGGGTCTTGCCGCGGATCTTCGCCTGGTAGAAGAGCTCGAGCTCCTGCAGCTCCGCGTCGGTCCTGTTCGGGTCGTGGTGGAAGAGCACGAGGCGCTTCGCCTTGGCCTCGTGCGCGGCGTTGATCGCGTACTCGTAGGACGAATGGCCCCAGCCCACCTTCGACGCGTTGTACTCCTTGGCCGTGTACTGCGTGTCGTGCACCAGCAGGTCCGCGCCCGCGTAGAACTCGAGGAGCTTGCGGTTCTCGTCGGCGGCCGCCTCCTCGCCCTCCTTGGCCACGAACTCGTCGTAGCTGGGATCCGAGGGGTCGGTCGGGAAGACGTTGCGGAAGGGCTCCGTATCGTAGGCCGTGACCAG
>CAYPHO010000414.1:0-2349 GCA_964410245.1 uncultured Treponemataceae bacterium | reverse complement strand
CCCAGGACGGCCTACAAGGAAGTCCTGCGGCTCGGGCTCCTCCCTCCCGGGACCCGGGGCGTCGATGAGGTCGGCGCCGCCGACCTCATCTATTTCCTCCGCAAGCTGGAGGAGAGCAAGGCGACGGCCCCGTGACGCGGATCCGCATCATCGCGGCCGCCCTGGCCGCGCTCCTGGGCGCCGGCTCCATCGCGGCCCAGGGCCTGGCCTTCGACTGGGACGCGTCCGTCGCCACCTCGGCCTTCCTCGCCGACAAAGGAAATGACGCCGAGCTCTACTCGCGCGACGGGCTGTGCCTGCGCGCCTCGCTGGATCGCCGCTTCGCCGCGGGCGAACTAGCATTCATGGCCGAAGGCGCCTTCGCCTACGCCCCGCAGGACGTCGTCGCGGGCGCGCCGCGCTCCGACGCCTTCCTCCTCTTTCCCTCGGCCCTGTCAGCCTCCTGGGAATCGGCCCAGCCGCTGGCCTCTGATCCCTGGTACCGGATAGCGGCGGGGCGCATCGAGGCCGCCGAGCCGAGCGGCCTGCTCTTCCTCGACCCCGACTCCCTCGTCCCGGCCCAGGCCATGGACGGGCTCGAGGCCGAGCTCCGCTTGGGACGCTTCTACGCTGCGCTGGGATCCGGCTACCTGGGCCTCCTCGACAAGCGCCAGAACCGAGTTCGCTTGAGCGCCGGCGACGAGGCCGATCTTTCCGACGACGGCCTGTACTGGGCGCCGCGCCGCCTCCTGGCGATAGCGCGGCTCGAGGCGGAAGGCCTCCTGGGCCAGGACCTCGGGCTCTTCGGAGTTTTCCAGAAGGACTTCCGCGAGGCGGGACAGGCTTTCGACTCCTGGTACATCGGACTCGCCGGCCGCGGCCGACTCGTCGCCGACCTCAGGCACGAGACAGCGGCGATCGTCTCGATCTCGCTTCCCTCTGACGCCGAGAGCGGCGCGGGCCTCCTGGCGCGCGCGCTCCTGGCCTACGACCTGCCCGGCGCCATCCTAGGCGAGGCGCGGATCGCGGCGCTCTGGGCGGGCGGATTCGATGGCGGCGCTTTTCCGAACCTAGCCGGCCCGGCCGCCTCGCTCGTCTACGATGTCGCCCCTGAGGATCTCTTCTCGATCGAGCTAGGAGCCGAGGCCTCCTTGCCGGCGGCCCCGCGCGGGGCCGATCTGGGCGCCGGCCTCGCCCTGCGCGTCCTCGCGGCCCCGGGCGGGACAGTGGCGGCAGGTTATGCGATCGATACCTTGGGGCCGTACCTGGGGATCGAGCTCGAGGCCGCCTTGAGCTACGAGCCCGTCGCGGGCTTCGATATCCGCGCGCGGGGCGGCTTCCTGGCGGCGGACGGGGACTTCCTGCCGAAGCTCGGGCTGGAAGCGAGGGTATCGCTATGACGCGCCCGGGATCGCGGCCGGGCCGGCCGCTCGCCGTCGCCGTCGCCGCGCTGGCGCTGGCCGCCTCCTCCGCGGCCTTCGCCCAGGAAATCGAGATCGCCGAGTCGAGGGGCTACGCCGAGGCCCTGCTGCCTTCGATCGGCTGGCGCCAGGCCGTCATAGGCAGGCGACTTCCCGCCGGCTCGATACTCTCCGCCTGGATCGGGGCGGAGGCGAGGATGGAGTACGAGGGCGCGTCCCTCGTACTCGGTCCCATGGGCAGGCTCGAAGTGCGCGAGATCGGCGCGGATTCGATCTATCTCGTCCTGACCGAGGGCGAGCTGACTGTAGATGCCGGCCCGATGCGCGTCGCGGTCGAGTATCGCGGAGTCCGGGCGTCGACCGAGGGCGGAGCCCTGCGGATCGCGGACGGGACGATCGCCGTCGACTCGGGCGCCGTCCTGGTCGAAGGCTACGCCGGTGCTCCCGTCGCGCTCGAGAGCGGCGCCCGCCTCGATCTCTTCGAGAGGAAGAAGGGCGCGGTCCTCGGCCCCTGAGTGCCGCGCCGCCGCGGCTTACCAATCCCGCCCCTTTCGGCTATCCTCCTCGCCTGTAAGGAGAGCGCAATGGCGATCGCGGTCAAGATGAGGGGCTACCTCGACAAGGGTTCCATGATCCGGAAGATGTTCGAGGAGGGCGCGAGGCTCAAGAAGATCTACGGGGACGACAAGGTCTTCGACTTCAGCATCGGCAATCCCAACGTCTCTCCGCCGCCCGAGCTGAAGGAATGCCTGGCCAGGCTGGTCGCCTCGGAGGATCCCTCCCTGCACGCCTACATGCCCAACGCGGGGCTTCCCGAGGCACGCGAGGCCATCGCCGAGCGCCTTAACCGGGAGCAAGGAACGCGGCTCGGGCCCGAGCAGGTCGTCGTGACCTGCGGCGCCTCGGGGGCGCTCAATGTCATCTTCAAGGCGCTGCTCGACCCGGGCGA
>CAYPHO010000413.1:0-2368 GCA_964410245.1 uncultured Treponemataceae bacterium | reverse complement strand
CGGCCGTCGAGGGGGAGTCGACGGTGAGGTATTCGGGCTCCTGCCGTCCGAGCAGGCGGTATTTAACGACGACTTCTTCTTCTTTAACGGCGCCGAGCGAGGGGAACTCCTCTAGGCTGGATTCGAAGACGAAATGGATCGTCTCGATATTCTTGCAGGCGATGATGGCCGCCGAACCGTCGCTCATGGTAAGGGACACCGCCTCCTCGCCCCTGGCGACCTCGAGATAGCGATTCTTGAGCCGCGAGAATTCCTTCTCGTCGACTTCGAAGAAGAGGTCGTGGGTGATTCCCGCGAATTTTACCTTGAGGCAGTATTTGGTGATCATCGCGGTTCCCTCCTGAAGCTAGATTGTCATGCCTTACGGCCTTGCTGTCAACGTACCGGCGGAGAGTCCTCGCGGTTCCGATCAGGAGCGGAGGATATCCTCCAGCGACTTCGGGAAGCAGGCGCCCAGGCGCTCGAGGTCTTCCGAAGTGACCACGGACTCGCGTTCCGCGACCAGCTCACAACTGGTGGACCCCAGACACTTAAAAAAACTATAGATAACAAAGCCGAAGATCTTGAGGCCCGCGCGGGGGTTGGCGGCGCAGAAGCGGAAGAGGCTGTCCCTTCCGACGGCTGCGACCAGGCAGGAGGAGCGCGCGCGGGCGCTCGCCGTGCGCGGCAGGTCCATGAAGATCGAGGCCTCGCCCAGGACGTCGCCCTTGCGCACCTCGCCGGCCCGCACTTCCCTGCCCTTTGGGCCGCGGAAGACGATATCCACCACTCCCGCGAGGAGGATGTGAAGGTCGGATCCGATGGCGTCCTGCTCGACGAGCAGGTCGCCGGCCTCGTAGTCCCGCAGCTCGCAGATCCGCGCGAAGCGCTTGAGCTCACGGGCCTTGAGCCCTTGCAGTATTATCGTCGACCCGAGCTCCTTCACGAGGGACTCGGGCCGCATGGTCCGTTCGGTCATTCCTGGTCTCCGCCGGCCAGGATACCGCGCCGCGGCGGAAATTGGAACGGGGAGGCTCGCTTGCGCCTCGAAAGCCGGCTCGGATAGAATGCGCGGATGGAATACCAGAAGCGTACCGCGACCTGCGGCGAATTGCGCAAATCCGAGGCCGGCCAGCGGGTCGTGCTCAACGGCTGGGTGCACCGCAAGCGCGACCACGGCCCCATCTGCTTCGTCAACCTGCGGGACCGCTACGGGATCACCCAGGTCGTCGTCGAGGCGGACGCCCCCGACGCGCTGAAGGCCGTCGCGGCGGACCTCAAGCTCGAATACTGCATCGCGGTCCGCGGGATAGTCCGGCCGCGCCCCGACGATATGGCGAACACGGATATGGATACCGGCGCGATCGAGGTCGTCGCCGAGTCGATCGACGTGCTGACGCGCTGCGAGACCCTGCCCTTCATGATCGACGAGAAGTCGGACGCGAAGGAAGAGCTTAGGCTCAAGTACCGCTACCTCGACCTGCGCTCCTTCTCGATGCGGCGCAAGATCGAGCTGCGGCACAAGGTCGCCTTCGCCGTCCGCGAGTACCTGGTCGGCAAGGACTTCTACGAGATCGAGACCCCGACCTTCATCAGGTCGACGCCCGAGGGCGCCCGCGACTACCTGGTGCCGTCGCGCCTCTACCCGGGCAAGTTCTACGCCCTGCCCCAGTCGCCCCAGCTGTACAAGCAGATCCTCATGGTCTCGGGGCTCGACAAGTACTTCCAGCTGGCGCGCTGCTACCGCGACGAGGACGCTCGGGGCGACCGCCAGCCCGAGTTCACGCAGATAGACATCGAGATGTCCTTCGTCAAGCGCGACGACGTCCTGGAGCTGGTCGAGGGGATGATGAACTACGTCTTCCAGAAGTCCCTCGGCGTCGACCTCCCGAATAAGTTCCGCCGCCTCGCCTACGACGAGGCCATCGAGCTCTACGGCACCGACAAGCCCGACCTCCGCTTCGAGATGGAAATGAAGGACGCTTCCGCGCTCGCCAGGCGATCTGCGTTCCAAGCCTTCAAGGACGCGCTCGCGGAGGGCGAGGCGCGCAAAGCGTCGGATGCGGCCAAGGGGATCAGCTCGCAGGACGGGGCGGTCAAGGCCCTCGTCGTCCCCGGCAAGGCCGAGTACTCGCGCAAGCAGATCGAGGAGCTCGAGGCCCAGGCCAAGATCTACCGCGCGAAGGGCCTCGCGTGGATGAAAGTCAACGCGGAAGGCAAGCTCGAAGGCGGGGCATCGAAGTTCTTCGCAGCCGCTTCCGGCGCCGACGCGGCCCTCGAGGGCGACCTCATCGCCGCCCTCGGCGCCAAGCCGGGCGACCTAGTGCTCATGGTCGCCGACTCGAGGCGCAAGGTCGCCTGCGCGGCCCTGGGCGCGGTCCGCTCCAAG
>CAYPHO010000412.1:0-2371 GCA_964410245.1 uncultured Treponemataceae bacterium | reverse complement strand
GTCGTCGGCGACCTGCGTCGGGTCCGAGGTGACGCCGGGGATGTTGAACCAGAAGCCGATCCAGGTGACCTTGAACTCGAGCTTGGCGGGATCCATCTTGCGGTAGTTGACCCAGGCGTACTTGGCGCCCAAGTAGGCGGCGGCGGTCAGGCGTCGGGTCTCGTCGTTGATGAGGGGCCCGAGGTAGCCGATCTTGCCGGTCTTGGTGGTCATGGCGGCGGCGACGCCGGCGACCATCTTCATATACTCCATCTTGCCCATGATGTTGATCATGTTGGGCATGTCCTTGTAGTTCTTGCCGTCCTTCCAGACCGCGTCGCCCGAGGACATGATGACGAAGACGTCCTTGTGGGCCTGGGCGAACTTCGTCGCCTCGTCGGCCATATCGTCCGAGCTGAAGCAGATGAGCTTGGCGCCCTGGGCCACGAGGCTCTCGGCCAGCTGCGACACCGTCGTGCCGGGGCGGTCCGCGGAATTGGCCTTGTCGATGTAGACGAGCTTAGTGCCGGGCACCTTGCCGAGGACGTACTGCATGCCGTCGTAGTGGGCCTGGCTCCAGCCATGGTCGTTGTAGGGGCCTACCATGACCAAGCCGATGGTGAGATTCGCGCCGGCGGCCTTGGGGGCCTGGGCGAAGGCGCCCGCCGCCGCCGCGACCAGCAGCAGGGCGAGGACGAGCTTCGATACGTTCCTCATATCTCTCTCCTTACGCCGTGGACCCGCCCTGACTTATGCCCGGCTTCTCGTTGCCGCGGGCGTTTAGTCGGACGAGGGCGGATCCCTCCCGGCATGTTTCAATAATGGAAGACGGAGCGGATTATACTGTCGCGGTTATGCATCAACAAGGCGAAACGATTACGGGCGGCCTCATTTTTCCCACGCGGGCGTAGCTTGCCGATCGGGGAGGCCCGGTGCCGCTCGCGCTCACATAATCCGTCAATTCGTCAATGACGGGCTGAACGCTCCTCGATCGCGCCCAGGGCGCGGGCGACGGCCGCCTCGAGGGCCCGCCTGCTCCCCGCGTTCCTTAGGCCGAGCATGGGCGGCGGCGCCTTGCCCGCCCGCGCCGACTCGGCCGCGGCCGCGGACCGCAGGGCGGCGGCGAAGCCACGCTGACGCGTTAGGCGACGCAAAGCGCCGCCCGGGCCCTCGCCGTCGCGCCTAAGGCCGCGCGCGAGCCGGATCAAGACGGGGGCCCGGACTTCGATGATCGCGTCCAGCCGTCCCAGGATCCCGGCCCGGTGCAGGAGGGCGGCGTTGACGCATATCCGCGGCTCCTCGCCGCGCCCGCGGGCCGCCTTCTCGGCCGCCGCGATCCTCTCGTTCACTAGTCGTATCGCGGCGGGGTGGACGATGGCCTCCTGGTCGGCGAGGGCCGCGGGATCGGAGAAGACCACGGCCGCGATGGCGCGGCGGTCCGGAGAGCCGTCGGGGGCGAGGACCCCGGGGCCGAAGCGCGCGGCTATCGCTCCCCGGACCTCGGGGAGGAGCATGGCCTCGCGGCCCGCGAGGTCGGCGTCGACGCAGGTCCAGCCGCGCGCCTCGAGGATCGACGCGACCGCGTTCTTCCCGGCGCAGTAGCCGCCCGTCAGCCCGATCAGCATGCTAATGCATCTCGCCCCAGCGCCGCGCCGTCTCGACGCTCGCGCGAAGGGGCAGGGAGAGCTCGATCGCGGCCTCCATCTCGCGCTTGACCAGGGCCGCGACCTGGTCGGCCTCCGAGGAGGGGCTCTCGACTATCAGCTCGTCGTGGACTTGCAAGAGGAGGCGGGAGGATGGGCTCTTTTTCGCGAGGGCCGCGTGGACCCGGATCATGGCCAGCTTGACGATATCCGCGGCCGAGCCCTGTATGGGCGTGTTGACCGCCACGCGCTCGGCGGCCTGCTTCTCGGTCTTGTTCCGCGAGTTGATGCCGGCGATCGGGCGGCGCCGGCCCAGGATGGTCGTCGAGTAGCCGGTCCTCTCGGCCTCGGCCACCGCCCGGCCGATGAAGTCGAGGACGCCCGCGTAGGTCTTGAAGTAGGCGTCGATGAAGGCCTGGGCCTCGCCCCGCGGGATCCCCATCTCGTTCGCGAGGCGGAAGGCGGACATGCCGTAGATGACGCCGAAGTTGATGGTCTTGGCGATGCGCCGCTTGTCGGGCGTGACCTCGGCCTCGCCCATGCCGAAGAGGAGGCTCGCGGTCCTGCGGTGGACGTCCACGCCCTCCTTGAAGGCCGCCAGCAGCCCGGGGTCCCGCGAGAGGTGGGCGAGGACGACGAGCTCGATCTGCGAGTAGTCGGCGGAGACCAGCATGCGGCCCGATGGCGCGGAGAAGGCCGTCCTGATCCGGCGGCCCTCCTCCTCCCGGACGGGGATGTTCTGGAGGTTG
>CAYPHO010000411.1:0-2383 GCA_964410245.1 uncultured Treponemataceae bacterium | reverse complement strand
TTTTTGTTAAATATATATTCTAAACATTTTGTGACAATATATTGACATACCGATAGAAAATCTGCAAATATGCAGGCAATAGAAATTGTTTTTCAAAGCACGGCAATTGCAGAACGGCAAGGGCATTGTCATCAGTGGCACCAAGGCGATCGTCACCGGCGACGTCACCCAGATCGATCTGCCGCGCAAGGGCGATTCCGGCCTCGTGCACGCGCTGGGCCTGCTCGAGCGGGTCGAGGGCGTCTTCGAATGCCGGCTCGACGCGAGGGACGTCGTGCGCTCGGCCATCGCCAGGAGGATCATCGAGGCCTATGAATCCGAATAAGGAACCTAGGGGCGGAAGCGCGATGTCGCGCATCGCGTCGTTCGCGCGGGGCGAATCCGCCGGGAGGAGGGCGCTCGACGGCCGCGCCGCCGCATCGATCGGCGTCCCCTTCGCGGTCGCCGCGCTGCTCATCATCGCCCTGGGACCGGGAGCGGTCGACTCGAGGGAGGCCCCGCCCCTCCTCGAGGCCGGCGTCATCGCCGAGCGCGACGTCGTCGCCGGCCGCGAGATCTCCTACGTCGACGAGGTGGCCACCAGGCTCCGCGTCGACGCCGAGCTCAAGCTGGTGCTCCCGGTCTTCGCCGTTGACCGGAACCCCGCCTCCAGGGCGGTCGCGCGCTACGGCGAATTCCGCGACCTCATCTCCGCCCTCGTCGCCGACGACCTGCCCAGCGAGACCCTCTACCTCCGGGTGCAGCGCAGCTTCCCGGGCCTCCTCGCGAAGGCGCGGGTGCTCGAGCTCGCCTCGTCCCCCTATCGCTCGCAGGCCCTCGCCTTCGCCGACTCGATCCTCCGCGGCCTCCTCGACCAGGGCGTCGCCGCCCTGCCCGCGTCGGGCCTCGGCGAGTACAATCCCGACTTCGTCGAGCTGCGCTCCGCGGACGGGGGCTCGGACTCGTCGTCGGTGCTGCCCATGAGCCGGCTCGTCACGCTGAGGAGCCTCGGCCGGGCGCTCGAGGCCGAGTACGCCGAGCGCCGCCTCTCGCGCCCGCTCGCCGAGCTCGTTTCGATGCTCGTGGAGGGCTTCTGCGTCGAGAACGCCTTCTTCGATCCCGCCGCGTCGGAGAGGAGCGCCGCCGCGGCCCGGGCCTCCGTCGAGCCCGTAACGCGCATCATCGCCAGGGGCGAGAGGATCCTGCGCAAGGGCGACGTCGTGACCGAGTCCGACGCCGCCAGGCTGGTCGCCGCGCGCAACGCCATGTCGAAGATCGAGTGGGGCCTCCTCGTCGGCTCGGCGGGGATCCTGGCCGCCGCGATGGCCTTCGGCCTCATGGCCCTCGCGGCCCCGATCTCGGGCTTCGCGCTCAAGCGCGGCTCCGCCTACCTCGCCGGGCTGTCGGCCTTCGTCTATTTCGCGGCCGCCCTCCTCGCGCGCCGCCTCGCGGAGCCCAGCCCCCTCGAGCTGTCCTTCCTCCTGCCGACCGCCCTCTGCGCGATCGTCGCGACGGTCCTCGCCGGGCCGCGCTTCAGCCTCCTCTTCTCGGTCTCGCTCGCCCTGCTTACCCAGGCCGCGGCCGGGTTCGACGCGCGGCTCATGGCCTTCTGCCTGCTCTCCGGCGCGGCCGCGACCTTCGCGGTCAAGCGGGCCGACTCGCGCATCGACCTGGTCAAGGCCGGCGTCGCCCTCGCCCTGATCGAGGCGGCGGCCGCCGCGGTCCTCGCGGCCCCCGGCTCGGGCAGCCCGGGCCCGGTCTTCGTCTCCGCCCTCTACGGCGCCGTCAACGGCTTCGCCTGCGCCCTGCTCGGCCTCGCCATCCTCCCGGTGCTGGAGCAGGCCCTCAACGCGCCGACCCGCTTCCGCCTGATAGAGCTCTCGGACCTCAACGCGCCGATACTGAAGCGGCTCCTGACCGTCGCGCCCGGGACCTACAGCCACTCGGTCACCGTCGCCCACCTGGCCGAGTCGGCCTGCCGGGAGATCGGGGCCGATCCCCTCCTGGCGCGCGTCGGCGCGTATTACCACGACATCGGGAAGATCGAGCAGCCCGAGTACTTCATCGAGAACCAGTCGGGCTATAACAAGCACGACGATATCAATCCCAGGCTCTCGACGACGGTCATCCGGAGCCACGTCAAGATCGGGGCCGAGAAGGCCCGCGCCCTGGGATTGCCGGACAGGGTCGTGGACATCGTCTCCCAGCACCACGGCAATAGCGTGATAACGTGGTTCTACGAGCAGGCGAAGAAGGGCGAGGGAGAGGTCGAGGTCGACGACTTCAGCTACCCGGGCCAGCCCCCCGCCTCGCGCGAGGCGGCCGTGGTCATGCTTGCGGACGCCGTGGAGGCCGCGACGCGCACGCTGAAGAAGGCGACGATGCCCAGGCTCGAGGACTTCAT
>CAYPHO010000410.1:0-2396 GCA_964410245.1 uncultured Treponemataceae bacterium | reverse complement strand
GGACTACAGGCCCGAGGAGATCATCATCGAGCCGGGCCGCTCGATGGCGGGCAACGCGGGCGTCATCGTCTCGGAAGTCGTCAACATCGCGAAGAAGTCGGTGCACGAGCGCTACCCTTGGGTCTTCCTGGACGTGGGCAAATTCGGCGGCCTCATCGAGACCCTCGACGAGGCGATCAAGTACCCCATCTACTTCGAGGGCGCGGGCAAGGCCAAGGAGATCATCATCGCCGGCCCCACCTGCGACAGCATGGACATCCTCTACGAGAAGTGGACCTACACCATGCCGGACTCGGCGAAGATCGGGGACCGCGCCTACATCCTGTCCTCCGGGGCCTACACGCAAAGCTACAGCTCGATATCGTTCAACGGCTTTCCCCCTCTTTCCGCTTATATCCTTGAGTAGGAAAGAGGGGGAGATTCGCAAGGAAAATGATTTTCGTGTGTCGCGAATCGCGACACACGAATTCCCTCCGCTCGCCGCGCGCATCCTGGAGCAGGCGCAGCCGGGCAGGCTTAGTTAACTTTTATTTACATTCCTCTAGAGGCAGGCGCGCCTGCGCGGGGCCTCGGCCCGGGCGCCGGGAATAAACGCCCCCCCCGCTTGACCCGAGCGCCGCTAAGCATGATCTTTCCAATATGGAAGGAGAGCGCGGATGAAAAACGCGGACTTCGAGCTCATGGACAAGTACTGGCGCGCGGCGAACTACCTTTCCGTCGGCCAGATATACCTTTATGACAATCCCTTGCTGAAAAAGCCCCTCTCGGCCGAGCACGTGAAGCCCCGGCTCTTGGGGCACTGGGGCACTACCCCGGGCCTCAACTTCATCTACGTCCACCTGAACCGGGTCATCAAGGAGCGCGGCGCCAAGATGATCTACTTGGCGGGCCCGGGCCACGGGGGACCGGGCCTGGTCGCCAACGCCTACTTGGAAGGAACCTACAGCGAGGTATATCCCCACATCGGCCGGGACGAGGAGGGCATGAAGCGGCTCTTCACGCAGTTCTCCTTCCCCGGCGGCATCCCCAGCCACGTCGCCCCGGAGACGCCCGGGTCGATCCACGAGGGCGGCGAGCTGGGCTATTCCCTGGCCCACGCCTTCGGGGCGGTCTTCGACAACCCCGACCTGGTAGCCGCCTGCGTCGTGGGCGACGGGGAGGCCGAGACCGGGCCCCTGGCCACGAGCTGGCACTCGAATAAGTTCCTCAATCCCGCGACCGACGGCGCCGTCCTGCCCATCCTCCACCTCAACGGCTACAAGATCGCCAATCCGACGGTGCTCTCGCGCATAAGCCATGCCGAGCTCGAGGCCCTCTTCAAGGGCTACGGCTACGAGCCTTACTTCGTCGAGGGCGACGATCCCGCGAAGATGCACCCCGCGATGGCCGAGGCCCTGGACAAGGCGATGGACGGCATCGCCGCCATTCAGGAAAAGGCGAGGAGCGAGGGCTTCGATCCCGACAAGCGCCCGGCCTGGCCCATGATCGTCCTGCGCAGCCCCAAGGGCTGGACCGGCCCCAAGGTCGTGGACGGCAAGCCGGCCGAGGGTTCCTGGAGATCCCACCAGGTACCCTTCTCCGAGTTGGCCGGCAATCCCGAGCACGTTAAGCTCCTCGAGACCTGGCTCAAGAGCTACCGCGCCTGGGAGCTCTTCGACGAGTCGGGCAGGCTCAAGGCTGAGATCGCGGCCCTGGCGCCGGAAGGCGAGCTGCGAATGAGCGCCAGCCCCTTCGCGAACGGCGGGCTCCTGCTCAAGGAACTCGCCATGGACGACTTCCGCAAGTTCGCGGTCGACGTAAAGAAGCCGGGCGCGGTCATGGCCGAGGCGACCCGAGTTATGGGCCAGTACCTGGCGGACGTGATGAAGCGCAACGCCGCGAGCCGGAACTTCCGGATCGTGGGCCCCGACGAGACCAACTCGAACCGGCTGAACGCCGTCATAGA
This sequence comes from uncultured Treponemataceae bacterium, assembly GCA_964410245.1. Lineage (GTDB taxonomy): Bacteria > Spirochaetota > Spirochaetia > Treponematales > Rectinemataceae > CAZXXZ01. Next base: position 451 of record CAYPHO010000410.1, on the reverse strand, counting down.
CGCCGTGCCCCGCGCCTGGGACGCCGAGACCCTGCCGAGCGACGACCGCCTCTCCCCCGACGGCCGCGTGATGGAGGTCCTATCCGAGCACCTCTGCCAAGGCTGGCTCGAGGGCTACCTCCTCACCGGGCGCCACGGCCTCTTCTCATGCTACGAGGCCTTCATCCACATCGTCGACTCGATGGCGAACCAGCACGCCAAGTGGCTCAAGACGACGCGCGGCATCCCCTGGCGACGCCCGATCGCCAGCCTGAACTACCTCTTGACCAGCCACGTCTGGCGCCAGGACCACAACGGCTTCAGCCACCAGGACCCCGGCTTCATCGACCACGTGGTCAACAAGAAGGCCGAGATCGTCCGGGTGTACCTGCCGCCGGACGCGAACACGCTGCTGTCGACCTACGACCACATCCTGCGCAGCCGCGACTACGTCAACGTCGTGGTCAGCGGC
>CAYPHO010000409.1:0-2406 GCA_964410245.1 uncultured Treponemataceae bacterium | reverse complement strand
TAATCAGGAACTTTGATATAACCTTTCCTCGTTGATCCTGTATCGGCCAAGCCTGTGTTCCCTCCAGTAACGATGATGTTGGCGGAAATAACCTTCTTGGCTTCGATCAACTTCCGAAGATGCTCGGCCAAATAATCGTCGCCCATGCCTAACCGTTCCATAGCGGCGTGCATACTGTTCTGGAATTTAGGGTCTTTTACGGTGTGCGATACTTGGGACGCGGCGGTCGCGGGGCTGAAACCGGCAATAATTCCAGCCTCTTTTGCGGGAGTTCCTTTCAATAGTTCTTTGATAAGTATTCTGCGCCGTGCTTTTACTGCCACGGTATTTTTCGGTGCTTGTATTTTGGGTTGGATGCCTCGCGGTTGTCTCTTCGGTTTTGACGTTCCGGTTGTTTCTGCGGTGTGCTGTTGTGGGCTCATAATAATCACCTCCACTGGCGTCGCAGTGTATCACAAAAAGTAAAACGGTAAAAGGTGTAAATATATTGGTGGAGTAAGGGGAGTTGCGCCGAACTTGCGGAGTGAGGGGACGATATCAGTGGCCAGTTGGGGAGATGCTGCCCGACATCGAGGCGAGAATCGGAGAGCTGGCCAGCCAAGAGAAGCCCGCACGTGGGATCGTTCGTCCGGTGAAGGGACCCAAGGGGCGGATTACCGGAGGCACAACGGAGCCATCAGGATAACCTCCGAAGCATGAGCGTCTTGGCCTTCCGTCAGCAAAACACATGAGACACGCTCAAATAATCCACAACAACCCCGACATCGTCGCCAAGGAGGCCCAGGCACGGGAAAACGATGACATATTCGCGCGGCTTCATTGCGCAGCGTCTGGTGGAATGATGGGTTGTGCGTATGTCTGGTTCACCCACTCGACGAATTGGTCCCATCTGGCCGACCTGTCATCTGCCTTTAGCTTTGAATTGGCGTAATTCGTGAACTCATAAACAAGGCCCGCGAGTTCATCGTCTTGAGTTTTCACCAATTCAAGATGAGAGTGTACTTCCTTCAATACTGGTAAGGCAGCCTCGATAAATTGATGATTTAAGTAGTCTCGCGGCTCGAAGGATGAAGAGTGCCTTTTCGCCAACTGGCACGCTATGTAAAGCGGGATGTCAGACTCACTCATATTGAAATATCGAGCAGCGCCACCCAGTCGAGAGAAATAGTTACCAAGCGCCCAAAATGCCAGGATAATTTCGTGCGAATTACTCGACATGAACATCCCTCTACAAACCAGACGCCCTGCAAGATATTCTTCAGTTTCCGGATAACTCCACGCCCCATTGACCCGCATGTTGCTCACGCCCATGCCTGGTGGTGTGGGGGCTGGGGAGTGCTGCCCCAAAACTATTTACGTTTTATAGTATCGAGATTGATATTCCCATCGAAGAAGGGTTTGACCTCCCTTAAAAAAAACCGAGCCTGTTCCTCTGTCACTTCTACATCCACCCATTTGCCATCCACCTCCGTGGCAACTATATTGTGGGCGTAGATGCTGCCGGTTTCAGTAAAGGCACCGAAAACTTTGGCTATCAAAGTGTTCCCATCGCACTCTTTAACGATAATCGCTTCATATCCATTGCGCATTCTCACCCGCGCACCCTTCTTGAGTTGGTCAGTCCGTATTTTTACCCTGGCATGATGCTCAGATGATGCCGTTTCATCTAACATAATCTCTTGGGCAACGAGGGGCACGAAACTCTCGTGCTCCACCTGCTGAAGTTCTCCAAGCCTTGCTCGTACTCCAAACACTACCCGACCCTCGAAATCGAGTGTCCGAGGTGTGTCCGGATCGTTTGCGAGTTCCTTTCTCAGAAAAGCTGCAATCTGAGGTGGTGCCTTGGAAAGGATCTGATCCAGTTGTTTCTGGTTGAAATCAAGTGAAAGGGCGTGCAGTTCGCCAGCAAATAGTTTATCGACCGTAGTTGAGTATTGGCCTCGATCAAGTACCGTCAGGCTCAGCAAGGGGAAATCATAGAAATGCAGGTCCACATCTTGGGATATCCCGTCGTTCATCTGGCGTAAACCATAGTCCGGTTTGTAACTCATGTCATCTCCTTTACGGCAAACAAAAGTTTCCCTGGCGTAATAGCCCCAGTAGAGTTGCTTTCCGAAATAATTATTGAGAGTAAGACCGTTGACTCCTGGGATCTACGACAGCTTATGGTTTGTTGTCTTTCTCTGTAATAATTTTCCAGACATCAGCACATTTCTTCTTTGGCCCGTCGGCACTCTCCTCGATTACTTTCAACACTCCCAACTCATGCTGCGCCTGCCGACGATCATTGGTTTTTACAATCACATCGCCGAATATATCCATTGCTGCGGTGAACTTCCCTGGGAAGGAACCGTCTATCAGAGAATTTCGCAAATTTCTGGCGGACTGGAGGAGTAGAGAAAGCGG
>CAYPHO010000408.1:0-2407 GCA_964410245.1 uncultured Treponemataceae bacterium | reverse complement strand
CTTCGTACATCGAGCGCTGGTTTCCCGACGGATTCACGGCGAGGGCCGCGACAGCCGCGCCGGTCATCCACTACAATCGCGACGACCGCCTCCAGCGCGAGGCGCTCCGCCGGGCTTTCGGGACCGACGCTCCCGAGCCGCCGGCCTACTACCTTCCTTCCACGGAGCGTATCTTCAGCGTAGTGACCGGAGGCGTCGGCTACTGCATGATTCCCCTCGTCCAGGCCGAGGCCGAGCTGGCGCGCGGCTCCCTGGTCGAGCTCTCGGCCGAAGCCAGGGTCGACGTCGACCTCTACTGGCATCGCTGGTCCGCCGCGCCGGCCTTGCTGGAAGAGCTTACCGCCGAGCTGGCCGAGCGCTGCGCCCAGCTCCTGCGGCCCTAGCCCGAATGAGGAGCGGATGATGGATGCTAGCCTGGATTTCGCGAAGAAAAACGACTGCGTCCTGGCCATGACGATGAACGGATCGAGGGCGGCATGCCCCTTGTGCCGGCGAGGCGACCCCGCGGACCTGTACGCCGCGAGGGGCAGGAACTACTACTCGTGCCCGGGATGCGGCGGCGCCTTCCTGGATCCGAGGGACAGGCTCGGGCCCGAAGAGGAGAAGTCGCGCTACCTCCTGCATAGGAACGATGTCCGCGATCCTGGCTACAGGCGCTTCGCCTCGCCGCTGGTCGAGGCGATCGCGGCGAGGCAGGGCACCGGCGATCGCGGCCTCGATTTCGGAGCCGGCCCGGGGCCGGTCGCGTCGACTATGCTCGAGGAGCGGGGGTTTAGGACGAGGCTCTACGATCCTTATTTCCGCGACGATCCGGGCGCGCTCGAGGCGAGTTATGAATTCATAATATGCAGCGAGGTCATGGAGCATTTCTACGATCCCGCGGAGGAATTCGCCCTGCTAAGGCGGCTTCTCGCCCCCGGCGGGAGGCTGTACTGCATGACCGAGCTCCTGCGCGACGGCGACGGTTTCGCGCGATGGCATTACAAGGAAGATCCTACGCACGTATTCTTTTATGCCGAGCGGACTATTCGCTGGATCGAGGAGAATCGCGGATTCGCGAGGGCCGAGGCGAATGGCAGGCTTATCGTCTTCGAGGGATAGGCGGCCGCCCGCAGTCGCGGCCGTCCGGGGCCGCGTCCGCTTGAAATCGCGGCCGTTCGTACTTGGCCGCCCGAGCGCGCTCGGGATATCATGGGCCCATGGAAAAGAAGCGCAGCTTCCCCGGCATCAGCCCTACTGCCTGGGAGCATCCCGCCGATCGCGCCGCCTTGGCGGCCTTCACCTCGATACCGATCGCCGGCGACCTCGTCCGGAAGATCATCGGCTCGACCACCGAGCGCTCGCTCAGGCTGGGCATGCTGGCGAACGCGGCGCGGGCGACAGAGTCCCAGTTCCCCAGGGCCAGGGCCCTCGTCGTCGAGGCCGCCGAGCGGCTCGACCTGTCTCCGGTTCCCGAGCTCTTCGTCATGCTGGGCCCTTCGCCCATGGCCATGACCCTGGGAGTCGAGAAGCCCTTCATCGTCCTCTCGAGCGCGGCCTTGGATACCTGGTCGGACGACGAGCTTTCCTGCGTCATAGCCCATGAGGTCGGCCATGTCCTATCGGGACATGCCGTCTACAAGACCCTCCTGGCCTTCCTGGTCCGCGCCTCCGCGACACTCCTGTCGAGCCTGCCGCTCGGCGGGGCGGCCCTGGCCGCGGCGACGGCCGCGCTCAGGGAGTGGGACCGCAAGAGCGAGCTCTCCGCCGACCGGGCCTCGCTCCTGGCGACGCAGGACTCGCCGGCCCTGCTCCGGGCGCTCATGAAGTCCGCGGCAGGGAATCGCGTCGGGGAGATGGACCTGAACGAGTTCTTCCGGCAGGCTCGCGACTACGATGCGGGGGAGGGCGGGCTCGACTCGATCTATAAGCTCCTGGACGTCCTAGGAGAGAGCCATCCCTATCCCGTGACGCGCATGGCGGCCATCCAGGAATGGGAGAGGTCGGGCGCCTGCGCGGCCATCCTCGCCGGGGATTATCCGAAGCGCGGCTCGGAGGGCGAGCGCGACGCGGGTCGGGATTTCAACGGCGCCCGCGAGTCGTATACCGAGGAATTCCGCTCCTCGGCCGACCCGCTCGCCCAGGCGGCGGGACGCGTGATGGACGCGTTAGGTGGCCTATTCGGTTCCGCGGGAGCTAAAGGCGGAGAGGCGCGGGGCGAGGGAGGGAGCGAGCGGCCAGGCTCCATAGAGGACGCGATCGACGAAATCTTCGGCTCGAAGGATTGAGGCGGCGGCCGGGTCTTGACGAAACGTGGCCCCGCTCGATATAAACAGTTCTTGTCCGTATGGCGAGATAGCTCAGCTGGCAGAGCAAGCGGCTCATATCCGCTCGGTCGTGGGTTCGACCCCCTCTCTCGCTACCAATC
>CAYPHO010000407.1:0-2408 GCA_964410245.1 uncultured Treponemataceae bacterium | reverse complement strand
TAGACGCAGACGACGCCCTGGCCCTTCTGGTTGATGATGGTATCGATGGCGATGGCCGTCTTGCCGGTCTGGCGGTCGCCGATGATCAGCTCGCGCTGGCCGCGGCCTATGGGGATCATCGCGTCGATGGCGAGGATGCCCGTCTGCAAGGGCACGCCGACCGACTTGCGGTCGATGACCGAGGGCGCCCGCCGCTCGATCGGCATCGAGCGGTCGGGCTTGACCGCGCCCTTCCCGTCGATGGGCACGCCGAGGGGATCGATCACCCGGCCGAGGAGCTCAGTCCCGGCGGGGATCTCGACGATCCTGCCCGTCCTCCGGGCGGTCTCGCCCTCGCGGACCGAGTCCTGGCCCGAGAAGAGGACGCAGCCGACGTCGTCCTCGTCGAGGTTCAGGGCCATGCCCGAGCCCCCCGACTCGAACTCTACGAGCTCCCCGTAGGAGATGGCGTCGAGGCCGTAGACGCGGGCTATGCCGTCGCCGGCCTGGACGACGGTACCGACTTCCTGGCGGTCGGGGCGGTCCTCGAAGGCGGCGAGCCGCTCCCTGAGGATGCCGGTCACTTCATCGGGTCGTAGCGGCATATGTCATCCTTCCCCTCGGGCCGGCTCCCGCTGATCCAAGGGCCGGCCGAGCTCGCGGCGCAGCCGCTCAACGCGGCCGGCGAGCGAATAGTCTATTCTGAGCGAGCCCGACCTGAGCCGGTAGCCCGCGATGAGGTCCGAATTGACGCGCGAGGTGGCGACCGCCGTACGCGCGCCCAGGCGAGCGGCCCAGGCGGCGGCGATGCGGCCGACGACGTCCGCGGACGCCTCGCGGGCCGCCTCGATCTCCACGCGCGCGATCCCCTCCGCGGCGTCCCTGATGGCGCCGTAGGCGGCCGCGATGTGCGAGACCAGCCCTATCCTGCCCTTGTCGGCCAGGAGGCCGCAGAAGCGGGAGAAGACGGCCGCGCGAGCGCCGGCAGCGCCGCCGCCCGGCGGGGCCGCGAGCGCCGCCTCGAGGAGGCGGCGCTTCTGATCGCGCGGCGCGGAGGGATCCGAGAGGAACTCGTGGACGGCCGCGTCGGCGCGCATGGCCGCGGCGATGCCCTCGAGGGCCTCGCCGTAGGCCTCGCGGCTCGCGGGGTCGGGAGCCGCGTCGAAGAGGGCGCGGGCCCAGGCCCTCCGGCGGTCAGACACGGCCCGCCTCCAGCTCGCGGATCAGGGCGGCGGCGGCCCGCTCGTCCTCGGCGGCGGCCTCGCGCCCGGCCAGCTTGCCCGCGGCCTCGGCCGCGAGCCGGGCTATGTCGGCGGCGAGGTCCTGCATGGCCTTCTCGCGCTCCTGCTCCGCGGCGATCTCGCCGCGCCTCTGGGCCTCGGCGGCGTCGGCGTTCGCTTTTTCCAGGAGCTCCTTGGCCTCGGCGGCGGCCCGCTCGGAGCCTTCCTTGACGAGGCGCTCGGCCTCGGCGTCGGCCTCGGACATCAGCTTCTCGTAGCGCTTCGAGTCCTCTTGTGCCTTGTTCTTGAGGTAGGCGGCCTCGGCCAGCGAATCCTTGATCTTCTTGGCCCGCGCGTCCATGAACGCGGTGACGGGCTTGAAGAGGAGCTTCCTGAGGATCAGGAAGAGCACGAGGAAGTTGGCGATCGTAATGAGAAAAGTTACTCCGAAGTTGAGCACGGCCTTCCTCCCTTAGCCCCGGCCCCGCCTATTTGAAGATGAGCAGGAGGGCGACGACGAGGCCGTAGATGGCCGTCGCCTCGGCGAGGGCGATGCCGAGGAGGAAGGATCCGGTGATCTTGCCGGAGGCCTCGGGCTGGCGGGCGATGGCCTCGGAGGTCTTGCCGGTGGCGAGGGGAATGCCGAAGCCCGCGCCGAGCCCCGTGAGGACGGCGACGCCGGCGCCGATCATAGCAGCAGATTGAACGTCCATGATTCCTCCTGAGAAATGCTATTCGACTGCCTCGGCGATGTAGACCGTCGAGAGAAACGCGAATACGACCGCTTGGATGAGGCCGTCAAAGAGATCGAAGTAGAGCCCCGCGACCGGCGGGACGACGACGGGGGCGACCGCCTCTATCAGCAGCATGATGATGTAGGCGCCCAGGATGTTGCCGAAGAGCCGCAGGCAGAGCGACATCGGCTTGATCGCGTACTCCAGCAGGTTGAAGGGCAGCATGACCGGTGTTGGGTGCGCGAGGTGCTTGAGGTAGCCTATCGGCCCTCGGATCACGATGCTCGAGAAGAGGACCGTTAAGATGACGATGATCGCGAGGGCGGCCGTCACGTTGATGTCGCGGGTGAGGGGCTTGATGACGAAGGCCGGCTCGATGTGGCCGCCGAAGTAGACGCCTGCGCCGACGGGCGTCAGCATCGGCGCCAGGTTGCCGACGATCAGGAAGATGAAGATCGTGCCCAGGAAGGGCAGG
>CAYPHO010000406.1:0-2417 GCA_964410245.1 uncultured Treponemataceae bacterium | reverse complement strand
CACGCGGGCACCGCGGAGGTCGAGTATTACCCGCGTCTTCCCGACTGTTCGGCGAGCGACTATTGGTGCGAGTACTGGGTGCCGTTGCGAAAGGATTGAGGCGCGCATTCCTTTCCCGGGGTTCAGTCCGCGATGTATTCGTACGCCCCCGCTGTACAGGGGCCGCTCGTCGGCCGGAGCGAGCCCGCGAAGTCCCTCTCCGGCGCGCCGACGCTTGAGCCCGCGCCGATGGCCGCCGAGCCCGCGGCCGGGCGGTAGTCGGCCGCCGCGGCGTCCCTGAAGAGAGCCGCCCCCGTCGAGGCCTCGTCGCCGACGGTCTGGTTATAGCCGTAGGCGCCGGCCGCGAAGGGGGCCGCGGCGTTGTGGTCGATCGCGAGCATGGCCCGGTCCGTGGAAGGGCTGTAGGTCACCGCCGCGTCCGTGGCGATGGAAAAGCGGGGATGATCGGAGATGAGGTTGTTGCGCACGACGAGGCCGACCGCTTCCGCGGCGAACAGGGCGACGCCTCCCGTCCCCCACCCGCCGTCCGTGACGAGGTCGAGGCCGTTGGATACCACGGTATTGTTGACGATTCTCACGTCAGCCATCGCCGCGGTTTCGGACGTCTTATCAACCCGCCAATCGGCGACCATGATTCCGGAACGACCGTTCCCGTAGATTACGTTGTCGTGCACGTAGATGTCCTCGGTGCGGCCGTTCTTCACGACTCCGATCCTGATCCCGTCTCCCTTGCGCGTATTCCTGATCAGATTCCCCCGCGCCTCGACGCCTACGACCGGATGCGCGGCGGTTTCCACGCCGCCGCAGCCGATCCACAGCCCGCACTCGAGGTTGCCCGAGAGGTCGTTATCGATGATTCTGATGTCGCCGCAGATTCCCCCGTTCTCCGAGTTGACCGTGATTCCGACCTTGTTGTTCCAGGATCGATTGCGCGCGACCTCGATATCGGATTGATCCGAGTCCCAGGCGTCGACGTAGATGCCGACCCTCGGCAAGTCGCGCACCAGGTTTTCGGCGATCAGGCCGCGCGAAGAACCGTCTTTCGCGTCTATGCCCTCCATGCCGCCGCCGATCACGGAATTGTCCGTAACGACGAAGCCGGCCGTATGGCTTATGGAGATACACTCCTGGCAGCCCTCGCCTCCGAGGCATGCGTCGATCACGGTATTGCCATCGACGATCAGGTCCGTATCGCCCCAGGCCTGGATTCCCGAGGAGCGCGAATACTCGGTAGTATTGCCCGTCACGGATAATCCCCGGCCGTCGCAGGCAAAGATAGCCGCTGCGCTCGAGTTCCTCACCGTAAATCCCGAAATCGTCACGAATGACCGTCCGGCCGCCTCTATAAGGCCTCCCCATCCGTTCGGGATCGTAAGGCCGGAGCCGTCGATGACGGGCGTCTCCCCGGGATAGGCCGCGAAGGTAATGGGTTTCCCCTCCAAGCCCGAGACGCTAATGACGAGGCGCTGCGCATAGACGCCGCCCCTGACGAGGACAAGATCGCCAGGCTTTATGTCCCGCATCGATCGCTCGAAGCTGGCCCAGGGACGCAGCCTCCCTCCGGAAGCCGTATCGTCGCCGTCCGGAGCGACATAGTATATACCCGCATCCCCGGGGCGTGGGCAAGCGACGAGGAAAAAGGGTAACAGGATCGAGGCTAAGGCCAGGACGCGGCGGATGCTGTCTTGACGTTTCATATCCCGCATTATACACGGGAAACGACTGCTAGCGCGCCTCGGTAGCGGAAAGGTCGACCCTGTAGACGTGGATGGCGGGCGAAGCGTCCTGGGCGTTGTACTGGGAAACGAAAATGCGGCGGCTGTCCGGGTCGTAGGCCGCGCCGCAGAGCGTCTTGGCGCCTTCAGTCCCGATCGGCAGTTCGAGCTCCCAGGTGGCGTAGGGAACGATCTCCCAGGGTTGGGCGGTCCCGGCGGCCACGCGCGCGAGATCCGCGGCGCGGTAGGCCCAGACGTAGGCGCCGTAGGGGTAGGCGTGGCAGCCCTTGCCGTTGCTGGCCGGATCGTAGACGTAGACGACCTGGCCGTCGGTGCCCGGTACGGGCGTGCGGTCGAGCGACCTATCATCGGTGCCCTGACCGTAGCAGGGTATTCCCAGGCCGGCGCTGCCGAAGAAAAGCAGGGTATCGGATTCGAAGGGGAAGACCACGCCGCTCGAGCCGGAAGCCTGGTTGAACTGCGGGTTTCGCTCCGTCGAGTTGCCCCAGGAGCCGAGGGTGGAATGCTCGTAGGTGTAGCCGACGAGGAGGGTAGCGGGTGCCGGGTCGACAGTGCCGAGCATGGCGGGATCGAAGGCCGAGACGGTCGGGCCGTAGGACGTGCGGCTCACGATCGGGACGCCGTCGAGGCCGCTGAGCGCGGTTCCGCCGAGCGCGGCCTGCCACCGGGACGGGATGAGGG
>CAYPHO010000405.1:0-2421 GCA_964410245.1 uncultured Treponemataceae bacterium | reverse complement strand
ACCGGACCCAGTGGTTAACAGCCACTTGCTCTGCCAGCTGAGCTACAGGGGAATGCTCCCTCTCGAAAGCGAAGAAAATCTACCCCGCGAAAAAGGTCAATGTCAAGGGCTGGGCTCGCCCTGACAGGACCGCGACGTCCGATCCCGGGCCGAGGCGGTCGCTGCCGGGCCGCCGCCTAGGGGCCGCCGCGCCAGGACCGAGGCGGCCGCTCCCGGGCCGCCGCTAGGCCTTCTTTTTGCCCTTGGCTCCAGCCGCCTTGGCCGGTCGGCCGCGCTTCTTGGGCGCAGCGGACTCGGCCGTGCCCGCGGCCGCTTTCCTAGCCGCCTCCGCGCGGGCGCGGAGGCCCTGCGGCTGATCCTCGTGCGCGGCCGGCTTGGCCGCGCCCGCCGCCTTAGGCGGGCGGCCCCGCTTTGCCGGCGCGGCCCCTTCGGAAGGGCCGGCCTTGGCCGGGCGCCCGCGCTTCGCGGCCGCGCCGCCCTTGGCGGCCCTGCCCGCGGCGCCCTTCTTGGCCGATCCGCGCTTGGAAGCGGCCGCCCCCTTCGCCGCGCCCCTGCCGGCGCCCTTCCCGCGAGCGGCCGGCGCTTCCTCGGGGAAGAGCTCCTCGGCGCGGGCGGCTTCCTCGGCGGCGCGCGCGGCCTTGGCGGCCAGCTTCGTGACGCCGATCTGCGCCGAGGCCGCCTCCTTGGAGGCCAGCCGTACGCCCAGCGTCTTCAGTCCCCGCTCCTCGAAGTCGCCGGCCCGGAAGCGCTCTTCCTTGATTTTCATCCTGGCCTTCGGCTCGTAGACGACCGTGAACTCGAAATCCTCCTGGGTGGAGAAGAGGAGGATCGAGGCGCCGTCGGGTATCAGCGAATAGTCGCGGTTATTGATGTACTGCTCGATGCGGCATCTCTTGATGTAGGGGAAGCCGCTCGCTCCGTCCTTGAATACTACGGTGAATAGATTCTTCGACAGCTCGTCCTTCTCCGCGGATCCGCAGAACAGCAGGCCCTTGTCGACGAAGAGCTTCTCCGGCGCGGCCATGGCGGTATACAGGCCGTTCCGCCGTATCGCGATGACCTTGTCGTAGGGCGAGACGTGGGCGAGTATGTCGCCCGAGGAGAGGGAGGTGCCCAGGTAGCCCGAGCCCGCGTCGTAGCGCAGGGCAAGGTCGCGGCGGGCGGCCTCCTTCACGTCGACTTGGTGGAAGGACTCGAGGAGGGTCTTCCGCTGCCAATCCTTCTCGAGCCGCTTGGCTATGCCCTCGAGGAAAGCGACGGCGTATTCGACCAGGGCGGCCAGGTGCTTGCGCGCCTGGGCGAGCTTGGCCTTGAGGAGGTCCATCTCCTCCTTGGCCTTGTTGATGTCGTAGAGCGATATGCGCCTGATGGGGATCTTGAGCAGCCGCTCGACGTCCTCCTCGGTCACCTGCCGCTTTATCTCCTTCTTGAAGGGCTCGAGGCCAGAGACGACGGACTTTCGGATGCCCTCGGGCGTCTTCTGCTTCTCGATGGCCTTGTACACGCGCTCCTCGATGAAGATGCGCTCCAGGGTGCGCGCGTGGATCTCGTCCAGGAGCTCCCCGATCTCGATCTCGAGCTCGCGCTTCAAGATGCCCTGGAGCCGCTCGGCGTGGTGCTTCACGACCTCGGAGGCCTTCATGACCACGGGCATGTCGTCCTTGATCACGAGGAGGTTGCACGAAATAGACTGCTCGCACTCGGTGAAGGCGTAGAGGGCGTCGACGACCTCCTCCGAATGCACGCCGCGCTGGAGCTTGATCTCGATCTCGACCTTGTCGGTGGTGAAGTCCGAGATCGAGGCGATCTTGATCTTGCCCGCCTTGGCCGCGGCCTCCACCGAGTCGATGAGGCTCTCGGTGGTCGAGCCGAAGGGCAGCTCGCGGATGACGATGCGCTTCTCGTCCGAGAGGTCGAGCCTGGCGCGCACCTTGACCCTGCCCAGGCCGTCCGCGTACTCGGAGGCGTCGCAGAGGCCGCCGGTGGGGAAGTCCGGCTCGAGCTTGAACCTCTTGCCCCGGAGCGCGGCGATCTCGGCCTTGATGACCTCGACGGGGTTGTGGGGGAGGATCTTCGTGCTCATGCCCACGGCGATGCCCTCGGCCCCGATCATGAGGATTACGGGGACCTTGGCGGGAAAGGCTATGGGCTCGCGGTTGCGGCCGTCGTAGGACTCGACGTACTCGGTGGTCTTGGGATTGAAGAGCACGTCCTTCGCCAGGGGCCTGGCGCGGCACTCGATGTACCTGGGCGCCGAGGCGTCGTCGCCCGTGGCGATGTTGCCGAAGTTCCCCTGCTTGTCGATGAACAGGTCCTTGTTGGCCAGGACGACGAGGGCGGGGCCGATGGACTGGTCGCCGTGGGGATGGTACTTCATGCAGGCGCCGACGACGTTGGCCACCTTGTGGAACTTGCCGTCGT
>CAYPHO010000404.1:0-2426 GCA_964410245.1 uncultured Treponemataceae bacterium | reverse complement strand
ATGCTCAAGAAGGCGCTCGGCGAGCACGCGAAGAAGATCGCGATCTCCTCGACTAAGAGCATGACCGGCCACATGCTCGGCGCGGCCGGAGCGATCGAGGCCATCGTCTGCGTCAAGGCGATCGAGGAGGGATTCGTGCCGCCGACCATCAATCTCGAGAATCCCGACCTCGAGGCCGGCTGCGACCTCGACTACGTCCCCAAGGTCGGCAGGAAGATGGACGTGCGCGCCGCGGCCTCGGCCTCGCTCGGCTTCGGCGGGCACAACGGCGTCGTCGTGCTGAAGAGGCCCTCGTGAGCGGGCAAGAGATCATATCGGCCGACGACCCGAGGCGGGAGATCAAGGCGATCATCCCGCATCGGGAGCCCTTCCTCTTCGTCGACAAGGTCGAGATCGAGGACGGGAAGATCGTCGCCGAGCGGACTTTCCCCGCGAGCGAGTGGTTTTTCGCCGGCCATTTCCCCGATTTCCCGGTCGTGCCCGGGGTGATCCTCGTCGAGACCATGGCCCAGTGCGGCGGGGTCGGGGTCAGGAAGATGGGCATCAAGAACGCGGGTACCTTCTTATTCGCCAAGCTACGGGAAGCCCGCTTCCGAAGGCCGGTCCGGCCCGGCGAGCGCCTCGACATGATCATAGAGAACATCAGGGCCACGCCTAAGATCATCCACCAGCGCGGCTCGGGCTCGGTCGGCGGCGAGGCCGCCGTCGAGGCCGAGTGGATCTCTATAGTCGGCGAGTAGGGCCGAGGCCTCCCGCGCGCCGGCCCATGCGGGCGCGCGGCGGCCGGATGCGCGATACTTTACCCCGGAGGAACGATATGCTCATAAAACCCATGGTACGGGGCTCCATATGCCTTAACGCCCACCCCGAGGGCTGCGCCCGCGAGACCGAGCGCCAGATCGAGTACGTGCTCGAGCGCCGCTCCGAGTACGATCGCCTGTCGGGGCCGAAGGCCGTCCTGGTCGTGGGATGCTCGACGGGCTACGGCCTCGCCACCAGGATCGGCGCGGCCTTCGGCTTCGGCGCCGCGACGGTGGGCGTCTCCTACGAGAAGGAGCCGGGCGGCTCATCGACGGGAACGCCCGGCTGGTACAACAACCGGGCCTTCGACGCGGCCGCGACCGGCCATGCCCTTCCCGCCGTCACGCTGAACGGCGACGCCTTCTCGACCGAGATGAAGGAGCGCGTCATCGCCGCGGCGGCCGAGCTGAAGCTGAAGTTCGACCTCGTGATCTACTCCCTCGCCTCGCCGGTGCGTACCGATCCCGCGACCGGGATCATGCACCGCTCGGTCATCAAGCCGGTCGGCGCGCCCTACCGCGGCAGGACCGTCGACATGTTCAGCCGCGAGCTCTCCTTCGCGGAGATCCAGGCCGCGACCGAGGACGAGATCGCCTCGACGGTCAAGGTCATGGGCGGCGAGGACTGGAGGCTCTGGATGGACGGCCTGGCCGAGGCCGGCGTCCTGGCGCCCGGAGCCCAGGCCGTCGCATACTCCTACATAGGCCCCGAGCTCTCCTGGCCCATCTACCGCGACGGCACCATCGGCGCGGCCAAGGCCGACCTCGAGGCCGCGGCCGCGCGCATGCGCGACGCGGGAACTCGGGCCTACGTCTCGATCAACAAGGCCCTGGTGACCCGCTCGAGCGCCGTCATCCCGGTCATCCCCCTGTACATCTCGACGCTCTTCAAGGTCATGAAGGAGCGCGGCACGCACGAGGACTGCGTCATGCAGGCCGACCGGCTCCTGCGCGAGCGGCTGTACTCGGGAGGCCTCGTTCCCCTCGATTCGGAGGGCCGCATCCGCCTCGACGAGCTCGAGATGGATCCTTCGGTCCAGGCCGAGGTCGCGTCGAGGATGGCGCGCATCGCCCCGGAGAATCTGGGCGAGCTGACGGATATCGAGGGCTTCAGGCTCGACTTCATGCGGACCCATGGCTTCGAGGTCGAGGGCGTCGACTACGAATCCGAGATCTCGCCGCGCGGCGGCATGAAGCAGAGGCCGGGCGCATCCCTTTCGGAAGGGCACATCTCGTGTAGAATGGGCATGTGAACATACTGATCCTCGAGAAGGGCGAGATCGGCGCCCGGCTTTCCCGCGCCGATCGCCGCTGGGCCCATGTCAAGAAAGTCCTGAAGAAGCGCCCAGGCGACCGCCTGGGCGCCGGCATCGCCTGCGGCTCGAGCGAAGGCGCACGGGGCAAGCTCGGAGAGGCGATAGTGCGGGAGCTGGACGATTCCGGCATGGTCCTCGACTATGAAGCCTTCGCCGGCCATTCGGGCATACCGGCCGAGCTCGCCCCCATTCGCCTCATCCTGGGATTCCCAAGGCCCATCCAAGCCGCGCGCATATTCAAGGATCTCGCGAGCCTCGGCGTCGCCGAGATACTCCTCGCGGGGACCGAGCTCGGCGAGAAGTCCTACCT
>CAYPHO010000403.1:0-2443 GCA_964410245.1 uncultured Treponemataceae bacterium | reverse complement strand
TGTCCATGTGCGCGTAGACGTCCTTGCTCTCCTTGGCCATGCCGTAGTACTCGAGGAGCTGCGCGAAGACGTAGTTCGAGGTCGTGTAGACGTCCTTGCCCTGGTCGGACTTCACCGTCCCGCCGTTCTCGGTCTTGCACATGGCCCAGCCCATGAAGGCGCGGTTGTTGCGATAGACCGTCTTGAGGATCTTCTTTACGCGATCCTCGGGAATGAGGGGCTCCTCGCCGATCGACAGGAGATACCAGTGCGAGTCGAGCTGGTTGAGCCAGACGTCGGTGTTCTTCTTGCGGGTCTTCGGATCGTAGCAGGTCAGGTAATACTGGAGCTTCTCGCCCGCCTTGTTCTCGCCCTCGCGCCACAGGCTCTCCAGGCTCTTCCAGCCCTTGTCGAAGGCCGCCTGGATGCGCGCCTTCCCCTTCGCGTCGCCCACCATGTCTGCGAGGGTCAGGAGTGCCTTGCATCCGCCGAGGAATTGCGTGGCGTCGTAGGCGTCCGCGCCGAAGACCTCGAGGTTGTCGAAGGTGTTCTTGACCTCGTCGGGATAGCCCTCGGGAATGCCGTCGTCGTCGAAGTCCAGCTTCAGGAGGGCGTCGAGGCCGAACTTGAGCGCGTCCCAGTTCTTCTTCAGGAAGTCCATGTCGCCCGTGAACTTCACGTTGCGCAAGACGCGCATGGCGAGCTTCGGGTAGAGGTCGACCCAGTAGTTGTTGTTGTACCAGGCGTAGTCCGAGACGTTGCGCAGGGGGTGGCCCTTGGGCATGGCGCCCAGGTCGTGCGCGACCGAGCCCAGGGTCTTGAAGTCGTCCCGGACCTGGGTGAGGGACATGCCCTCGTACTGCTCGGGGTGCTCGAGGAAGTGCTGCCTCGCCTCGACGAAGGAGGCGTGATGGTGGTACCAGCGCGGCTTCTTGTCGACGGCCTTGATCGAGTCGACGAAGCCTTGGCAGAGATCGCGCTCGACCTTGGGAAAGAGCATGAGAAGGACCATCGAGTACCAATCGACGTCCGAGGGGTCGATGTAGGCGTAGTCGAAGCACTCGAGGAAGCGGGCGCGCTCGTTCCCCTTCTCGTCCTCGACCCAGACGATCGCGTTGGAGAGGGGGAAGTGGAGCTCGTTGAGGATGAGGCGGGTAAGCCTGAGGGCGCCGGCGCGGTCCGACTTATAAGAGGGGCTCGACTGGATCATGTCGAGGATCCTCTGCTGGACGGCCAGCGTGCGCTCCTGCCAGGAGGGGTACTTCTTCATGGCGAGCGCGGCGAGGTCGACGGCGCGCGCCTTCTCGTCGGCGAAGCCCTTCAGGTACTTGCGGGGGAAGGTTTTCCCGTCGATGTAGGCTTGAGTCGGGAAGTCGAGGGCAAGGGCGACGGCGACCTTCTTCGAGGACTTCGGCGGGACCGTGAAGGTCAGGCTGATCGCGCAACCGTAGTCCGCGCGAATCATGTTCTTCCGCTTCTCGAAGAAGCTGCCGTCCTCGTTCAGGAGGAGGTCGTCCTTGAGGCGGTTGAGGCAGAAGTAGGGCTGAACGTCGATCGATACGCCCTTCTGCTCTGCGACGGCGAGGACCATGCGGTTCTTGCTCTCGGTACTGCCCATGACGACGCCGCGCATGCCGCCCGAGGAGAACTCCTCGTGCCTGTGGCCGGATACCGCGGCGGTCGACACGTAGACCGAGTCCTGGTCGGTCGGCTTGAGCTCCTTCTCCTGCAGATTGACCAGGGAGGGCTTGGGCACGACGAGGGTGACCCTCTGCTCCTTGGTCGAGGTATTCGCGACTTCATAGGCCTCGACGCCGACCGGCATGAGGGCCTCGTCGCTTCCCGAAAGCAGGGGCGAGACGAGGGTGCGAGTAACCCTAACCTTGCCGACCTTGAAGGCCATCGACATCTCGGGCGTATTGATAGTGAGGGAGACGTCCTTCTCGTCGACCGGCGGATGGTAGTAGTTCTGGAGGGGCTGGACGTCGTCCTCGGCCTCGGCTCCCTCGGGATCCTTCTGGGTGAGCATGCGGCATTCGTCGCCCGAGCGAAGGAAGGGCGCGGAGGCGAGCTGGACCGCCATCTGGTTGAGCATGATGAGGCGGCCCGCGTCGTTCAGGCGATTATAGAGCCCGTAGGGCGAGACGCCGATCGAGCAGGTGGGAGCGCCTTGCAAGGCCACGGTCTGAGGGAACTGCAGGGTCTTCGACATGCCCTGGAAGTGGACCGTCATCTTGTTCCGCTCGTAGATCTCCGCGATCTGGTTTCCCGTGATGGTATAGATGTCGCTGGGGTCGAAGGAAGCCTTGTTCGGCATGATTACGCTCCGATGGGTCGATCTTGCGAAAGCCGGGCGCCGTGCCGAGAGTCAAGGCTCGCGGCCGGCGCCCGGGGTGTCGGGGTAGCAAGGAAGGGCCGCGCGCCGAAGCGCGCGGCCCGGGCCATTAGCACTTGCCGGCCCACA
>CAYPHO010000402.1:0-2450 GCA_964410245.1 uncultured Treponemataceae bacterium | reverse complement strand
CCGAGACCCTGGTCGAGGCCGCCCTCCGCCTGGGCGACGCGATCCTGCGCGAACGTAGAGAGAACACAAGAAAAGGATTCACCACGGAACGAAGTATAGCGAGCGATAGCGAGCGTTTGACACCGAGGGAAGAGGAGAGCACGGAGGGGAATGAGGGGAAGGAAGAGAGGAATAAATCGATAAATGGTGAAAGCGCGAAAGGGTATCTTCTCTCCCCCACTATCCTCTCTCCCTCTCCTTCTTTCCCCTCCGTGATCTCGCCAAAATCTCCGTGTCTCTGTGGTGAATCACGTGGCCGCCTGCGGGTACTCGACCTCTGCACCGGCTCGGGCTGCGTCGGGATCAGCCTCGCGGCCGAGCGGCCGGAATGGATCGTCGCGGGCTCCGATATCTCTGCCGGCGCCCTCGAGGTCGCGGCCGAGAACGCGGCGGCGCTCCTGGACCCGTCGAGGCCCGGCGGCCCGGTCGAGCTCCTTGAGTCCGACCTCTTCGCCGGCCTCGGCCCCGGCTGGGACCTCGTCGTCTCCAACCCTCCCTACGTCGAGTCGGAAGAGGCCGCCCGCCTGCTGGGACGGGGCTGGTCGGAGCCCCGGGCCGCCCTCGACGGCGGCCCCGACGGGCTCGACCTGATCCGCGCTCTCGTCCCGGGCGCGGCGGGCGTCCTTAGGCCGGGCGGGGCCCTCGCGATCGAGGCCGATCCCGGCCAGGCCGGCCGGATCGCCGAGCTCTTCCGCATATCGCGCTTCGAGGAGGTTGGCAGCTCGGCCGACCTGGCGGGCCGCCCGCGCGTGACCGAGGGGAGGATGCCGTGGGCGAGCTGAGGGAGGAGTTCCTCGAGTCGGCCCGCGCGGCCTATCCGGCCGCCGACGCCGAGCGGGTCCGCGAGGCCTTAGGCTGGTCGATCGAGCTGAGCGCGGGACGACTGCGCGCCTCGGGCGAGCCCGTATGGGCCCACGCCCTGCGCGTCGCCGTCACGGTCGTCGGCATGGGCCTCGACGCGGACTCGGCGATCGCCGCGCTCCTGCACGGCTGCCTCGACGCGTCCCGGGCGGCCGAGCCCGGCGCCGCGGCCGGGAAGGCGGGAGGCGCGACGGCGAAGCCTGGCGCCTCGGCGGCGAAGGCGGGCGCCGCCGCCGGGAAAGCGGCGGCCCTCGAGCGCGTGGCCGAGCGCTTCGGGCCGGGCGTCGCCCTCCTGGTCGAGGACACCGCGCGCATGGCCGCCCTGAAGGCGAGGAACAAGACCGTCCACGCGGCCGAGACCATCAGGAAGATGCTCTTCGCCATGGCGCGGGACATCCGCGTCATCATCCTGAAGCTCGCGGACAAGCTCGACAGCATGCGGACCCTGAAGTACCTGGACGTCGAGGCGCAGAAGGAGATCGCCACCGAGTGCCTCGACGTCTTCGCGCCCCTGGCCGACCGGCTGGGCATCAGCTGGCTTAAGGACGAGCTCGAGGATCTCGCCCTGAAGGCGCTGAACCGCGAGGCCTACGAGCAGATCAAGGATATCGTCTCGGCGAAGAAGGGCCAGAGGGAGGTCTACCTCGAGCGGGTCGGCGCCGATATCCGCGCCGCCGCCGCCGCCGAGGGAGTCTCGGTCGAGGTCTCGGCCCGCGCGAAGCACTTCTACTCGATCTACCAGAAGATGCGCAAAGGGGCGAAGGGGGCCGAGGAGCTCTACGACCTCCTCGGCGTTCGCCTCATCTGCGCCACCGAGAACGAGTGCTACGCCCTCCTGGGCATGGCGCACCGGCTGTGGAAGCCGATCGAGGGCCGCTTCAAGGACTACGTCGCGATGCCCAAGGCCAACGGCTACCGCAGCCTGCACACGACCGTCATGTGCTACGAGGGCCGGCTCCTCGAGGTGCAGATCCGCACCGGCGAGATGCACCGCGTCGCCGAGTACGGCGTCGCCTCGCATTGGCTGTACAAGAAGGGCAGGACAACCGAGGCTCCCCGTCACGAGGACCTGCCCATCGTCAACCGGCTCAGGGAATGGTCGGACTTCGTCGCGCGCGGGGCGGTCTATCTCGACGAGATCAAGCGAGAGCTCTTCAAGGATTCCATATTCGTGTTCACGCCCAAGGGCGACGTGATCGAGCTTCCCGCTGGGTCGACGCCCCTGGACTTCGCCTTCGCCATCCACAGCGACGTGGGTATCCACTGCCTGGGCGCGAAGGCGGACGGCCAGATCGTCCCCCTCGACGCCGAGCTGGTCAACACCCAGGTGGTCGAGGTCCTTACCTCGCCGCAGGCCAGGCCGAACATGAACTGGCTGCGCATCGCGCGGACGGGCAAGGCGCGGTCGAAGATACGCTCCTGGCTCGTGCAGGACGGGCAGGCCCTGGCGATCGATCGCAACATCGTCGCGGGAGGGAAGGGCGGCGCGGCCCAGGCTTCGCAGCCGGCGACCCCGGCGGTCTCGCCTCAGGCGGCTTCCTCGGCCGGCA
>CAYPHO010000401.1:0-2455 GCA_964410245.1 uncultured Treponemataceae bacterium | reverse complement strand
GGCGCTTGGGCAGGTACTTCTTCGCCTGCGGCACGTTGTCGGGGATGTTGATCCTTAGGTTCTTCCAGCCGATGAAGGTGAGGTCGCCCATCGGGATCGTGTAGACGACGCCGCGGTAATCGCGGACGAAGGCCTCCATGTAATAGTCGAAGTTGCCCGACCAGACCCACATGTCGATCATCTTGACCCGGCCGGGGAGCGGTATCTCGACGGGCTTCTCCTCGGTTCCCGGGACTATGTCGATCCAGTTGTATTCCTTGCGGTCGAAGAGCATGGCGACCGCCATGGAACGGGCCTCGTCGATCGCCTTCTGGTCGCCGCCCAGTATGGCGGTCGGCCCGCCCTTAATATAGCCGAGGCGAGGGAAATCGGGGCTGGAGAACTTGCTGCCGAGGGCGTGCCAGCTCTGCGCCTCCGTCTTGGCGAAATCCTGGACGAGCTTGGACTCCAAGTTGATAGTCTGCTCGTCCGCGAACAAGGTTCCGGATCCCGCCGTCAATGCCAGGGCCAGGAATATCATGACCGCCAGGTTTTGTCGCCGTTTCATCCTTGAAACTCCTTTGGCTATTCCGCTGACCTGAGTCTACGGCTCACTAGGGATTATATTTTCGGCATAGAGCTTTGTCAAACTATATGCTGAAAAAGATTAGTCGATTCCATCGTCGGCATTGATTCGGTCAACGCGCCGTTTTAGCCCGAGCCTCCCTCAGGTACGCCGCCAAGCCGCGGCCGCCCGCCTTGAACCCGGCGGCCGGGCCGAGAACCTCGACGCGGACCGGCACGGCGATCGCCGCGGGGCCGCCGGCCCCCGAGGCAGTATCCTCCCGCAGCAGGCCCGAGAGCGCATGGACAAGGCCGTCCCAGTCGGGCGCGAGCCGGAAGGCGAGGGAATCCCGGGCTACCGGATCGGGATAATCGGCGCCCACGGCCAATCCCGGGCGCGCGGCGGCCCGGATCGCCGCCGCCGTATCGGGTCCCAGCGCGATGAAGAGGGCGCGGATATCCGAGCCGAGCATCTCCGCCGCCGCGTCTTCGGGGCCGATGGCCGCCGTATCGGCCGGATCCCCGCTCGGGCCCGATTCCGGGCCCGCCGAAGGGGGCGGAAGCTCGCGGACTTGGAGGGCTCGTCCGCCCGAGGCCTCGGCGTAGCCATGGGCGAAGGCCTCGAGGGCCTCGCGGGGACGCGAGCGGCTTTCCGAGAAGAGGATGCCGCAGGAAGGCGAGCCCCCCTCCCTCGCCAGCCGGGCTACGTAGGCGCCGAGGGCCGCCCCGACCTCCCGGTACGCGGGGATCGGGTCGCTATAGGCCGAGCTTAGTCCCGGCACGCTTGGGCCGCGCCATTCGGGCACGAGAAGGCGGGGCTCTCCTCTCCACGTCCCGCCGCCGGCCAGGGCGGAGGCGATCAGGGGGCTCGCGACGATGGCCGTAGATCCGGGCTTCCCGTCCTCGGCCGCCCTCGCCGCGTCGAGGGCGAGGCCGGGGCTCTGGGTCAAGGAGATGACGAGCGGCTTGGCGGCCGGGTCGAACAGGGACTCCATGGGGCTAGAGAAGGCGGAAGGAGCCTGGATCGCGGCGGCGAGGGCCGGATAGGCAGCTACGAAGGCTTCGTCGAGCACGACGACCGGCTTCGACGCTCCCCCGCCGGCGCAGGAGACGAGCGCCGCGGCGGCGATGAGGAATAGGAGCCTTCGCGCCGAAATCACGAGCCCATCGTACCGGTCCCGCAAGGCCGTAGCAACGGGCCCGCGGCGTCTTCGGGATCGTCGGGGGCGCCTCCGAGCGCGGCCGCGGCGCCGCGCGGAAGGCCGGGCCTTGACTCGCTATGCCTCGATTCATATTATTTTCTTGTCTTGAAATAACGCACAAGGAGTTTCCGATGACCAGCTATAAGGAACTAGGGCTCGTCAATACCGTCGAGCTCTTTAAGAAGGCGGTAAAGGGCGGCTTCGCCATCCCCGCCTACAATTTCAACAACATGGAGCAGCTTCAGGCCATCATCCAGGCCTGCGTCGAGACCAAGAGTCCCGTCATCCTCCAGGTATCGGCCGGCGCGCGCAAGTACGCCAACCAGACCATGCTTCAGTACATGGCCAAAGGCGCCGTCGAGTACGCCAAGGAGCTGGGCTGCAATATCCCTATCGTCCTCCACCTCGACCACGGCGACAGCTTCGAGCTCTGCAAGAGCTGTATCGAGACCGGCTTCTCCTCGGTCATGATCGACGGCTCCCACCTGTCCTATGACGAGAACGTCGCCCTGACCAAGAAGGTCGTGGACTTCGCCCACTCCCAGAAGGACTACGTTTCGGTCGAGGGCGAGCTCGGCGTGCTGGCCGGCATCGAGGACGACGTGTCCTCCGAGCACAGCCACTATACCCAGCCCGAGGAAGTCCAGGACTTCGTCAAGAAGACCGGCGTCGACTCCCTGGCCATCTCCATCGGCACGAGCCACGGCCGC